>NZ_JBFELV010000063.1:0-17589 GCF_041551955.1 Desulfosarcina sp.
AAGGCCATGCTTATCGCCGCATAGCAGCGTCAACGCCTCCACGTATTTGGCACGCGTATTGTCTATCACCGTCTGGGGAAGCCCGGGACCGGGAGCCGTTTTGTCCCAATCCAGCGAAATCAGGTAAACGCGCAGATACTGTTTGTCGAAACTTTTCTGTGATCCGCCCGGTGCATAGCTGTCTCTGGGCCAGAACCGTGAGGAATCGGGGGTCAACACTTCATCAATGAGGATCAGTTGTCCATCCACCAAGCCGAATTCAAATTTGGTGTCGGCAATCAGGATCCCTTTTTCACCGGCGATCTGTGCACCTTTTTCGTAAATGGCCAGGGACAGGTCTCGAACCTGTTCCGCCAACGGGGCGCCGATCCGCTCGACCATCTCGTCAAAATCGATATTGATATCGTGTTTGCCCACTTCCTCCTTGGTAGACGGGGTGAAGATCGGCGTTGGCAGTCGGTCGGATTCGACCAGTTCTTCAGGAAGACGAATACCGCACACGGTACCATCTTTCCGGTATGATTTCCAACCGGACCCGGTAATGTAGCCGCGGACCACGCACTCCACGGGAAGCGGCTGGGCTTTTTTAACGACGATGCTGCGACCCTGAAGATCCGCGGCATAGGGTCGGCAGGATTCAGGATAACGCGACACATCGGCGCTAATCACGTGATTGCCGATCAGCGGATTCATTATGTCGAACCAAAACAGGGAAATCTGGGTAAGGACGACGCCTTTGTCCGGAATGGGATCAGGCAGGACCACGTCGAAGGCCGACATGCGGTCCGTGGCTACCATTAGATAGGCATCGCCCAGATCATACATGTCTCGGACCTTGCCCCGTTGAATTAATTTCAGGGTGGGAAAGTCAGTTTCTCGAACGACTCGGGTCATGTGCAGGATTCCTTTTAGGCCAAATCAGCAGGGCATCGCGGTCAGTTCAACCGATGACGTGCACCCGGCTGGATTCATGTATGGGTGGACAATGCGTTGAATGCATCGATGTAGCGGCGAAGGGTCGCCAACGATGCATCTGCAATGGTCAGAAACTGGATGCCCGATTGGTGCAGACCGGTATCGGTGGTCCGACTAAAAACCACTTTTCCACGGATGGTCACCATATCCTCTTTGAGTCCCACGACGACGTCCACCGTGTCATTCTCGCTGAATGCCACGTGGGTTTCCAGCATGATTCCCGACTCAGAGACGTTAATCGTGCGCCCCATGCCTTGCATCATCTCTTTTTCATTTTCATCCAGATTCACATAGTTGAGCAGATAGATGGAGTCCACTCTGGAATGCTTTCTCTTCTCGTTCATTGGGGTTCACCTTTGTCCCGATGGTAAGGGGTTACCGATGTCGAATAGGGCCCTTCATATTTCCTGCCGCGTGTCGTTGTCTGCAGTCACCTCTTTTTTCGATGCCAGGGATCTGCAGACGATATCCGCGGTGACAGACATGCAGGTGGCCATGTTATCCACAATGTTTTTAAATGTCGTCGAGAGCCGGTTGTATTCCTTTTGCAGCGACACGGCCTCGATCTTGGCGATTTTGATATTCTCCGAACCATAAATGGCTGCACCTTCGGGCTCCTGTCCCAGGTGCAGAAAAGGCACATCCCCAAAAAAGTCGCCTTTGTAAAGATGACAAAGAACGACCGGGCCGTTTTCGGCATCTCTCACCACGGATGCCCTGCCTTGTTTTAACACGTAAAGTTGTTTCTCTTCGGTTTTTCCCTGCCGGAGGAGCACCTTTTTGTCTTTTAAGATCTCTGTGGTCTGAACGTTCCCGTCATGATACTCCACGATGCGGTCGGTCAGTTGCTTCATTCGCTTGTCGAGGCTGGTCAAGAATGTTCTGAATTCCAGAGACATGCCGGCGTATTCCTGTGCCAGGCGCTGGGAATCCAGAACACCCAGTTGGACGTTACCCACGGCGACAGCCGTGGCGGTGCGAATGTGCCCCTGCAAAAGAAAAGAAGCCATACTGCCGATAAAACAGCCGTCGCCGATACGGATGATGGGAATGGTGCCCGAATCATCCTCTTTGACGATATCGACGACACCCTCCAATATCACCCAGATCCAGCTGCCGTGCTTTCCCTCTTCAACGATATGCTCACCGTCGAAGAAGTCCTCCTCATCGACGACGTACATGTAATCTACGAGCGGTCCCTTGACGATGGCGGTTTTCGATAGCAACCGTTCCCTATCGGCCGCTTTCTCGGCGGCATTGGCCGGTCCAATCTTCTTGATATGCCCGTCATCCAAAAGTTTCATGCCTTCCAGGATGATTCCCATTCGGCTTTTGTTGATTCGCTTGTCGACCAATATGGCCTCTCGGGTGAATTCAAAAGACCCGCTAACCCAGCCGAAAAGAGAGTAGAGGGCATCGAGACCCTCGATATCTCCGTTTTGGGCATTGACCGGATTCCCCTCGATAAAATAGATGAATCCCGGATCCGGTGCAAAACGGTTGATCAGACGCAGCACGCCCGTGCTGCCGCTTGAACCCAGCAGTTGAATGATGTCTCCCAAAGACAGGAAGCCCAGGCTTCCCGATAACGCCACGCTGTTATTCATCGCAAGGACCGACCTCTACTTTGCCCACTTGAATTCTCTTTGCAAGGATTTCAGTGTTTCCATCAAACACGTCTTCAGCGTCACTCCCACCCCCGTTCCTTTAACGGCACTGCCCGGGAAAGAAGGCACTTTCAGTTGGCGGTTCAGGTCGCGGTCCATCTGTTCAATGGACATGAGGGGAATGCCTTCATCCGCAAGGTCTCTTTTGTTATACTGCATGATCAAAGGGATCTTGAAAATGCTTTTGCCGTACTCCTTGAGGTTGCTCTGCAAATCTTTCAGAGAGATCATATTTTTCTCACGCCGCACCTCCAGGGAGTCCGCCACAAAAACGATGCCGTCCACGCCACGTAAAACCAGTTTACGCGTCGAGCTGTATTTGACCTGACCGGGCACGGTGTAAAGCTGCACACGGATATCGCATCCTTTTATTTTCCCCAGGCCGATAGGCAAAAAGTCGAAAAACAGGGTACGATCACCTTCCGTATTGATGGAAACCATCTCCCCGGTCACTTGTTTTTTGTATGATTTGAAGACATACTCGAGGTTCGTTGTCTTGCCACACCGACCCGGCCCATAGTATACGACCTTACACTCGATTTCCCTTTTTTTCAGGTTGAAAATGGCCATAAAGAATATCCTTAGCTGATGTAATGATGTAGGCGCTGGAGACCTTGTTTAGCCGCAATACATTGCCCGTATTTAAAGATTGACTGCAGCATTGATGAATCGTCAAGTGCTCTTAACTTTTAAATCAAGACAAAAATCACCCTGTTTCGGTCCCGTATCGATCCGTGTCTTATTGGCAACGACAGCCGTCCCCTTGAACATGGCAATGGGGGAGTAGAACTGGATGTCGTCCAGACAGTCCCCATTTTTCAACCCGTCGATCAAGCCTTGGTCATTTTTCGAAATGATCAGGCTCAATGTTCCGCCGGATTGAAAGTTGACATCGAACTCGACCATTTTCCCCTTATGGGTACCGCTGGTAAATGTGATGCCGATGGAGGTGATATCCAGTATCTCCTCCTCGGCTTCAGGCATGCTGAACTCAATGCCGCCGGAATCGGCGTCGGTATCAATTTCATCCCTTTCGCCCTCCGGCACAGGCAGAACCTTGTCAATGCCTTTCCGGTCGACAATCGGTTGAAGATAAGTCCTGATGGATTCCAGTTGGTGGCCGTTGAACAGGTCTCCGGAAAGCCATTGATGGTATTGGTCGATCGCATCGTCCACCGAGGCGATCGCCATCTTGCATCGAATAATGTTCTTGCCTGCGTCCACCCGGTACACGTCATCTTTCAGCAAGGCTTCCAGTTCGACGATCGCCCGTTCGAATTGTCCGAACTTTGCCAGGGCGACGGCTTTTTGCAGATCGTTTTCACCAAACAGGCTTTTGATCAGGTTTTGCCCTTTTTCGGATAATTCAGGAGATGAAGGACCGGTTTCGACCTTCTCCGTCTTTTTTTCAAGGGATTGAATCTTACCCGAAATGGCCTTTAGGAGACTGTCTTTGTTTTTGAGCTTGTCGATCTTGTGGATCATTGCTGACGCTGCATGGTACTTATCTTTGGCTTCGGGGAAGAGTCCCTGGGCACGGTACAATTCGGCTTCATTCAGCAGGGATTTGATTTGCAGGCTGATGTTCATTCACGATCCTGTTTTTGATGAACCGCTAACAGTGGTATTGACCCCCACGGCCCGTCGGGACTGGGAAAAGGCTGAAAAACGGATTCTTTTCCCGTTCTTTCCCCTCTTCATCTCATTCGGCGTGAAATGATTCCCAATGAACCTAATGTTTTGTCACAGAAGGTGTTTTATCCTGTTTGCCCTTTTATTGTCAACATTTGAGAACTAACTTCTTATAAAACAAACGTATTGACATTGACAGGCTGTGTGTTATCAAGTTTTTTCTTCCTCGAACAAATTCGAAATATCGCCATAATAACCCATTAACGCTATAAGGAGCATGTCATGGACAAAAAAGTTACCGTAGTGGGCGCAGGAAATGTGGGAGCCACCGCTGCCCAACGTCTGGCTGAAAAAGAGCTCTGCGATGTGGTCCTGGTGGACATCGTCGAAGGTGTCCCCCAGGGAAAGGCCCTCGACTTGACAGAGGCCGCACCCATTGAGAAACACGATGCCAAACTAACCGGTACCAACGGATATGAAGCGACCGCGGGATCTGACATCGTGATCATTACCGCCGGTATTCCCCGCAAGCCCGGCATGAGCCGGGATGATCTGATCAGCACCAATGCCGGTATCATTAAAAGTGTGACCCAACAGATCGCCAAACACTCTCCGGACGCGATCCTGATTATCGTCAGCAATCCACTGGACGCCATGTGCCACGTGGCCTTCGAAGCTTCCGGGTTCCCCAAGAATCGGGTTCTGGGTATGGCCGGTGTTCTGGACTCAGCCCGTTTCCGGGCGTTCATTGCCATGGAACTGGACGTGTCCGTAGAAAATACCCACGCCTTCGTACTGGGCGGTCATGGCGACACCATGGTTCCCCTGCCCCGCTACTCAACCGTGGCCGGGATCCCCATCACTGAGTTGATGCCCAAGGATCGGATCGATGCGCTGGTGAAACGCACCGCCAACGGCGGGGCAGAAATCGTCGGTCTGCTCAAAACCGGCAGCGCCTACTACGCACCGGCTTCCGCCGCGGTTGAAATGGCCGAATCCATATTGAAAGACAAGAAAAAGGTGCTGCCCTGTGCCGCCTATCTCCAGGGTGAATACGGCATCAACGACCTGTTTATCGGCGTGCCGGTCAAACTGGGCAAAAACGGCATGGAACAGGTGATCGAAATAACGCTGACCGAGGATGAAAAGGCCGCCCTGATGAAATCGGCTGCCGCCGTTCAGGAGCTTAAGAACGATCTGGCCAAACTAGGCTGATGTCCATCCAGAAACGGCATCTTGCGGCCCAGCTCTGCGTTCTCGGGTTATTTAAATCCTCGACGTAGCGCTGCTACGCCTGCGGTTTCAATAACCCTGCGGCCTCGATCTGAGCCACAATCTACCATTTCTGAAAGAACATGATGAATATTAGGATAGGCCCCGCTTAATCGCTTCGGCTAAGGCGGTGTTGATGCCGGGCAGCCTGCTGAGTTCATCCTCGGTGGCTGCCCGGATTTTTTTGAGGCTCCCGAAATGTTTCATCAGCAATCGCTTTCGTTTGGGTCCCACCCCAGCGACGCCGTCCAGTGCTGATTTTATCATTTTGCGGGCCCGCTGTTTACGCTGAAAGGTCAAGGCAAAGCGATGGGCCTCGTCCCGGATCTGCTCGAGCATCAACAATAAACGGCCGTCCGTCCCCAGGTTGACGGGATTGGCTCGGTTGGGCAGGTAGATCTTATCCTGGGTCTCTTCTTTTTCCACGTCTTTTTTGGCGATGCCCGCGATGGCAAACCGCCCCGTCAAGCCCAACCGGCCCAGCACCGCAACGGCAATATTCACCTGCCCTTTTCCGCCGTCCACCAGCAACAGGTCCGGTTCAGGCGTGGATGGTCCGAGCTTCCCGTACCTTCGGCGCAGCACTTCGGCCATGCTGGCATAATCGTCCGGGGAAGATACCGTGCGGGTGGTGTAACGACGGTAGGCGGCCTTGTGGGGCCGCCCAGCCACAAACACCACCATGGCCGATACCGGATTCGTGCCGGCCAGATGGGAATTGTCGAAGCATTCGATGCGCAACGGTATGCGATCCATGCGAAGCCGACGTTTCAGGCCTTCGAGGACGGCAGCTTCCCCGGTCGCTTTCTGGAGCCGCTCGCGAAGGGTGTTTTCTGAATTGTTTTCAGCCATCTCAAGAAGCCGACGTTTCTCACCCCTGATGGGGCGTAGCACCCTCACCCGCCTCATCCGCCATTCCGACAGGGTCTCTTCCAGCAACGCATTATTTTCCGGCAGTTCAGGTACCAGCACCTCCACAGGAATAGCGTGGGCCTGCTGGTAATACTGCGCCAGGAACTGGGCGACCAATTCACCCTTCTCGGGAGCGGCATGAATAAATTCAAAATGCCGGACGCCCTGGAGAAAACCGCGACGAAGGGTCATCACCGTCACCAATCTGAAGTCATGGTTACCACTGATGCCGATCACATCACGATCCATAAAATCAGTGGTTACGGTCACCTGACGTTCCAAGGTTTTTTCCAGGGCAACCATCCGATCCCTTAGCGCCGCGGCTGTTTCAAATTCCAGCGCATCAGAAGCCTTGAGCATGTGGCGACGAATCCGCCTGATCAATTCAGGTGTGCGCCCTTTCAGGAAAAGGATGACCTCTTTGACGATCTCCCGATAGGCTTTCGGGTCGACCGACAGACAGCAGGGCGCCAGGCATTGGCCCATCTGATGGTGGATGCACGGCCGAGTGCGGTGGCTCAGGGTGCGATCGCTGCATTTTCGCAGCGGAAAGGTTTTGTTGATCAGCTTGACGGTCTGCCGAACGGCTTGGGCGGATGAATAGGGTCCGAAATAGACAGCGCCGTCTTTACGCGTTTTACGGACGATTTCTATTCTTGGATAGGCGGCATGGATATCAATGCGGAGGGAAGGATAGCGCTTATCGTCCTTGAGGACCACATTGAAACGGGGTCGGTGTCGCTTGATCAGGTTGGACTCGAGGATCAAGGCCTCTTTCTCCGAGGCGGTGACCACGGTGTCAATTTCCGCCACCCGGGCGACCATCAATGCGGTTTTCGCACCATGGGCGTTCTGTCGTTGGAAGTAGGATGCCACCCGCTTTTTCAGATTGATGGCTTTGCCTACATAGATGATTTCCCCGCCGGCCGCTTTCATCAGGTAGACGCCGGGGCCCTCGGACATGGCGGCAATGATCCCGGTTAGGTGGGTTGATAAATCCGAACAGTCAGGCGTTTGCGCCATGGCGGTCACCATGCTTACGATTCAAACAACAGCCGTTTTCGAAGTGCCTTGATTCGGTCCCGGATCGAGGCGGCCTTCTCAAAGGCCAGCGATTTGGCCGCCGTCTGCATCTGGATTTCCAATTCGCGAACCACAGATTCGATGTCATCTTCCGGATCGAAGACAGCCGGCGCCTCAGCCACTTGCATCGATTCGGTTTCTGCCGTCTGATAGGCGTTGTCGAATATATCCGTAATGCTTTTATGCACGGTTTGCGGGGTGATGTGGTGCACCTCATTGTACTGCTGCTGGATGGCCCGCCGCCGGTTGGTTTCGTCAATTGCTGCTTTCATGGAGGCGGTGATCCGGTCGGCGTAGAGCACGACGGTACCGTTGATGTTCCTGGCCGCCCGGCCGAAGGTCTGGATCAGTGAACGCTTGGATCGTAAAAAGCCTTCTTTGTCCGCATCCAGAATGGCAACCAGGGACACCTCAGGGATATCCAGCCCCTCCCGCAGCAAATTGATGCCAACCAGCGCGTCGAACTTGCCTATCCGCAAATCCCGGATAATGTCCATGCGTTCCATGGTGTGGATATCGGAATGCAGGTATCGAACAGACAGTCCCAGATCGGTATAGTATTCGGTGAGGTCTTCAGCCATCCGTTTGGTCAACGTGGTGACTAGAATTCGCTCACCACGCCGCTGCCGATCCCGAATCTCTCCATACAGGTCATCCACCTGATTGCTGGCGTCACGCACATGTACCACCGGGTCGATGAGTCCAGTGGGCCGTACGATCTGCTCCACGACCCGGCCCTTCGAGGCGGACAGTTCGTAGTCTGCCGGGGTGGCCGACACATAAACGATCTGGTTGATGCGGCTGGACCACTCCTCGAACTGGAGCGGTCGGTTGTCAAGGGCCGAGGGCAACCGGAATCCATAGTCGACCAATGTTGTTTTGCGAGACCGGTCTCCCTTGTACATGGCTCGAATCTGTGACACGGCGATGTGGCTCTCATCCACGAAAATAAGGAAATCTTTGGGAAAATAATCGAGCAGCGTTGGCGGTGGCTGGCCGGCCAGGCGGCCGGTCAAGTGTCTAGAGTAGTTCTCGATGCCGTTGCAGTAGCCGATTTCCTGGATCATTTCCAGATCGAAGCGCGTGCGCTCTTCGATGCGTTGGGCCTCGATGAGCTTGTTTTCATTCCGGAAATAATCGACGCGATCCTTCAGTTCCCGAACGATGGTTTTGGTGGCCCGCTCGAGCGTCGATTTGCGCGTCACGTAGTGGCTGGCAGGAAACAGGGTGATCTGGTCAAGGCGCCGGAGGGTGGTTCCTTTCAGGGGATCGAATTCGAAGATGTGTTCGATCTCGTCCCCAAAAAAATCGATGCGGACGGCCGTGTCTTCCTCGTAGGCGGGAAAAATTTCCACCCGATCACCACGCACTCGAAAAACACCGCGGTGAAAATCCATGTCGTTGCGCTGGTAGTGGATGGACACCAGCTGATAGAGCAGCCGCTCCCGAGGAAGATCCATGCCGGCCGCGATGTCGATGCGCATGGAGAGGTAGTCCTCCGGTGCGCCCAAACCGAAAATACAGGAGACACTGGCCACCACCACCACATCAGATCGAGACAGCACGTTGCGGGTGGCTGAATGACGCATTTTATCGATCAGTTCATTGATGGAGGAATCCTTCTGGATATACGTATCCGTGGTGGGAATATAGGCTTCGGGCTGATAGTAGTCGTAGTAGCTGACAAAATATTCGACGGCATTGTCTGGAAAAAGGGACCGGAATTCGTTGTAGAGCTGGGCCGCCAGGGTCTTGTTAGGCGCCAGAATCAGCGACGGGCGGTTGACCGTGGAGATGATGTTGGCCATGGTGAAGGTCTTGCCGGAACCGGTTACGCCCAGCAGCACCTGGCTTTTTGTGCCCCTTTGGATCTGTTCGGAGATGGTATGGATGGCCTGCGTCTGGTCGCCACAGGGACTAAAGTCGGATACGAGCTTGAAAGCTGACATGTGGGATCAAGTGGCCACTTTCCATTGGGTTCCGCCACCCTTATCCTCCAAAAGGATCCCGGCTTGTTCCAGCTGATCACGGATGTCGTCGGCCCGCTTCCAGTCTTTGCTTTGGCGGGCAGCGGCGCGTTCAGCCACCAGTGCCTCAATCGCTTCGGCAGAAATCGCGATCGTCTCCAGGTGACTGTCGACCCGTCGATCGAAAAAGGATTGCCAGGGTTGTTGGAGAATCCCCAATATATTGCCTATTCGCTTCAGGTCAGCGGTCATGGATGACAAGGCATCCTTGGCTTTCGACGATGGGTCCGCTTCATCCAGTATCCGGTTGGCGTCTTTCAGCAGATTGAACAGGATGCCGACACCCTTGGCCGTGTTGAAGTCATCGTCCATGGCTTCACAAAAGGCCGGCCAATAGCCGCTGTTGGTCGCTTCTTCACCGTTCGCCTCGGTCAGCCCGGCCGCCTGATCCAGCCGTTTGCGAACCCCATAAATTTTGTCCAGGGCCTTTTCCGATTCTTTCAAATTTTGGTCGGAAAAATCGATCGGGCTGCGATAATGGCTCGAGAGCAGAAACAGTCGGACCGTTTCGGGGTGGTAGGATTGCAGGATATCCTTGATCATCAGAAAATTGTTCAAGGATTTGGACATTTTTTGGTTGTCGATGTTCACGAACCCGTTGTGCATCCAAAATCGGGCGAACGGTTTTCCGTGGGCGGCTTCGGACTGTGCGATTTCGTTTTCGTGGTGGGGAAAAATAAGGTCCTTGCCCCCGCCGTGGATGTCAAACGTGTCACCGAGAAACCGGCTGCTCATGGCCGAACACTCGATATGCCAGCCGGGCCGACCCTCGCCCCAAGGGCTTGGCCATGACGGTTCACCCGGTTTGGCTGCTTTCCAAAGCACGAAGTCGAAAGGGTTGCGTTTGTTCTCGTTGATCTCGACCCGGCTGCCGGCAACCATATCGGCCAGTTTGCGACCGGATAGTTTTCCATAGTCGTTGAAGGTTTCCACCGCATAAAACACATCACCGTCAACCAGGTAGGCAGCCTTTTTTTCCACCAGGTTCCTGATGATCTCGATGATGTCATCGATATGCTCCGTGACTCTCGGTTCTTGGTCGGCGCGCATGACGTTGAGCGCATCCATGTCACGGTGGAATTCGCTGATATATTTTTCTGCCAGTTGGATCGCATCCATGCCAACCGAGTTTGCCCGGTTGATGATTTTGTCATCCACATCCGTGAAGTTCCGGACGTAGGTGACCTTGAAATCCATGGCCCGCAAGTAGCGTACCACCACATCGAACACCACCACCGAACGGGCATGCCCCACGTGGCATGAGTCATAAACGGTCGGGCCGCACACATATATCCTGACCTGACCGGGCGACACCGGTTCAAATGTCTCTTTTGATTTGGTCAGTGTGTTGTAGATTCGCATAACCATCTTTAAAGAACCTCGCCGATGGGTTTAGTTGCCGGTCTCCGGCGTTGTGGCTTGAAGCAGAACCACACACATGGCGGCAATGCCGTCTCCATGGCCGATGGCACCGAGCCCTTCGGTGGTCGTGGCTTTGATGTTGATTTTCCGTTTGTCCACGGACATTCCGTCAGCCATGCGGGCCACCATACGGTCTTTGTAAGGCGATAGGCGCGGCGCCTGGGCGAACACGGTGGCGTCCAGGTTGACCAACTCCATTCCCGATTCGCTGACCCGTCGGTAGACCGTGGTCAACAGCTCGATGCTGTATATGTTGCAGTAGCGGGGATCCGTATCGGGGAAATGATCCCCGATGTCCCCCATTCCCACCGCACCGAGAAGCGCATCGCAGGCGGCATGCACCAGAACATCTGCGTCTGAATGTCCCAGCAGCCCTTTTTCAAATGAAATAGTTTCGCCGCCTAGCACCAGTTTTCGGCCCGGCACCAACCGATGAATGTCATATCCCAATCCGATGCGTGTCATAATGAGCGAATATTCGTTTCAGATGATCGTAGGAGAAGGCTTCTTAGCATACTTGGCATTGGCCGTAAAGCAGCACCTAATTTTATTAAAGTAGGAAGCCACAACAGGAAAGCAAGTGCAAGACAATCACCCAAGGCGTGTTTTTTTTCCGGTGACGGCGAAGGCGTTGACGGGTTTGAACTTTCCCTTGGCATGAATCTGACCCAAAGGATGGGCGTCACATCGGTGTTTTACCTGGTTCCAGGTATTCTCGGAGATCAGAATCTGGTCGGGCTTTGCCGCGGAGCACAACCGGGAGGCCGTGTTGACGGTGTCTCCGATGACCGAGTAGCTCATGGTATGCGAACTCCCGATGTATCCGGCCATGAGATTGCCGGTATTGATGCCGATGCCGAACTTGATTTCCGGACGGCCCTTATCCAGGCTTTTTCGATTGAACCCGGCGAGCGCGGTTTTCATTTCCAGCGCGGCCATCACGGCCCGGTGGGGATCGTCATGATGGGCGACGGGCGCTCCCCAGATCACCATCATCTCATCACCAATGAATTTATCCACCGTTCCTTCATGGCGAAACACCACTTCCACCAACACTTCGTAGTACTCGTTGAGAAGGCGCAGGACGTCAGATGCCTGATAGTTTTCGCTGATGGTGGAAAACCCCCGGATATCCACAAACAGGACCGTTGCAACCCGGTCCTTACCGCCCTTTTCAACCTTCAATTCACCGGAAACGACCCTCTCGGCAAGATCCGGTGAGAGCAGGCGTTGAAACCGTTCACGGGTGGCGGCATCACGCTCGAGCGTGGCTTCTGCTTTTTTCCGTTCATTGATGGTGTATTGTGCATGCGAGCCGAATATGGCGAACAGGCACAGCACGATAATTCTCGTCCATACCTCGTCCAGGTTTATGCCCAGCAACTGCTCGAGCAGGGTGCCGTAACTGGTAAAAATAGACAAAAATGAGTCAAGTACCCAGTAGACCACCGCCAGCATAAAACCGATCAGCATCATGTGGTCGGTCAGACGGACAGAACGGTTTGGCATCTTCATAGAGGTCTTTCCAGAAAAATTTTACTGGTCATCTGATCCTGTGGCCATGCCACCTGCGAATGAGGTCGGATGGGGCCGGTGAAGGCTTCCGGTATTTTTCATGCCCCTGGCAAGTGAGTTTTCTCCAGGGTCGTCGTCCTGATGAAAATAGAAGGCAGATCGCTTTTTTTCAAGAACTAATGCGCCATGTTGCACATTTTTCATGATTCCGACGCCGGATGTACGGGCCCCCCCATCGGATGGCACTAACCTGGAACACCCCCTGGCAATTGGGAAATATCCAATAATAAAATAAAGATAAGCCCCATCGCCGCCGACTATTAGGCCTTGACAAACACAGGTGAAATAGTTCAAAATCGTAACCGTTTGAATGTGTTATCGACTTTAGCCAATCCTCGCCGCAACGGCCCGGAAGGCTACAGGCAACTGAAGCGCGTTTTAGACACACGACAGCCATACCGATACGGAGTGCTGAATTGGTGCGAAAGGACGAGATTTCTTCCACTGAGAAACTGCTGGATCTGATCCGATACAATACTCCCCACCCGTCAACCGTCAACCCAACCGAACCTGCCGCGCCATCCCAAAAAATAAGACTGCTCAATGCGCTGACTTTCCAGAAAGCCATCGGGATTGGCGTCGAAATCGGCAACCGCTGCATCAAGATCGCCAAGATCAACCGGGTCTCGGACAAGTCCTTCGAACTTTTGGACTACGAGACCGTCGATGTCGACCATGCCGACAAATTCGATACGCCCCGGTTGGCCAAGGCGCTGGCTGCGATATTGACGCGATTCTGCACCGGCCTGAAGCGTTATGATATTTGGTGCTGCGTGGCATCGGCAAAAGTGGAAACCCGGTGCATCCGCATTCCCAAACTGCCTAAAAAGCAGATTCCCAACGCGGTTTTCTGGACATTCTCGAAAGAAGTCTCTTTCAGCGAAAAGGAGATGTTGCTGGATTTCAGGATACTGGGCGATGTGAATGAAAACGGCATGACCAAAACCCAAGTTATGACCTTCACCATCCCCATTGCCGAAACGGAAGCCCTGAAGAAACTTTTCAGCAGGGCGGGGTATCCGCTTACCGGCATTTCGATCGTCCCCTTTGCCATCCAAAACCTGTTGAAGACCGGTGTCGTTGAGGAGACCGGGCAGAACACCTGCTGCCTGTTCATCGGCCGGGACTGGTCACGCATAACGATCTACGCCGATGGCGACCTAATCCTTTCGCGGGGCATCAAGGCCGGTATGCACAGCATGATCGACGCCATCGCCGAACAATACCGACACCCGTCACCCGAAGACATAACCCCGACGCTGCCCAAGGAAAACCGCGACACGGACCCTGACGAAGCAGATGATGAATATCATGCCGCCGCCCAGGAGGATTTTTACCGATTCCTGGATGCTGACAGCCAAACCGCCGCCCGGGTTCAAGATGGTAAGCCGGTCGATATATTTCAGATCATCTATCCCGCCATCGATCGTTTGATCAAGCAGGTGGAGCGCACCATTGCGCACTTTTCAATGCATTTCAAACGATCCAGCGTCAGTGATATTCTCATTTCCGGTAAAATGACGGCCAACTCGGCAGTGATTTCCCACATCGGATCTCAACTGGGCGTGCCGGTCCATATTTTGAACCCGTTTCCCCACCCGCATGCCTTTACTCAACACGTAACCATACCGGACCTGCCGGCGCAGAAAGAGAGTTTCGTTCCGGCTATCGGAATCGGGCTCTCCTCCAACGAACTGACCCCCAATTTCCTCTTCACCTATCGTCATCGGGAGCAAAGGAACCGCGCCCGCCAGATCCGAATCAGTATTTCAGCCGCCAGCATCGGTTTTCTGGCGTTGTTGTTTTGCGGCTTTTTATGGCAGGAGCACCACCTATCCGTGAAAGCCGCTGAGATGGACCGTTTAATCCAAACAAGGGATGCATTCAATGTCCCGTTGACGCAGGAACTGGTCATGGCCCTTTATGCACAGGCAAACCAGAAAAGAGACTTGATCGCCACCTTGAGCCAGCGTTATTCCAGTTCCGCGGTCATGGCAGAGGTCATCCACCTCACACCGGCCAATATTCAATTGATCGCCTTGAGTGCCGACATGGATCCACGCGAGCCGAATGCAAAAACGCAAACAGGATCGACATTGGTGATTGAAGGCGTTGTCACGGGTGACAGGATCCGTTTTGAAACGGATCTGGCCAGCTTCATGCTCACAATTGATGATTCACCGCTGTTTCACAGGCCTGTTGTCAAAAACAAGCGCCTTCAGTATTTGGATGACCGTCAGGTTCTGCGGTTTTCCATCCAATTCGAACTCGCATGACCGACAAACGGCCATAAAAACAGGACCGATGTGATAACACGATGACCGCCATGAAAAACCAAAGCAGCCCCATTCTGGTGATTCTCTGCGCCTTCGGCCTGCTGGCCTTTCTGGCCCTGGTGCTCTATCCAAACTATCGCACCATGAAGGATTACGACCGGCAGATATCCGCGTTGAACCGAGAAATCGCCTTGCGGCAGGCATTGTCTCCCATTTACAGCAAACTGGTTGATCAGTTACGCATGGCCCCGTCGACACAGTTGAAGGCTCCAGAAAAAAAGGCGCTGGACGTCGCGAATACCGGGCGGCTGGCTCAAATTTTTCAAGAAATCGCCGACAACGCCGAACTGACACTTGAAAGTGTAATCCCTGATGCGCAGAGCGTTGATCAGGGCAACAGACGGTTGATGGTAGAGGTCGTCTTCCGAGGTGAATTATTAAATGTTCAGCCGCTGATCAACACCATCGTCGAGCAGTCTTTTGTGGACCGGATTCATCGCATTCAGGTCCGCAGCGCAGAGGAAAACAAATGGATCAATCTCTCCGTGTCGCTGTTGCACCGCTGATTTCGGTCGCGTGCGCCATGACGCTTTAAGGTATCGATGACTGTACGGGAAAAGATTATCGTTTCTATCATGGCGGCAACCGTGTTGTTGGGTGGATACTTGTATTGGTGGCCGGTGACGATCGACAGCCGACGGGTCGTTCAAAACCAGTCGGACGGCCAGGCGCTCGAGTTTGCCCGAAACGTCAATCAAAAATTCAAAGAAGACACTGCGTTGAACATGGATCTGTTCATCATCCGCAGTGCCGAACGCAATTGGGAAAAGGATCCATTTTTAAAAAAGGGAACACTGCTCTCGGATACCCCGCAGCGTGACGCTGCGGTCGCTGCCAGTCCCAACGCCGGAATCCAGCCGAACCTGGCGTACACCGGTTATCTCGAAGTGGGGACGCAGCGCCTGGCCATAATCAATGGGATCGAGTACACATCGGGGGAAGCCGTCGATGGCAAGGGACACTACGTTCGCCGCATTCATCCGCATCAGGTCGAAATCGGCAATCAACACACACCGGGTGTGATTATATTGAAATTGATCGAATACGAAGCCATCACTGGCAAATAGATCGACCATAAGGGAGCCCCATGTCATCCAATCATCGCAACCCATTGGTACCCTTCGTGTTGGCAGCCCTTTTTCTGTTGTCCTGTCTCGCCGGATGCAGCCAACAAAAAACCCAAAAAAAAGAGACGCTTTTCGACCAGTGGCAGGCCAGAGCCGCCGAATCCAGAGGATTTTCACCGCCCGAACAGCATCGAATCATCGATATGCCGGAGGTATCGCCGCCAGCCGATAAAATGGCGGGGGTGGAGAGTCAGATCGACAAATTGCTGCCCGACAAGCCGGTCACCCTGAAAATACACCAGGCCGACATCTCTGTGCTGTTGCGTGCCCTGGCGCGTTCCGTCGGCATCAGCATCATCATCAACAACTCGGTCAAGGGGGTCACCAGCCTCAACGTAAATAAGCTTCCATGGAGTCAGGTGTTTAAAGGCATCCTCAAAACGCACGGTCTCTCCTACGCCTGGGAAGGGGACCTGCTCCGCATCATCACCCTCGACGACAAAGCCGACATGGTCCGCCAATTGGAGGCGGATCAGAAAATTCTGTCCACACGCAGGCAAATGGAACTTTCCGAGCCGCTGTTGACCAAAATCGTGCATGTCGACTACGCGAATGCCGGGAAGCTGAAAACCAATCTGGAAAAATTCCTGACGGAAGCGGACAGCGGAAAAATACTTGGATCGGTGTTGTTGGATGAACACAACAATGCGTTGATTATCCAGGCGACCCGCAGCGACCTCGAACGGATGATTGCATTGATTACCGAACTGGACCAGCCCACGGCCCAGGTGCTCATCGAAGCGCACATCATCGAGGCCAACAGTGAAACGGCCAGGGAGCTTGGCGTGCAGTGGGGCGGGCTCTACACCGGCAACGACTACTGGGTCACCCCCAATGCCAGCGACAGCATCGGATTGACCGCCTCGGACCCGGTAAATCCGTCCTCCGGCCTGGCGGTGAATTTTCCTGCCGATTTATCGGGCGCCACCGTTGCCGGCTCCGGTTTTACTATGGGGATGATTGTCCAGTCCGGCGGACTGCTGCTCGCCGCTCAACTCAATGCGCTGGAAGAAGAGGGCAAGCTCAATATATTATCCAATCCATCCATCACCACGCTGGACAATCAGACAGCCATCATCGAAAGTGGCGATGAAGTCCCCTTCCAGACGGTGGACGACAACAAGGTCCAGATCGAATACAAGAAGGCCGTGCTTCGGCTGGAAGTGACCCCGCATGTTATCGAAGGCGATACGTTAAAAATGGACATCACCACCAACAAGGATGAACTGGATTTTACCCGCACCGTATCCGGAAACCCCACGGTGATCACCAAAAGAGCCCAAACCAATGTGGTGCTGTTTAACGGTCAGACCACGGTGATCGGCGGTTTGAACAAACAGACCGACCGGGGCGTCGACTATGGCCTTCCCTGGCTTCGACACGTCCCCGGTTTGGGCTACCTGTTCAAAGGAGAATCGAAAAGCAACCAAATGCAGGAGCTATTAATCTTTATTACGCCCCATATTCTGAAAAAACGGGCAACGGTGACCATGGTGCCCAAGGACAAGGACGAGGCGCCGCCGGCTCAATAGCAACCCGAGTGTTGTACGGCCCGTTAACC
>NZ_JBFELV010000064.1:0-17450 GCF_041551955.1 Desulfosarcina sp.
AGGCAGTCACCGCCGGGTCGGGGAGCCATCTCCAGCAATACCATCCTTCCGTGATGCAGGATAAAGTCAAGCATGCAGACGGCCCGCTGAATTCCCAGTGCCTTGGCACTGCGGAACAGGGTCCACTCCAATTTTCCGGCATCGATTGCTTCGGGCCAGACGTCCGGCAGGACGTAGGCCTTTGCCGTTCCGAAAGGATCCTGGGAGAAGAGAACTTTGCGGGCCAGCCGGATCAGGGTTACGCGATCGTCTTCCAGAATGAAATCGCAACTGTATTCTTCACCGCCGACATAGGCCTCTGCCAGAATGTCGACGCCAGTCGCGCAGAAGGGTTGGTAGAGGCGGTGGCTCCGGCGTTTCTCCAGCCCCTGGACGATACGTCGGTGATGACGCTTGCAATCCGCCTCGCTGTCGCACCTGAAAATCAGTTCGCTGCCGCTGCCGCTCAGGGGCTTCAAGACACACGGACCGCCGATATCCCGGAAAAATTCGACAGCCTCACCGGCCGATCCAATCCTGCGGACGTCGGGTGTATCCAGGTGATGGACCCGCCAGAGGATTTTGGAGCGGTGCTTGTCCCTGCAGTTGTTGATCGCCTGTACACTGGGGTAAGAAAGGGCGTAGGCGTCAGCCAGGCGGGCGGCCAGGGCCATGGATTCGCAATCATAGCAGGTTACGCCGGACAACCCCAATCGCCATCGGTCCAGGTGCCCCGCCAACGTCTCGAGCACCCGGGGTTCGTCGGCCAGGTCGCACAAGAGCTCTTCATCGGGCAATGGCGCCGGTTGATCTGCTTCGCGCCTTACCGAAGGATCGGTCAGAAAAAGCGCCTGTCCGGGGCGGCAGGTCCGGATCCATTCGATGTAGTCGGCGGTTGTGCCGACGACAAGGACTCTCCGGTCAGCCGGTGGCACAGATCAGGTCCGATGCAAAATCCGGAGTCCGGGCACCGTCGATGGCAATCAGTTTGGACATTTTGTAGAGCGGTCGGGGCGTCAGGTGGAACCGGTTCTTCCAGTTGAATTCACCGCAGAGGAAATCGACCTCGCGCAGCCGCTGGCGGCAGGCCCATTCCAGGTGGTGGAAATTGATCAGTTTGGCTACCCCGGGGAAATCGCCGCAGGTCCCTCCCGCCACCACCGTGTAGGTGCCGTTCCATACCGCACCGACGTCTACCGCGGCCAGTTCCCCACCGACGAGTGCGGCCGTCACGCGCAGCAAATGATTGCTGTGCAGCCATTTGACCAGGTCTTCAAAGGCGCTTAAAAAACGCGGGTCGCTGAAATAGGAATCTTCGCGGAAAGCCTTCAGATTCAGGCGAAACAGCTGGTCGACGTCGTTCAGGCAATCATAGCGGAAGGACACGCCCCGCGCATGGAGCCGATCGACCTCGCAGCGTATTTTTTTCCGTGATTTACCGGAGAATTGACCCATGTAGACGTTGAAATCGTAGCCATACTGAGGCGGTCGGAAAAGATAGCCGACTTCGTCCAGGGTGACCGATGCACCCGCCGGCAGATAACCACCCGGACACAGGTAACGAATCTGCGCCACATCGGGAACCGCCTCCCACAGGGCCTCGAAGGCTGGTTCATCGGCAGCGAGAACCCGGTTTTGCTCGATCCAGGTTTTGCCGTGCCACAATTCCCCCGGAAAATGACCGAAATACCGCTCCTCGGCGATCCAGCTGAGCGCCAGCAACCCGCAAAACACGCCCTGCCGTTGGGCGACAAGGAAATGCGGGGCATGCTGAAACTGTCTCTGGAAGGAGGCTCTCACCGGCCACAGATCAAATAAGCCCGTTTGAGGCCAGTGCCGCTGCCACAGTCGACGGATTTCTCCCAAATCGCTGCTGACGCCGACGTCAATCATGGAAGGCACTCCTGTATGAAATAGGTTCTAAATTACCGGGGTGCGGGCTCACTCGTCGGTATCGGGCCAGATGTCGTCTTTGCCCGTTTTTCGGCGATGCGAACGTTTGCCGGAACGCTTCTCCCTGTGGGCAGCCGCATTCTCATCTTCGTCGAACTCCCTGAACTTGGTCCGCTGCGAGCGCCTGGGTGGCAAGTCTTTCCCGTTGTCATAATGCTCGTCGTCGTCCTGCCTGTTGGTCACAACATCATCTCCTTCGCTCAGTGTTAGTTGGTGATTGTGTAAACCCTAAACCGCTTTTCAAAAAGCACGGAGTGTGCCACTGCATCCATTTTATTATAATTAATTGATTTGTTATCGTATATATACTTTTTGAACAATGATTAAAAGCCTCTTTCTCGCTCTTTTCGGCATATTATTTCTTTTTTTTGGTATTTACCGGTATTTTTTTTCTCTTTTTTGCCCGACTTCGGCCCACCGCTTTTCTCAAACCGGCGAATGAGGGTTTACAATTATTGTTTTTTAAATTAATTTAGCTGATTATGATTAACGATCATTCTATTTGGCCAGATATTAAAAAGTAATTTCGGTATTATTTTTCTTTTTTAGGGGCAGACGGGGTGATGACTCAGCGCATTCAGCATCCGCATGCCGTCAATATGGAGAGACCAACATGCTTATCCGAGTGGGGTTGGCCATCAAGGACGCCCGCCTGCAAAGTTATCTGGCAAAGCAGCTGTCGGACCCCGATGTCCGGGTCGAGGTTTTCGGTCCACCCCGTTCGGTATGGCAGCGCGCCCTGCACAGCGGGATCGACGTCGTCGTCATCAGCGAAGCCTTCGTTCTTCGCCCGGTCGACAACGGCATCGCCATTCTCAACGAACTGCCGGAAAGCCCCACCACGATCATTATTCACGGTGGCGCCTCCTTGGAAGAACATGCCCGGCTGGCCGCGGCCGGAGCCGATGTCGTGCTCTACTCTGGCTTGTCGAAAACCCGCATCTACGAGGCGATTGATTCGGCACTGGAATCCCGGCGCCAGTTCATCCAACGCAAACGCTTTGACCGACGGGGCAGCGTGGAGCCAAAAATTTCGGATTTTCTCATGGAAAGCCCAGCCATGCAGGTCTTCATGGAAGAGGTCAATCAGGTCATCCCCAGCGACTCCCCCATCCTGCTGACCGGTGAAACCGGCGTGGGCAAAGAACATCTGGCAAAAGCCATTCACGCGCATGGCCCGCGTTCGGTCGGCCCCTTTATATCGATCAACATGGCGGCCATGCCTGAGAACCTGCTCGAAAGCGAACTCTTCGGCCATGAACAAGGCGCGTTCACCGGCGCTGTCCGCTATCGCCGCGGGGCCTTTGAGCTGGCCCACGGCGGGACCATCTTTTTAGATGAAATCGGAGAGATGCCCCTTCACCTTCAGACCAAACTGCTTCGCGTGCTGCAGGATTATGAAGTCAAACCCCTGGGTGGAGAGAACATCATCGAGTTGGATGTACGGGTGATCGCCGCCACCAACCGGGATCTGGAAGCGGCGGTCTCCCAGGGGGCCTTCAGGCAGGACCTTTACTACCGTCTGAGCGTGTTGACGCTCACGATACCGCCCTTGCGCCATCGCAAGGAAGACATCCCCACGATGGTGCGGCGCTTTACGACCCTGTTTCGCTATAAGATCGGCAGAGAAATCAGGGGTTTTTCCGAACGGGCCCTGAACGCCATGTGCAGCTATGACTGGCCGGGCAACGTTCGCGAGTTGATGAATGTCATCGAGCGGGCCATGCTGTTATGCCACAGCCAGGAGATCGGCATGGCCGAGCTGCCCAATGTCTTCCATGGCGATGCCGTCGACGACGGAAAATTAACACCCGAAATACTGCTGGGAACGGATAACCTGCTTAGCAAAACCCTTCCCGAAGTCCAGCGGGCGGTCATGGACCAGGTGGAACGGCTCTACCTCGAACGCGCCCTATCCAAAACAGGGGGCCGAATCAACGAGGCGGCCCAGATCGCCGGCATCCATGCCCGCGGCCTATACAACAAAATGAAGCACCTCGGATTGCGAAAAGAGGATTTCAAACCATGAGCCCGGGCCCGGTTGGTTCAGACCATCGTTGGGGATTACACACCCGCTCCGGATTTCTGCAAACGGCGAAGGCAGCTACGCCGTCAAAAGACCGGCAAATGACGTGGCGATGACGTTTAGATCGCCCGACCGATCTCCTCGGCCTCGCTCTGGGCCAGCATGAGATTTCGCGGTGATTTGGCGTCTCCGATGACGTAAACATCAATTTTTCGCCGATCCAGGATCGGCCTGGCGTCGCGCACCGGGGTCATGGCTTCGGCCACCACCACGGTATCGTATCCCGCCAGGGTAACGGGCTGGCCGGCGGTGGTAAAGACCACGCCGTCATCGGTGAATGCCTTGACAGCAACCTGCTTGAACAGGTGGACGGCGTCGCGTTTGAGCCGCTCTCTGAGGTAAAACCGGTCGTTGCTGGACATCTCCTCGGCAAAATGGCGCTTCCGATTGAGAACCGCCACCTCCCTGCCCTTCTCCGCCAGGAAGTCGGCCGTCACCAGTCCGGCCTGACCGCCGCCAAGGATGATCACCCGGTCGCCGGTAATCTTTCCCTCCAGGACTTCGTTGACCGTGCACAGATCCATCCCAGTGGTGAAAAGCCCTTTGATGATGGGCATGTCCGGCAGGCTGCCCGAAGCCAGGATGACCGCATCCGGGTCGACATCGTCCAACAGCGCCTCATCCAGCCGGGTGTTGAGCCGCAGGGCCACACCCAATCGTTCTATTTCACAGGTGAGAAAGGCGATCACGTCCATGATCTCGCCCCGGCCGGGCGGGATCGCGGCGAGCCGCAAAAGGCCACCGACCCTGCCCTTCTCCTCGACGATGGTCACCCGGTGGCCGCGGATAGCCGCCATGCGGGCTGCCGCCATGCCCGCGGGCCCGGCGCCCACCACCAACACCGATTTCAGCACAGGCGCGTTTTGTTCTTCGCCCATCAAGTATTCGCGTCCCACATCGGGATTGACCACACAGGAACCGGGCTCCAGGGCCAGCACCGCATGAATGCAGCCTAAACAGCATCCGATACACGGGCGGATAGCGTTCAGATTGCCGGCACGGGCTTTTTCCGGCAGCATCGGATCGGCGATCAGGGCGCGTCCCATGGCCACCACGTCGGCCCGGCCCTCTTTGAGGATGCGGTCGGCCAGTTCCGGGCTCTTGATCCGGCCCACCCCCACCACGGGAATCGTCACCACCTGCTTGACGGCTTCGGCCAGACCGACGAAACAGGCGTGTTCCACATACATGGAGGGGATGGTCAACTGGGTGGAGCCATAGACCCCGGCTGACACATGCAGGTAGTCGGCCCCATTTTCTTCCAGGACCGGTGCCAGGCGCAGGGCATCGCCCAGCGTCCAGCCGCCCTCGATGTAATCTTCGCCGTTGATGCGCAGCCCCACGGGAAAATCAACACCAGCCTTGGCCTTGATGTCGGCCAGCAGCTCCAGAAAAAAACGGGTTCGATTTTCAAAGCTGCCGCCATATTCGTCTTGCCGATGATTGGCGTTGGGGGATAAAAACTGGTTGATCAGATAACCGTGAGCCCCGTGGACCTCGACGAAATCGAAACCGGCATCCCGGCATCGCCGGGCGGCATCGCCAAAAGACGCCACGAGTTCACCAATCTCTTGGATGGTCAATTCCTTGGGAATCCCTTTCACCACCGCCGGCGCAGGAATGGGTGACGGCGCCACCTTGCGGTCGTGGTACGATTGACGGCCGCCGTGCATCAACTGAACGCCGAAGCAGACGTCAAAGGGTTTCACCGTATCGACCATCTTTTTTAGCGCGGGAATGCATGCGTCATCCCACAGAGCGGGCAGTCCGGGCAGTTCCAGGCCCGTGGGGTGGACACCGCCGCCGCCCACAAGGATCATGCCCACGCCGCCTTTGGCCCGTTCCGCCAGGTAACCGGTCAACTGGTCGGTGACATGGCCGTTTTCATCCACACCGAAGTTGATGCTCATGGCGGACATGAGCAGGCGGTTCTTGGCCGTCATACGGCCGATCTGGATCGGGGAAAAGAGATGCTTCAGGATGGTCATGGAGTCCTCCGGGAAAGGGTGGTCGCTTAAAAAGAAAAACCGGCCGGTCTTATAACTGGAACGTGGGTAACCACCTTTCGGCGGAGCCCGTCAATCGGCTCCCCATTCGGCAATGGCGTCCGAAGCCAGCACCCGGTTGCCGGACGCGTCCGCTGCCGCAATCCCCACCACCGCAGCGGCAACGGTGCGGGCATGCACGGGCCGGTAACGTTTAGGGATGGCGAAAGCCAACCATCGACCCAGAACCTGCCCGACCGCTTCACCGGGACGGAACTCCCGGCGATCCCCAAGCAGCAGTGATGGCCTGAAAATACTGACACAGGTGAATCCCAGCCCAAGGATCGCCGCTTCCAGGTCGCCTTTGACCCGATTGTAAAATACAGGCGAATCCGCATCCGCGCCCATGGCAGAAACAAGCAGAAAGTGCCTGCAGCCGGCGTTTAAAGCGGCCCGGGCGATCATCAGGGGATACGCATAGTCCACCTGTCGGAACGCCTCCCGGCTGCCGGCCTTCTTAATGGTGGTGCCCAGCGCACAGATGGTCTGGTCGGCAGCCACCTGATCCAGCCACTGGTCAGGACGCCCGAAATCAACAATCCGGGTGTCGAGCTTGGAAAAGGCCTCGGCACCCGTGATGGCTGAACGGGTCAACGCAATTACCCGGTCGTAGGTTTCATTTTCCAGCAGACGGTTGAGAATATGACCACCGACCAAGCCGGTGGCGCCCATCAGCAAAACGGTTTTCTTTTCCATAGCAGGGTGCTTCATTCAGTGTTCCATTCATTGGCGACGATCAGACAACAGGTATGCGTTGACCGCATCCCAATACACCGGCGATGTTTCGATGGAGTTGTGGTCGGTCCCCTCAACGGTGACGGCGGTTACCGGCCCGCCCCAGACCGACGCCAATTTCTTGGCAAACCGCACCGGCACCACCTGGTCGTTGGATGCGGTCAGAAAAAGAGCCGGTGTGGCGATGCCCGGTGCCAGGACCGCGGAATCGAAGCGATGTTTCAGCATCAACCCCACCGGAAAGATCGGATAGTGGGACTTGGCCACACTGACCAGGGAGTCGAACGGGGTGACCAGGATAACACCGCCCACCTTTCGTTTGGCCGCCACGTGCACCGCGACACCCGACCCCAGGCTGCGCCCCATAACCACGACATGGGCCGGGTCGATTCCTTCGGTCGACAATAGGTGATCGATGACGAACAATGCATCCGAAAGCAATGCCGTTTCAGACGGCTTGCCGTCGCTGCCGCCGTAGCCGCGGTAGTTCATGAACAGAAACGATTGGGCGCCGAAGCGCCCGAGATCGGCAAAGTTGAGACTTACATCCTCTGCGTTTCCCCCGTAATAGACCACCAGCGGATGGCCGGGACCGATCTCATTTTTGAAAAACCAGCCGGTCAGGGTGACATCAGCGTGGTGCAGGCGGATTTCGTTTTCGGCATAGCGGGACTGGTTCTGCGGTGCGGTCGGCTGGGGAAAAAAGATCATTCTGCCTTGTAGAAGGTAAAGCAGCAAGGTTGCCCCGACGAAGAGAACAACAAGGATTTTAACGCTTTCCAGAATCATTTTAATCATTGTCGATTTACAGGTTGCCTCTGAAATGGATCATTCGCCGCCGCGTTGAAAATCAGGCGCCAGCTAATGTCCAGGATCCAACACCGTTGAGGAAATCCAATACCCATGGCACAGGCGCACGCCGTCGTCGATCTTTTCCCGGGGGACGAGCAGTGAGATGCGAAACGACGTGGTGGTGACGCCGGCGACCGCGATGTCATGACCTTCCAAAAGGGCCAGGGCCTCGATCAGGGTGGCGTTGGTCCGGTTGAGCCCTTCGCCAATCAGCGACAGCGCCCCCAGGTGCGTATCGAATCCAACGGCATCGCCCAACTGTCCGGCCAGCGTCTCCCGGATCTCCCGCCAACCGTATACATCGGGGGAGGATACCACAAAGGAAACCCGCGATGCGCCAGAATCATCGGGCCCATCGGCGGCATGGATCTCCTTCACCGGCACCTGCTCCTGCTCCAAAAGACCCAATGCCCATTTGAAACCGGCCAATGCATGATCCCCGCCGATTCGAACCCGTGTGATCACCTCCTCGCTGACCACTGCCTGCACGCCGGCCAACCTGCCCGGCGGAAGTTTCCTCACCACCGTTTCCCGTCTTCGATCGAATGTGCTGCGCGCATAAATGGCGATCTGTTTTTCCTTGGCGAACTGAACCGCCTGGGCGTTAAGCACCTTGGCGCCGGCGGCGCTCATCTCCTGCATCACCGGATAGGAGACTTCCGGCAGGTGACGGGCATCGGCCACCGTGGACGGGTCGGCGGAGTATACCCCGTCCACGTCCGAGTAAATTTCACAGCGGTCGGCATCGATAGCGGCGGCGAGGGCCACCGCTGTGGTGTCCGATCCGCCGCGCCCCAGGGTGGTAATGTCCCTTTTGTAGCTCACCCCCTGAAACCCACCCACCACCACGACCCTGCCTTCGGCCAGTTCATCCATCACCCGAAAGGGACGCACCTCGATGACCTGGGCATCATTGTGGCGATGGTTGGTGATGATGCCGCACTGGGATCCGGTCAGAGAAATCGACTGCACACCCAGTTCGTTCAGGGCGATGCACAGCAAAGACATGGTGATCCGTTCGCCCGTGCTCAGCAGCATGTCCATCTCGCGTCTAGATGGTTTGGGTGACATGCTGCGGGCCATCTCCACCAGCTGGTTCGTGGTTTTGCCCATGGCGGAGACCACGGCGGCCACGTCCGTGCCCTGTTTTTTAACTTGGGCAATCATCCGGGCCACCGTCCTGATCTTGTCCACATCGGACAGGCTGCTGCCGCCGAATTTTTGCACGATACAGGTCACGGCTATCCTCTTTTTCATGAAATCGCAAGGCATACTGGCTTCAGGGAGCCGGTCTCAAAATGCTGCAGTTCGGTCAAGATCAAGGCGGGCGATGATTTCAACCGGAGGCAACCGTGGTGGTTGTCGAGGATTGAAATGGGAGCCCAACACAGATATTGACCGAAATGGGGCGTTTTGAGATTGGCTCCAGTCTAAAACAGGTATTTAATCAGTATAAAACTGCCCACCAGCAATACCGTGAAGGTCACGGCCAGCAAATTGAAATAGCGGTCGATAAAGCGCTGGATGCGTGGACCGAACAGGTAGATCAACCCGCCCACAAGGAAAAACCGGGCCGATCGGGATGCCATGGAGGCCAGAACAAATACCGTGAAATTGATTTTGAACATGCCGGCGGCAATCGTGAACACCTTATAAGGAATGGGGGTGAACCCGGCGATGCCCACCGCCCAGGCGTCGTATGTGTTGTAGAGGGTTTCGATATAGGCCACCTTGTCCGTCAAACCGTAAAAGTCAACGATACGGCTGCCCACCGAAGCCATGAATTGCCAGCCGATCAAGTATCCCAGGCACCCCCCTAAAATGGATCCGATGGAGCAGACCAAGGCGTATTTGAATGACTTGTCCGGCCTGGCCACGCACATGGCGATGAGCAGAACGTCCGGCGGAATGGGAAAAAACGAGGATTCGGCGAAAGCCAGCAGAAACAATGCGCAGACACCGTATGGGGTGGCGGCCCAGTGAAGTACCCAGTCGTAAAGACGCCTGAGCATTTACTGCTCTCTCCAGCCGTGTTCGCCAACCAGTTTGACAAATCGGCACCCGCCCAGATTGGACTGGTGGAGGCCCTCTTCGTCACGAACCAGTTTGATGAGATCCTGGCTGTGGCGATCCCCTACCGGAATCACCATCCGGCCGCCCACGGCCAGCTGATTGACCAGCACCATGGGAATCTCCGGCGCACCGGCAGTGACCACGATGGCATCAAAGGGGCTGTGCTCCTTCCAGCCGGTGGTACCGTCCGAATAGCGGGTGACGATGTTGTGATAGCGCAGCTGGTCGAACAGCTTTCGGGTTCGTGTATACAGCGAGTAGATGCGTTCTACCGTGTAGACCCGAAAGGCGATCTGAGCCAAAATGGCCGCCTGGTAGCCGGAACCGGTGCCGATCTCCAAGACCCGGTCCTCCGGGGCAATCTGGAGCGCCTGGGTCATTTCCGCGACGATGTAGGGCTGGGAAATGGTCTGCTGCTCACCGATGGGTAGGGGAAAGTCGCCGTAGGCCTGATCCATCATGGCTTCGCTGACAAACAGATGGCGGGGGACGGTCCGCATGGCCGACACTACGCGCGGATCGCTGATCCCACGGGCGATGATCTGTTTGGTGACCATTTCATTTCTCAGACGCTGGTATTTCATTGACATGTTTCTCCCAGCACGTGTTTATCAATTAAGGCAAGTCAGGTCAAGAAGTTAGAACCCCGAACCCAACTAAAAAAGCGCCCCGTAGCAGGAGGCGCTTTCAATAATCCACGCAATGGGTCGATGCGCTATATCTTATAGATCACCCGCTTTTCCGTGATGATGATATCGACATGTTTGTCGTGGGATTCCATGGGCACCTGGGGAATCAGCTGCCCCTCGAACACCAGGCCCACCTTGCGGGTGGTCATAGGCAGATCGGGGATGACCCGGTCGTAGTATCCGTCACCGGAACCAATCCGCCCCCCTTTTTCATCCATGGCGATTCCGGGAACAATGGCGATATCGATTGAGTCCAGCGGAACCGATTTGCATCTGGCCGGGTTCGGTTCGAGAATTCCCCGCGGGCCGACGACAAGATCCTTGTCCGGGTTGTCCACTTTCATCAGGTTCATTTTGAATTTCGCCGTGTCGAAGGCGGGAAGCACCACGATTTTGTTGAAATCATACGTCCGCTTGATAATGGCATCCGTGGCCACTTCGTTTTCGGTGTTCACATAGAGCATGACAATCTTGGATTCGAGAAAGTTGGCGAACTCAAACAAGCGGTTTTCGATAACCCGGGTGTTTGCTTCGAGCACTTCGCTGGCAAGTGAATTGAAGAAAGTCGATATTCCATTTCTGATTTCCTGCTTTTTTTCCCGGACTTCATCCATTGAGGTCTCCATCTTTGTATTTTTGTATCTGATCGCAAATTCTCGCCTTGAACCGCTGCCCTCTTGCCGCGACAAGAATACGCGGAGAGTGGTCGCCATACCGACAACAACCTATTTTTCCGGCCACGCGTACGCATGCCGGCAAGCAGCCGGAGATGTGCGCGTTACCACGGTTCAACCGGCAATCATCGTTGACTAATTGGACCACTTGGGATAAACTTTCGATTGATTTTGCTTCGGTGTTCGCCGATGTCATCGGTTTACCGTTCACCGCCCCCATAACGAGCTGTCACCGCCACCTGAGACTCGAAGCATGGCCTCGTTTACGACCAATTTTGGATTATAAGGATGAATATGCTGGAAATCAAGCTCGTCAGAGAAAATTTGGAACGGGTCAAAACGGCCATGCAGAACCGAGGGACGGCCTTTGATTGGGAGGGCTTTCAAGCCCATGACACCCGGCGAAAAACCATCCTTTTCGAATTGGAAGAACTTCGCCGCCAGCGGAACCGTGTGTCTGACGAGGTCGCCCGGATGAAACGCGACGGAGAGAATGCCGACGCCATCATCGACCAAATGCGGGATGTGTCCACCACCATCAAGAACCTGGAAAAAGATCTGGGAGAAGGTGAATCGGCCATTGACGAGATGATCATGGCTTTGCCCAACATCCCCCACGCAAGCGTGCCTGTGGGCAAAAACGAAACGGAAAACCCCGAGGTAAAAAGGGTGGGTGAGCCTGCTTCTTTTTCCTATGCGCCCCTGCCCCATTGGACCATCGGGGAGAACCTGGGAGTCCTGGATTTCACCCGCGCCGCAAAAATCGCCGGTGCACGCTTCCCCCTCTACCTGGGTGCGGGAGCCCGCCTGGAGCGCGCCCTGATCAATTTCATGCTGGATCTACACACCACCGAACACGGATACAAAGAGGTCCTGCCGCCATTTATCGTCAACCGGAAAAGCATGACCGGCACCGGGCAGCTGCCCAAGTTCGAGGCGGACCTGTTCAAGCTCGACGGGTTGGACTATTTTCTCATCCCCACAGCGGAAGTTCCGGTCACCAACATCTACCAGGAAGAGATCCTGGACGCATCCCAGCTGCCGGTTTATTTTACCGCCTACACGCCTTGCTTCCGCTCCGAAGCCGGGTCCTACGGCAAGGATACGCGCGGATTGATCCGGCAGCACCAGTTCAACAAGGTGGAGCTGGTCAAATTCACCCGGCCGGAGACATCCTATGAGGAACTGGAGTCGCTCCTGGAAAACGCGGAAACCGTGCTTCGCCGCCTTGAACTGCCCTACCGGGTGATCACCCTGTGTACCGGAGACATCGGTTTTTCCGCAGCCAAAACCTATGACATCGAGGTGTGGATGCCAGCCCAGGGCGTCTATCGAGAGATATCCTCATGCAGCAACTTCGAGGATTTCCAGGCTCGGCGGGCCAACATTCGCTTCAAAGAAAAGGGCAAAAAAGGCACCCGGCTGGTCCATACCCTGAACGGCAGCGGGCTGGCCGTGGGCAGAACCCTGGCGGCTCTGTTGGAAAACTGTCAACAGGAGGACGGCACTGTCGTCATCCCGGATGCGCTCAGACCATACATGGGCGGAACGGAAATGATAACCACTTGAGACTCGATCAATTCCCGGAAGAGGTCCGGCCGAACCTGATCCCTGAACCCGGCGGAGAACTCGTGGACCGATGTCTGGGGTGCCGTGCCGAACACGGCATCGATTCCCTGCTGTACACCTGCCCGGACTGCGGCAGCGTGCTGCTCATCCATGACCGGCAGTTCGATCGGCTAAAGGCGATTGATGGAGAGCGTTGGCAGCGGATTTTAGACTACCGGCGCATGCTCAAGATCCCGGCAGTAAAGGGCATCTACCGCTACCACGAGTTCATCGGTCCCGTCATCCCTCTGAATTCGGTGATCTACCTGGGAGAGGGCCACACCCCTATGGTGGAGGCCAACGAGTTCCTCCAGGCCAAAGCAGGCATGCGTTTTTTCTTTAAGAACGACGGGCAGAACCCCAGCGCCTCCTTCAAGGACCGGGGAATGGCCAGCGCCCTGAGCTACATCAACTTTCTCATCCGGCAGGGGCTGGTCGACCAAGTACTCTCTATCTGTGCGTCAACCGGGGATACCAGCGCTGCCGCGGCGCTCTACGCCTCGTATCTCAATCCCCGCATCAAGTCGGCGGTCCTGCTGCCGCACAAGAAAGTAACCCCCCAGCAACTCTCCCAGCCGCTGGGCAGCGGGGCGGACGTCTTCGAAATGCCCGGTGTGTTCGACGATTGCATGAAGGTTGTCGAAGCCCTTTCCGAGCAGTACAACGTGGCCCTGCTCAACTCGAAAAATGCCTGGCGCATTTTGGGGCAGGAGTCCTATTCCTATGAAATCGCCCAGGACGTCGACTATGCCATGGCCGACAAAGCCGTGGTGGTGCCTATCGGAAATGCCGGCAACATCACCGCCGTGATGAATGGCTTTCTCAAGTTCCATGAGATCGGTATCATCGACGCCCTGCCAAAAATTGTGGGCGTCCAGTCCGTCCACGCCAACCCCGTTTTCCATTACTACAGCGAACCGGAAGCCGGTAAACGCCAATTCGTACCCATGACAGTCAAACCCAGCGTTGCCCAGGCCGCCATGATCGGCAACCCGGTCTCCATGCCCCGGGTGATCCATCTGGTGGATCGTTACAACCAGGTTGCCGGCCGTGCCCGGGTCTTTTTTGTGGAGGTGGCCGAACAGGACATCATGGATTGGCAACTCACGGCCAACCGCAACGGCCACATCGCCTGCACCCACGGCGGAGAGTCGCTGGCCGGGCTGGTGGTGGCCCTGAAAAAGGGTTTTCTGACTTCCGGCGAAACGGCCCTCGTGGATTCCACGGCCCACGCCCTCAAATTCTCCGGCTTCCAGGACATGTACTTTCAGAATCAGTTTCCGGAAGGATTTGCCGTTACACCGAACCCTGAACTGGTCAACCTGCCGCGCTATGTCCATCCGAAACACCTGAAGCAGGTGCCGGCACCGGGCAAACCGCTGGCCCCGGTGGCAATGGCCACCTTCGTTGAAGCCATCTCCCAGCAGATCGCTGCTGATCTTGGATTAAAGAAAAGGACTTAACCGGGTGCGGCCAGGGGCTCGATCCTCCGAGCCGACACCCCAACGACAAAGACAGGCAGACGGCCATGGCCATGAAACATGCGAACATTTTTCACCACCCCACCCTTCGTCGGATGTTTACGCCAGCGATGGCGTGCATCCTGCTGTTCCTGACCGTAGACACCTATGGCGCCATGCTCTATAAAAACTACGTGGTGCGCTATGATCGCGGCTGGGATATCCTCTGCGACCCCTACCAGGTCCAGCAGGGGGATTGGGTGCTCAAGATCTTCCGCCAGAAAGGGGAACTCGCTCACAACGATTTCAGGGAATTCCTGGGTATTTTCGAACGCCTCAACCCCCATGTGAAAGACATCGACAGGATCCGCCCCGGGCAGGTGGTTGACATCCCGCTGAAAAAACTGGCCCATGGCACCCTGCCGGGCCAATCCTCCGGTGTGGTCACTATCCCTGTGGTCTTGATCAACAGCCCCAAAGAGATGATCGAAAAGCACACCCGAACCTACACCGTCCAGCAGGGCGACACCGTTTCCACGCTGATTGCCAACCGATTCGGCGGCCGCTACGGCAACACCACCTACAGCCAGGGACTGAAGCTGTTCAAGGCCGCCAACCCACACATCAAGGACCTCGATCGGATTTACGCCGGGCAGAAAATCTACATGCCCGATCCTTCCATCAGGGAGCAAAGCTGGTACAGCGCCCTGTTCGATGAAGCCGGTGATCTGGTCGAACAGGTGACGGATGCCGAGAAAACCGAATCCGCAGAACCCCAACCACAACCCCAGGGCGCCGCTGCACCCGCTCCGGAGATGGCCACGGCGCCATCGGAGACCACCAGTACCGGTCCGGCTGCCGAAGCTGCATCGGCCATCGGGGGCCGCCTGCTGGACAAAGGGACCTATTTTTTCCCCATGAAGCAGGGCAAGGATTTCGAACTGGACCTGTCCCGCTACCCCATGATCGACCTCCAGAACGGGTCCAAGGTGATTCTGACAGCCCAGGACCGGGTGATGAATGTGGATCTGCCGCTGGTTCAATCATACTGGGATAACGTCAAGGCGGTGAAGGTATCCGAAAACGCCTCGTCCCAGGAGATTCTGGAGGCCATCTTTTCGGCCTTTTCCGAGGAAGCGTCCACCAACTACCTGGCCTTCGACGATGGGCCGGTAAACATCCGCGTCAGCGCCAAATGGATCCGCACCGAACTGTCGGCCGATGGCCGCATTCCCCGCCACTCTTGCATCACCCCCATCATGTCCGCCTCCGAGCGAACCAACGACACCATTGTGCGCTACCTGGACCGGAACGACATTCTCCTCAAGGAGATCCTTCCCGGAACCCCCGAGGCGACACGACGACCGATCAACTCGGCGGCAACGACAGAGATTGACAGCATCGACGGCACCAGCCAGAAGTCACTTATCGAGTCGTTTGCCGCCCTAATGGGATTTAACTACTCAACCAACACCAGCATCAGCTTCCCCTATGCCGGTATTCAGGTTCAGGCCCTGTCCAATCTGCTCTCTTTCGGAAATGGGAGAGAAATTCTCATCGATTTCGGAGACCTTTACGGTGATGCGGTGAACGCCATCAGGGGCACGGGGCTCGAGATCCTGCAAATCAATGTAGACGCCGGACCGGTGGAAATCATTCACCGCCTGATGGAAACCGCGGGCATGGCCTATACGGCATCCCCCGTTTTTTATGGTGCGAACCGGTCTGCTGAGTATAATACGGCCATTTCTGTCAACGGCATACTGATACCGGCTGACACCGGAGAGAATCGACTGATCACCGAGAAACAGATTCCGGAATCGATAGAACCTTTTTTCCGGGACCAGGGCATCCAGCTGGTCCGGGTCAAAGAGACTGACTGACAATAGACATATCCGAGTATTGTCTGAACGGAAGCATCAACCCGGACACGCAGGTAAAAAGGAGAAGGTCCATGGCACATTGGCGACCGGAGGCAACCCTTGCTTTGCTATTTGCCGTGCTGCTGGTTTCAGCATGCGTCACCACAGGTGTATCCCCCCAGGACAAGAAAAAAGCGACTGCCGCCATTAACCTGGGAGAGGCCTACATGGGCGGCGGAAATTACACGGCAGCCCTGGGAGAACTGCTCAAAGCCGAAAAGCTGAATCCAGACGATCCTATTCTGCATAACGATCTGGGTCTGGTATACATGGCCAAAGAGAAGGTTGATCTGGCCGTGGTGCATTTTGAAAAAGCGGTGCAGCTGAAACCCGACTACTCCCTGGCCAAGAACAACCTGGGCAGCGCCTACCTGGTTCGGAAAGAGTGGGACAAGGCCATCATCGTGCTGGAGGAGGTGACCGGAGACATGCTCTACGCAACGCCTCACTTCCCGTTGGCCAATCTGGGGTGGGCATTCTACAACAAAAAGAACTATGACAAGGCCCGCCAGTTTTTGAAAGAGGCGCTGGAGCTGCAGCCGGAGTTTTTCGTCGCCCAATTGAATCTGGGCAGAACCTACCTCGCCACCGGACAACTGCACGCCGCGCTGTCCATGTTCGAATCGGCTGCACGGCTCAACCCCAAAGACCCTGCCCTGCTATTGGAACTGGGAAGGACGTATCGCCTATTGGGAGACTACAACAATGCAAGAATGGCCTTGAAGGGGGCCATTGAATATACGGAAGATTCGAATCTGGTCGTCGAGGCCTCCGAGGAGCTGAGCAAAATCTACCAGTAACCACGCCGCTATTCATCTGCTCGCATCCCGCTCGTGGTTGGGTGATCTAGCGAGGGAAACGTTATGACCACAGGCAACCGCCAGACCGAACCGTTACCGTCCGATCCGCTGAAGCAAAAGATCGCGGAACTGACCCGCCGTCAAACCGAGTTGGATACGATCAACCAATCTCTCGTCGGCGAACGCGACACGCTAAAGAGAAAACTGACTGATTGCTCCCGTTTCATGCAAGCATCGACCACCGGATTGATTTCGCTGGACAAGTCCGGTCTCATCGACGGCGTCAGCTCACGCGCCGTCGACATGCTCGGCGCTGACAAATCCTACCTGCTGAAAAAGCCCATCAGCCTGTTCATCGCCCCAGAAGACCAAGCCGTTTTTTTCATCAACCGCAGCCGGATTTTCGCCGGGACCCTGAAAGCGCCCTTTGAACTCAAACTCAAGACTAAGCGCGGCGCCATATGGTCCGCCAGAGTGAATGCCCAACCGGTGGAGACACCCAAGCAGCATCTGCCTGGCATGCTCTTGGCCGTGGAAGACATCACCCCTTATCGACAGGCCCTGGAGGCTCTGC
>NZ_JBFELV010000065.1:0-16969 GCF_041551955.1 Desulfosarcina sp.
GCCGGGAAAAATTATATTTTCCGCATTAACCAATCAATATTGTCAAAGACATCGCGTTCATATATTAGATTCAGGTGGTTGACCTGCAATTAATCGTGGATGAGTATCTGTTCCTGAAGTAAAAGAAATTTACACGATACGCAGGAACTATGCAAGAGAGAATTAATTTTTCGGAAATTAACTCCATCCTTATTCACAATAATACAATTAGGTTAAGCGCTTCAATTCTGGACGGGCTCGACAAGGGCCTCGGTCATCGTTTCGGCCATATAAAATACCGATTGGGGTGGCACCCCGGTTCCCAGGAAACGCCTTGACAACGCTCTGGCCCTACAATTAAGTTAAACTCCTTCAATCTTTGTTGAACGCGTCAAGGATGCCGTTGTCCATTTTCAACACCCTGTTAAACCGTTGTCCCATTTCCCTTAACCGGATAAGGAGATGAATCATGGTTGAATTCAAGTATGAAGAACTGCTGCCCCTGGGCGAGGATGACACCCGCTACCGGCTGCTCACAGCCGATCACATCTCCACCGCCCGGTTCGAGGGACAGACCGTGCTGAAGGTCGCACCCGAGGGTCTGGAGCTGCTGGCCGAATCAGCATTCAAGGATGTCTCCCACCTGCTGCGGCCGGCCCACCTGGCCCAGTTGGAGAAAATCTTAAAAGACCCGGAAAGTTCGGACAATGACCGCTATGTAGCTCTGGAAATGCTCAAGAACGCCGTCATCTCCTCCGAAATGGAATTTCCCATGTGCCAGGACACCGGCACGGCCATCGTCATGGGAAAAAAGGGTCAGCAGGTGTGGACGGGCTTCAGCGATGAAAAAGCGCTTTCCAGAGGCGTGTTCAACGCATACACCCAGGCCAATCTACGCTATTCCCAGAACGCACCGCTGACCATGTATGAAGAGAAGAACACCGGGTGCAACCTGCCCGCCCAGATTGAGATATACGCGACCGGCGGCGATGCCTATAAATTCCTGTTCATCGCCAAAGGCGGCGGCTCGGCCAATAAAACCTATCTGTTTCAGGAAACCAAGGCGGTGCTCAACCCGGGCACCCTGGTTGATTTCCTGACAGCCAAAATGAAGACCCTGGGCACCGCCGCCTGTCCGCCCTACCATCTGGCTTTCGTGGTGGGGGGTACCTCTGCGGAGTTCAACTTGAAAACGGTGAAGCTGGCCTCGGCGGGCTACCTGGACGGTCTGCCGACTGCCGGCAGCCAGACCGGCCACGGCTTCCGGGACCGAGAACTGGAAAGAGAGCTGCTGGTTCGCGCCCAATCTCTGGGCATCGGCGCCCAGTTCGGCGGCAAGTACTTCTGCCACGACATTCGAGTGGTCCGCCTGCCGCGCCATGGGGCCTCCTGCCCCATCGGCATCGGCGTCAGCTGCAGCGCTGACCGCAACATCAAGGCCAAAATAACCGCCGAAGGCATCTTTCTGGAGCAGTTGGAAACGAACCCTGCGCGCTATCTGCCCGAGCCCCGGGGCGCCGACGAGGTCGCCGTGGCCATCGACCTGAACCAGCCCATGGACGACATCCGGGCCATTCTAACCCGATATCCGGTGGCCACCCGCCTCAACCTGTCCGGCAAGATCATCGTTGGCCGGGATATCGCCCACGCCAAGCTCAAAGAACGCCTGGACAACGGCCAGGGCCTGCCGCCCTATCTGAAAGATCACATCATTTATTACGCCGGTCCCGCTAAAACGCCTGAAGGCCACGCATCCGGCTCCTTCGGCCCCACCACCGCCGGCCGCATGGATTCCTACGTGCCGATCTTCCAAGCCCAGGGCGCGTCCATGGTCATGCTGGCCAAGGGCAACCGATCCAAGGGAGTGACGGCGTCCTGCAAAAAATACGGCGGGTTCTACCTCGGCTCCATCGGCGGGCCGGCCGCACGTCTGGGTAAGGAGTGCATCACTTCGGTCGAGGTGCTTGAGTACCCCGAACTGGGCATGGAGGCGATTTTTATGATCACCGTGAAGAATTTTCCAGCGTTCATTCTGGTGGACGACAAGGGAAATGATTTCTTTGAAAATCTGCTCTGATGGCCATCATTGGTGATCGGTGAATAAAGCTAAACGAAAAAAGGGGTGCGCTGAAAAGCTAAGACGTTGAGCCAAAGTGTGGCCTTGAGCCTCTAAGAATGCAATCATTGCAATAGTTACAACATCTTAGAGGCTTTGACGTTGGAAACGAAATCTTTTCTAAAATCTGAGCGGGTCTCGCTTTCATATCAAGACATCTAAACATCCACGTGGACTGTAAAAGCCCGCTTTATCCCAAATTCGGCATTCTCGCCAACCGATAATACGAAGAAATTCGTACATGTTTCACTGAAAAGGACCCTTGTAGTATCACTCATAAGCCTTACCCTATCAAGGTAACTAAGGGCAGCATCTTACCTTAACCCAGTCCTATAGGAGCAATACCATGAGATACCCAAGAACCTTTTCACATATAGGATTGTCTGTGACAAACCTTGAGCAGGCCGTTGATTTTTACACCAACGTCCTTGGATGGTACGTGATTATGCCACCCACGGAGATAGTTGCCGACGATTCTGCCATCGGCGTAATGTGTAACGATGTCTTTGGCGAAGGTTGGGGCAGTTTTCGTATCGCCCACCTGTCCACAGGTGATAAGATTGGCGTTGAAATCTTCGAATTTCGAAACGCCGAGCAGCGGGAAAACAACTTTGAATACTGGAAAACTGGCGTCTTTCACTTTTGCGTACAAGACCCGGATGTCGAAGGTTTGGCCGCCAAGATTGTGGAAAACGGCGGCAAGCAGCGAATGCCTGTGCGTGAATACTACCCCGGCGAAAAGCCCTACCGCATGGTGTATTGTGAAGACCCCTTCGGAAACCTCATCGAAATCTACTCTCACAGCTACGAACTGACCTACTCCGCGGGAGCATATCAGTGATTGCATTGAACCACATAGAGGCGGCTCGCATTTTCGTGCGGGCCTTATTGAGTCGGATGAACGGTTTAACCAAAAGATGATCGGCCAGGTCAAATCATAGCCTATAATTCAATGGGGGCCGCACTCTGGCTCAACGTCTTACTGAAAAGCGGCCCCTTTTTTTTCCGGCGATGATGGCAGCTAAAATACTCCCCAACCCATTGTACCGTCTTGCACCCCGAACCCTGAACCTTATTTCCCCTGACCTGCGAAAAAACCGTACACAAAATCGATATGCTGCTTCATGGCCCGGTAAGCGGCATCCGGTTCGCCCTTTCGGATGGCCTGGTAGATTGACGTGTGCTGCTCCAAAATGATGTCGATGTTACCCGGTATTTTATAAAGACCCTCCAGGTTGACTTTGATGCCGGTAAACAGGAAATCGTAGAAGTTCTTCATGATGAAAACCTGAAGGGGATTGTTCGTTGCATAAGCGATGGCCATGTGAAAAGAGGCGTCGGCTTCCGAGCCCAGTCTGCCGGATTTGACTTCCTTTTGCATCTCCTCGATGCTTTTCTCCATGAACTGAAAATCCTTTTCCACTGCCCGGGTGGCCGCCATGGCTGCGGCATTGCACTCCAACCCCATGCGGACCTCCAAAAGGTCGGTGATGGAGGCGTCCTGACTCTCCACCATCGTGGCCAGTAGGCTTTTTTCTTTGGATTCCGGTGACCGGACAAAGGTTCCCTGCCCTTGCTTCTGGTCCAGCAGACCCATGACGACCAGCTTGTTGATGGCATCTCTTACCGAAGTGCGACTGACACCAAAGGCTTCGGCCAGCTCCCGCTCGGTGAGGATTTTCTCTCCGGCTTTAAACTCACCGCGGAAAATCAGTTCCCGCAACTGGTCAAACACCTGGTCGGATATGCGCTTGGGTTTAATGGGTTTGAGTTTGTGTGGCATGATCGAAGGTAAGCTCCAGTTGGATTCAATGAGGGAATCGATGCAAATGAGCGTCAGCCGCCAGGGCTTAGCCAATCAATGGCCATTTATGGTGGTCTGCGACGCGTCGTTGGAGAAGGCAATGGTCTAACCAAGTTAATTATCGTAGGGTGCAGACCGTCCTTCAGCGAAACGACGATATACCTATAAACACACAATAGCAAACGTTACAAGGTAATTCAAGGCGGTCGATGCTTTGTGCTTGACAGCGGACATCTCCCGTCGATATTAATGGTATAACCAATTTATAGGTTATTGCCGTTAGAGTTGGGATGTGCGTCTGGCCTGTAACCGGCGCGATCCCTTTTTTAATTTCTAATCCATTTGCAAGCAGGTGTTGATAAATGGAAGGTCTTGATGCGCTATTCAACCCGTCATCCGTGGCGGTGGTCGGTGCCTCCAGCAGTCCGGGAAAAGTCGGCCACGATATTTTCGTTAATATTCTGAGAGGGGGCTTTACCGGCACCCTTTATCCGGTAAACCCCAGATCCAAATCCATCGCCAGCGTTCGTGCCTATCCGGGTATTCAGGATATTCCAGACCCCATCGATCTGGCGATCATCATTCTTCCCCCGGTCCATGCGGAAACGGCCATCAGGCAGGCCATCGCCAAGGGGGTCAAGGCCATTGTCATTGTCTCTGCTGGGTTCAAGGAAGTCGGCGGCGAAGGTCTCGAGATCGAACGGCGGATTGTGGCCATGTGCCGCCAAGCCGGGGTACGGGTGGTCGGACCCAACTGCCTGGGGGTGATCAATCCCAACGCCGATGTGCGCCTCAACGCCAGCTTTTCGGCCCGGATGCCTGCAGCCGGTAATATCTCCTTCATCTCTCAAAGCGGGGCGCTGTGCACGGCGGTGCTGGATTTTGCGGCGGACAAGGATTTCGGATTTTCAAAATTCGTATCTATCGGCAACAAAGCCGATGTGGATGAACTGGACCTGCTGCGCTATTTTCACGCCGACCCGGAAACCGAGGTCATCATGCTTTACATCGAAGAGCTGCAGCGGGGACCGGAGTTTATCGAGGCGGTCAAAGAGATCACCGGCGGCGACAGGCCCACGCCAGTGCTGGCCATCAAATCCGGCCGAACCAATGCCGGGGCACAGGCGGCCGCCTCCCACACGGGATCGCTGGCAGGCAGCGAAGCGGTCTACGATGCCATCTTTACTCAGAGCGGCATCATCCGTGTGGATTCGATCAACGAATTGTTCGATTTCGGGATCGCCTTTGCCTATAGAAACGAAAGCGCCCTGGGCAAGATGCGGCGCAAGGTACCCCTGGGAAACCGGGTGGCCATCGTCACCAATGCCGGTGGGCCAGGCATCGTAGCCACGGACATGACCGTTTCTTCGGGTCTGGAGCTGGCCACATTCAGCCCGGACACCATCGAGGTGCTCAAAAGCCACCTGCCCTTGACCGCCAACGTGAACAATCCGGTAGACGTCATCGGCGACGCGACCCAGGACCGCTACGAAAACGCACTTTCCGCGGTCATCAAGGACGAAGGCGTGGACGGCGCCCTGGTGATCCTCACCCCCCAGAGCATGACCAATGCTATCGGCACGGCCGAGGCCATCGTACGCATTGCCCGGCGGTCCCACAAACCGATTTTGTGCTGCTTCATGGGCATCATCGACGTGTCCGCCGGGGTGAAACACCTTCAGGAAAGTGGTGTCCCCGTCTATCGCTTCCCCGAGAGCGCAGCCAAGACCTTCGGCGCCCTGTATCGCTATTCCCGCTGGCTCAACCGTCAGCAACTGGCACCCTTTCCCGTCAGGCACGACCGAGCGCGCGCATGTGAAATCATTGCCGAGGCCATTAACCAGGGCAAGACCTACCTGGGTGAGATCGGCGGTACCGAACTGCTGGCCTGTTACGGCTTTAAGGTGCTGCCCACGGTGCTGGTCTCCAGCGCGGACGAAGCGGGAGATGCCGCCGACCGGATGGGATACCCGGTGGTGATGAAGATCGTATCGCCCCATATCATCCACAAATCAGACGCCGGCGGGGTCATTGTCGGGCCGGACAGGCGTGAGGCGGTCGTCGATGCCTTTGCTACCATTGTAAACAATGCCAGAGCATTCAACCCGGATGCCGACATCACGGGGGTGCTGATTCAGCGACTGGCGCCCAAAGGTCAGGAGGTGATTCTAGGCATGACCCGCTACCCCATTTTCGGCCCGCTGATCATGTTCGGTTTCGGCGGCATCTTCGTAGAGGTGTTTCAGGATGTGGCTTTCCGGCTGGCGCCGTTGACCCGCAATGGCGCCCGGAACATGGTGCGCAGTATCAAGGGACACAAGCTGCTTTCCGGATTCCGCGGAGCACCCAAAACCGATATCGACACCATCGAACGGATGCTGGTGGGGCTTTCCGATCTGGTGCAGGACCACCCGGAGATAAAGGAACTGGACATCAATCCGCTGCTGGTTCACCCCGAAGGCGAAGGCGTCACCGTGGCGGACTGCCGCTTTATACTTGAAAATAGGAGGTAGACGATGAAACGGTCGATTTACTGGGCTGACAGTTATGTGGAAAAACAGCGTACCGCAGAGGCGGCCATCGCCATGATCCGCCCCGGCAAACGGGTCTATATCGGCAGAGCCAGTGGAGAACCCCAGGCGCTGGTCCGCGCCTTGTCGGCTGCGGCCGTCAAAATCAGCGGACTGGAGATCGTCCGGCTCATGAGCCGGGAGACCACCTCTTTGTCCGAGATCGCCGACAAAACCCGTGACCACAGCCTCAATATTCGAACCATATATTTAGGATCGGCGGATACGGAGGCCATTGCCCGTTACATGCGCTTCATTACGCCCATCAACATGTCCGAGGTGCCCGGCCTGTTCCTCTCACGCAAACTGCCCATTCACGTGGCCCTGATCCAGGTGTCGCCGCCCGACGATTTCGGTTGGATGAGCTTAGGCGTGTCCGTGGACGTAACCCTGGCAGCCGCCCAGAGCGCCGACCTGGTGATCGCCCAGGTGAACCCGAAAATGCCCCGCACCATGGGGCAGAGCTTCATCCACGTCAACAACGTCCATGTGCTCGTGGAGCACGAAGAACCGATTTTGTCCATCAACCTGCGCAAGCGATCCGGGGCGGCCGAATGGATCGGCAAACACATCGCCCGCTTCGTGGATGACGGCTCAACACTTCAGATCGGCCTGGACGCCGCCTCCCAGGCAACGGTCAAGGCCCTGGCCGACAAGAACGATCTGGGGTTCCACTCCCAGTACATCACCGATGACGTGATGCACCTGTATGCCTCGGGAGTGATCACCAACCGCAAGAAAGGACTCAATGAAGGCAAGCTGGTCGCTTCCTGCGCCATCGGCAGCCAGAACCTGTATGAGTTTCTCCACGACAACCCGGGGGTTGATTTCCGGCCGTCGGACTATGTCAACGACCCCTTTATCATCGCCCAGCACAACCGCATGATTTCCATGAACGTGGCCCACACCATCGACCTCACCGGCCAGGTGGCCGCCGAGGCCTCTGAACATACCTTTTTCGCCGGTGTATCCGGCATCCCCGATTTTGTTCGCGGCGCCAAGCGGTCCAAGGGGGGCAAATCCATCCTCATGCTCTACGCCACCTCCCAGAATGGCGAGCGCAGCAATATCGTTCCGGCCTTGAACAGCACGGCGGTGGTGGTTCCCCGCGGAGACGTCCATTACGTGGTCACCGAATACGGCGCGGTGAACCTGTTCGGCAAAAGCCTTCAGGAGCGTGTGCTGGCTTTGATCGGTATCGCCCACCCCGACCATCGGGACCAGTTGTTCAGCGCCGCCAAGGAGGCCAAGCTTATCGGCAGCGAACGCCGGCTTGGCGAAGCCACCAAGGGTATCTATCCCATTCACCTGGAAGAGACCATCGAGCGGGACGGTGAGGAGATCACCATCCGACCCTCAAAACCGGTGGATGAACGCCGGATCCAGGAGCACTATTACAGCTTGGACAAAAAAGACGTGCAGCTGCGGTTTTTCCATGAGAAACTCAGTTTTGACCGCAGCGATGTGGAAACGCGCTCACAGATCGACTACATCAAGGATCTCACCCTGGTGGCCGTGGTGGGCGAGTTCGGCTTCGGCAAGGTGGTAGGGGTCGGTGAATATCTGCTGCTTTTGCAAAGCAACCTTGCCGAGGTGGCATTTTCCATCTCCAAGGAGTACCAGGGCAAGGGACTGGGAAAGCTGTTTATCCGCAAACTGGCCCGAGCTGCCCGTGAAAATGGCATTTCCGGGCTGGTGGCCTACACCTCCCCCCAGAACAAAGCCATGGTCGCCCTCTTCAAGACGCTCCCTTATAAGGTCAAAACCTCCTTTGACGGCGATTCGCTGATTCTCAAGTGCCGCTTTGACGAATTGGCCGAAACCGCTCAATAGTGGAAAGGCGCTGGCTGTGAAACGCTATCGGATCCTGGCGGCCGCCGTCGTGATGCAGATGTGCTTAGGGGCCACTTACGCATGGTCGGTCTTCGTGCTGCCGCTCAAGCAGATCACCGCGATCCTTCAGGCCACGGCCCAGCTTCCCTTTTCGATGTTCTATTTCGCATTCCCCGCCACGATGATCGTGACCGGCACCCTACTGCCCAAGCTCGGCCCGCGTCGGTGCGCAGTGGTCGGCGGCCTGCTCTTCGGCGGCGGCTGGATGCTGGCGGCAACGGGTCGATTTCATTTTGCACTCACGATCCTGGGGATCGGTCTGATGGCCGGGATCGGCGTGGGGTTTGCCTACATCGTTCCCATTGCCACCTGTGTACGCTGGTTTCCCCGACAAAAGGGACTGGTAACCGGTGTGGCCGTGGCCGGTTTCGGCGGCGGCGCCGCCCTGGTCAGCCACGCGGCCGAAACCCTCATGCCAACCATGGGTATGGGCCCCTTCGATATGTTCGGCCTCCTGGGGGTATTATTTATGCTGCTGGTTGTCCTGGCCGGGACGGTGATGGAAAACCCGCCGGGCAGCGGGGGGGGCGTTCGGCAGCGGCTGCCCGTGACCAACGTAATCAGGGACCGGTCATTCGTTTTTCTTTACCTGGCCATGTTTGCCGGCCTTGCAGCAGGATTTGCCGTCAGCGCCAATATGAAAGAACTCTATGCCGGCGCCGGGGTTCAGGCAGGGGTGCGGGCCGTGGCAGCCTTTGCCCTGGCCAACGCAGCCGGCCGTATCATCTGGGGCTGGATTTTCGACCGCGGCCGTTCCACCGTTATCCTTCAAGCCAACTTGTTGCTTCAGGCCGCGTTGCTGCTGTCGCATGGCCTCATCCTGCGTTCCGATGCCGGCCTGTTGATCTTTGCCTCCCTGGCCGGCTTCGGTTACGGTGGGATCCTCGTCCTTTATGCCTCGGCGGCGGCTGAACGGTGGGGCAGCGAGCGGCTCAGCCAGATTTACGGCTGGCTGTTTTCGGCCAACATCCCAGCCGCGGTGTCCCCCATCGCGGGCGGCGTGGTCTTTGATCGTATGGGAAGCTTTTCCCCTGTCCTGTGGGGGATCGGCGGCATGATGGCCTGCGCTGCCATCGCCGTGGGGGTGGGGGTGTCCCTAACAAGCTGCGACGAATCAAATATCATATTAAATCATAATGTTGTTAATGAACCTGTCGATGCCAATTAATTCTTGTCAAGTCGGATTCAATATGATTTAAATAATTTTTTTGGCAATTGAAAAGACGTCGTTACCGATGCGAAACTCATATTCGCACGCCCCTTCTCAGCTATGAGACACTGGTTTTCTGCGGCAGTTCCCCCTGAGACCGGTTGCTGCAGAGTCGTTTACCTATTCTTAACCCGTTACAAGGAGCAGTTATGGCAAAAGAAATGAAAACCATCGACGGGAACACCGCTGCCGCCCACGTGGCCTACGCCATGAGCGAGGTGGCCGCCATTTATCCCATCACCCCATCCTCCCCCATCGGCGAAATTTGCGATGAGTGGGCAGCCAATGGCCGCAAGAACGTCTTCGGCCAAACCCTGCTGGTACGCCAGCTGCAGAGCGAGGCCGGGGCGGCGGCGGCCGTCCACGGATCCCTGGCCGCCGGCGCGTTGACCTCTACCTACACCGCCAGCCAAGGCCTGTTGCTGATGATCCCGAACATGTACACGATGTCAGGTGAACTGCTGCCCGGCGTTCTGCATGTCACCGCCCGGGCCATTGCCGCCCATGCGCTGTCCATCTTCGGCGACCACCAAGACGTCATGGCCGTCCGTCAGACCGGCTTTGCCCTGCTCGCCTCCGCCTCGGTCCAGGAAGTCATGGACCTGGGCCTGGTTGCCCACCTGGCCGCCATCGATTCCAGCGTGCCCTTCCTGCACTTTTTCGACGGTTTCCGGACCTCCCACGAGATTCAGAAGATCGAGACCATCGACTACGCGGACATGAAAAAGCTGATCAACATGGAAGCATTGGACAACTTCCGCGCCCGCGCAGTCAACCCGGAATCCCCCGAACTGCGCGGCACCGCCCAGAACCCGGACATTTACTTCCAGGGGCGCGAAGCGGCCAACGTCTACTACCAGGAAGTTCCGGACAGCGTTGCCGACTACATGAAAAAAGTCTCCGCGCTCACCGGCCGCAAGTACAACCTGTTCGATTACGTGGGTGATCCCAATGCCGATCGCGTCATCGTCTCCATGGGCTCTTCCTGCGAGACCATCGAAGAGGTGGTTGACCACCTCAACGCCCGCGGCGAGTCCGTCGGCCTGGTCAAGGTGCGCCTGTTCCGCCCCTTCTCCGCCAAGCACCTGTTGTCGGTCATTCCGGCCACCGCCGCCCGGATCACCGTTCTCGACCGCACCAAGGAGCCCGGCGCCCTGGGCGATCCCCTGTACCAGGATGTGTGTACGGCCTTTATGGAGCAGGGTGAAATGCCCACCATCGTCAACGGCCGGTACGGGCTGGGATCCAAGGAGTTCACCCCGTCCATGGTCAAGGCCGTGTTCGACAACATGAACGGCATGGCGCCCAAGAACCACTTCACCGTGGGCATCACCGACGACGTCACCCACACCAGCCTGGAGGTAGAAACCGGTCTGGACGTGGCGCCGGAAGGCACGGTTCAGTGCAAGTTCTGGGGCCTGGGGGCCGACGGCACCGTCGGCGCCAACAAGAGCGCCATCAAGATCATCGGCGACAATACCGACATGTACGCCCAAGCGTACTTCGCCTACGACTCGAAAAAATCGGGCGGCGTGACCATCTCCCACCTGCGGTTCGGCAAGACGCCGATCAAGTCCACCTACCTGATCGACAGCGCCGACTACATCGCCTGCCACAACCCGGCCTACGTCAACATTTACGACGTGCTCGAAGGCATCAAGGTCGGCGGCACCTTCATGCTCAACAGCCCCTGGAGCGTCGAGGAGATGGAAGCACGGCTGCCGGTGGCCATGCGCCGGACTATCGCCCGCAAAAAGCTCAAGTTCTACACCATCGACGCGGTGAAGATCGCCAGTGACGTAGGATTGGGCGGACGCATCAACATGATCATGCAGACCGCCTTCTTCAAGGCGGCCAACGTAATCCCCGTGGACGACGCCATCGCCTACCTCAAGGACCAGATTAAAAAAATGTTCGGTATGAAGGGCGACAAGATCGTCAACATGAACAACCAGGCCGTGGACAAGACCCTGGATCATCTGGTGGAAGTCAAGGTTCCGGCGACCTGGGCCGACGCCGGCCTGACGGCTGCCGTGGCCAGCGATGAACCCGAGTGGGTTACCGAGGTGATGAAGCCCATGCTGGCCCAGCAGGGCGACAAACTGCCGGTGAGCGCCTTCTCGCCGGACGGCATTTTCCCGGTGGGCACCACCCAGTATGAAAAACGCGGGGTGGCCATCAATGTGCCCGAATGGGTCATCGACAACTGCATCCAGTGCAACCAGTGTGCCATGGTCTGCCCCCACGCGGCCATCCGTCCGGTGCTGGTCACCGAGGATGAACTGAAGGCCGCCCCCGAGGGCTTTGAGGCCAAAAAGGCCCTGGGCAAGGAACTCAAGGAGTACCAGTTCCGCATCCAGGTTTTTACCGAAGACTGCATGGGCTGCGGCAACTGCGCGGACATCTGCCCGGCCAAGAAGCCGGCCCTGGTCATGAAACCCCTGGACACCCAGACCCAGCAACAGGTTCCCAACCAGCGCTACGCCTCCAGCCTGCCGGTGCGCGAGGGGCTGGTGGGCCGCAACACGGTCAAGGGCAGCCAGTTCTACCAGCCCCTGCTCGAGTTCTCCGGCGCCTGTGCCGGATGCGGCGAGACACCCTACGCCAAACTGCTCACTCAGATGTTCGGCGAACGCATGGTCATCGGCAACGCCACGGGATGCTCCTCCATCTGGGGTGGCAGCGCACCGTCGATCCCCTATTGCGTCAACGAAGACGGCTGCGGCCCCACCTGGGGCAACTCTCTGTTCGAAGACCCGGCCGAATTCACCTATGGCATGTTTCTGGGCCAGTTGCAGCAGCGTCAGGTACTGGCCGACCTGGTCACCGAAGCGCTGGAGACGGACCTCGATGACAACCTGAAAGCGGCCATGAAGGGCTGGCTGGAAAATAGGAAGGACGCCGACGAGTCCAAACGCTATGGCGACCAGATCCGGGAGATGCTCTTCGCCTATTCGGGCAATCCCCTGCTGGATCGCATCGACAGCCTGGGTTCATATTTCACCAAGCGTTCCTACTGGATATTCGTGGGTGACGGGTCGGCCTACGACATCTCCTTCGGCGGCATCGACCATGTCCTGGCCACCGGAGAAGACATCAACGTCATCGTCTACGATACCGAGGTGTACTCGAACACCGGCGGCCAGAGCTCCAAGGCCACGCCCACCGGCTCCATCGCCAAGTTTGCCGCATCCGGCAAAAAGACCGCCAAGAAGGACCTGGGCGGCATGGCCATGACCTACGGCTACGTTTATGTGGCCAGCGTCGGCATGGGCGCCAACAAGCAGCAGTTGATCAAGGCGTTTTCGGAGGCGGAGCGCTACGACGGACCGTCGCTGATCATGGCCTATTCGCCGTGTATCAACCACGGCATCAAAAAGGGCATGGGCAAGACCCAGGAAGAAACCAGCCTGGCCGTCAAGTCCGGCTACTGGCCATTGTATCGATTCAACCCCATGCTGGCGGCCGAAGGGAAAAATCCCTTTGTCCTGGACTCCAAGGAACCGGACGGCAGCCTGCAGGAATACCTCGCCGGCGAGGTGCGCTACGCGGCCCTGCAGAAGCTGTTCCCGGATGAGGCCAAACGGCTGCACACCCAGCTGGAGGCGCAGTTCGCCGATCGCTACACCAGCCTCAAGCGCAAGGCCGAGACCGAGTATGTGCCGGCCGAGCCGTCGGGAGAACTGGCCGCACCTGTTGAAGGAGACGGTGACGCCTGCACCCTGGCCGGGACGGCCGAGCATGCCGGCCGGGCCGGTGCCGACGACGCCTGCGACGACGGCAGAGCCGGGAAATAAGGCATAACCCGCAAGCTCAACCAATCAAAGGGCCGTGTCACCTGCCGGGTGGCCGGCCCTTTTTGGTCAGATGAGCCGGTGTCATCAAGCCAGGGAGGATAAAGTCGTTGACATGCAGCGCCCTGGGCCAGTAGACGGGAAGGGGATGCCTCCGCTTATTGAAAACGGGAATGATTGATGAATTCAGATGATTTAAAAGCACTGCTCGAGCAGGTTAAAGCCGGCGACATGCCGGTGGGCCGGGCGCTGGAAACGCTCAAGGACCTTCCTTATGCAGACCTGGGCTACGCCATGGTGGACCACCACCGGGCCCTGCGCAGCGGCCACCCGGAAACCATTTTCAGCCCGGGAAAAACCGTGGCACAGATCGTCGGCATTGCCCGCCGCCTGCTGGAGAAGGATGCCAATATCATGGCCACCCGCGCTGAACGTCCGGTTTATGATGCCCTGAAAACCATCTGCGACCGGGTGGAATACCACGAAGCGGCCCGTATCGTGGTGATGAATCGCACGCCGGCCACACCCACCCGAACGACCATTCTGGTCATGTGCGCCGGCACCTCGGATATTCCGGTGGCCGAAGAGGCGGCCGTCACCGCCGAAGTGATGGGCAACCGGGTGGAGCGGCTCTTCGATGTGGGCGTGGCGGGTATCCACCGCCTGCTGTCCAACCGGAAGAAAATTCAGGCAGCCAGCGTGTTGGTCGTGGTGGCCGGCATGGATGGGGCGCTGCCCAGCGTGGCAGCCGGATTGACCGACAAGCCAGTGATCGCCGTGCCCACCAGTGTCGGCTACGGAGCCAGTTTCGGGGGGGTGGCGGCGCTGCTGACCATGCTCAACTCCTGCGCCAACGGCGTCACCGTGGTCAACATCGACAATGGATACGGCGCCGGCTACGCAGCATCAACCATCAACCGTATCGCCAACCGGTTGACCAACGATCGCTGATCGGATGGTCCACCGTTTGTATCTGAGTCAACACCGATGACCTACAATTTCGACCCGGACCGCTGGCTGGACAACGAACTGGCGGCGCTCGAGCTAGAATTCAAGTCAGGCCGACTGGATAAAGCGAATGTCGAAAGGCAGAAAGACGCGCTCATGGATCGTTACGACGAAATGGTAATCCGCCTGGATGGGACCTATCGGATGGTGAAAGAATAACGATGCAACCCACGGGTCTGTGCAAAACCGTTCTCCTGATTATTTTCGTTTCATCGATGCTAAATGGAACGCTCAACGCATGCCCGCTCGAATTGCCCACCACCGCCGTGTCGATCAACGGGCACCGCCTGATCGTCGAGTTGGCCGCAACACCCCAATCGCGCAGGTGTGGATTATCCAACCGCGCTTTCCTCGATGAAAATCAGGGGATGCTATTCGTGTACCCACGATCCGACCTGAGGACATTCTGGATGAAAGATACGCGGATTCCGCTCTCGATTGCCTTTCTGGACGACGCCGGAAACATTATCAACATTGAAATCATGTCTCCCAACCAAACCGAAAAAAAATACCACTCCAGCAAACCGGCCTTATATGCCCTCGAAGTCAATCAGGGGTGGTTTCGATCGCATGGCATTAAAAAGGGAGACCAGGTGGAGATGAAACACCCCCTGATCACCCGTGATTCACTGAAATAAGGAAGGTGTGATATGCTGCAAAATAGCCTTTGCAATATCCCTACGACCGGTTTTCGAGCCTTGGGCAGTTAAGGAAAGATCAATCATGAAATTTCTCGTGGGCCAGTTAATCTATGTTTTTTCGAAAAGAAAAGACCGAAATGTCAGGATGTTAATCAAGTTTATGCTCATCCTGATGACGATGATTACCATCTACAGCATCCTGTTTCACTTCCTGATGATACTGGAGGACCAGCAGTTCAGCTGGATCACCGGCTTCTATTGGGCTCTGACGGTCATGTCGACCCTCGGTTTCGGAGACATCACCTTCACCTCGGACCTGGGCAAACTATTCTCGGTCATCGTACTCCTGTCCGGCCTGGTATTTCTGCTCATCATGCTGCCCTTCACCTTCATCCAATTCTTTTATGCACCCTGGCTCGAGGCCCAGACCAAAGCCAGGGCACCCCGGGAATTGCCCGAGGACACCCACGGTCACGTCATTCTGACCCGCACCGATCCGATCACCATGAATCTGATCCACAGGCTGAAACAGTATCAGTATAAATACGTCATCCTCACGGAAGATATCCATCACGCACTGGAGCTTTTCGACGAGGACTATAAAGTGGTCGTGGGGGAACTGAGCGACCCGGAAACCTACCGGCGCCTCAGGGTAAACCGGGCTGCCCTGGTGGTGGCCAATATCGACGACATGATGAATACCAACATCGCTTTCACCGTCCGGGAGATCTCAAAAGAGGTTCCTATTGCCGCCAATGCCGATTCAGACGACTCGGTGGATATTCTACAACTGGCCGGTAGCACCTACGTGCTGCAGTTCATGAAACTGCTGGGTCAATCATTGTCGAGGCGGGTGCTGCGGACGAGCACGCGTTCGAACATCATTGGAAACATCGACGCGCTCCTCATTGCCGAGGCACCGGCCATGCGGACGCCGCTGGTCGGCATGACCCTCCAGCAAAGCAGGCTTCGCGAGACAACCGGCATTACGGTGGTGGGTGTCTGGGAAAGGGGCAGGTTTGAAATACCCACGGCGGCAACCCACATCAATTCAACGACGGTCCTTCTGTTGGCCGGGTCCGCGGAGCAACTGAAGAATTACGACGAGCATATCGGCGGTTATCAAAAATTTCGTGCGCCGGTCCTAATTTTGGGCGGCGGCCGGGTCGGCCGTGCGGCTTCAGAAGCCCTGGAGCAGGCGGGCATCGATTATCGGATCATTGAAAAAAACAAGAAGCTCATCGCGAATCCTAAATATATTTACGGAAGTGCCGCGGACATCAACACCCTGACTCGCGCAGGGATCGATGAGGCGCCATCTATTATCATCACCACCCATGACGATCCCACCAATATCTACCTGACCATTTACTGCCGCAGGCTGCGACCCGACATCCAGATCATCTGCCGGGCCAATCTGGACAGAAATATCTCAAAACTGCACACGGCCGGGGCCGACCTGGTGATGTCATACGCCTCCCTGGCGGCCAACACGATCCTTAATCTTCTCAAACCGGATGATGTATTGATGCTTGCCGAGGGGTTGAACGTATTTCGTGCCGGCATGCATGCCTCTCTGGTGGGCAAATCGTTGATCGACAGTCAGATCCGCATACAGACCGGCTGCTCGGTTATCGCCATCAACCACGACGGCGAGATGATCAGCAACCCCGACCCTTCGATTCGTCTCAGCGAGAAGGATGAACTGATCATGATCGGCACCGATGATGCGGAAAAGCAGTTTTTAAAGCGGTATCCGGAAGTGGCCAAGATCAAAGCATTTTAGGGCCTGCCATAAGTTGGCGATCCCTGCATGCCGCCCAGTTTCGGCAGAACCGCCGCGGCGATACTCAACACAAAAAAGAAGCCGTACATGCCGGTAGCCGTTGTCAGCGGCAGGCCGGAAGCCAGGGCAATCGTTTCTTCAACGAAAACAATATGGTCGAGAAGACCC
>NZ_JBFELV010000066.1:0-16895 GCF_041551955.1 Desulfosarcina sp.
ATCAATAAAAAATTTCATAATCGAATTCCTTCCTGAGGATCACATGTAAAGCAGCAACACCGGATGCTGAATCCCTGATGGCAGATGCTTTCCCATTGTCTGCGCGAGTAACTGTCGCCAGCGGGTTCTTTATTCCTGTTTCGGCTCCTCCAAAAACCGGTCGCGGCAGGACGCAGAGCAAAACAGGAGGGTCTGCCCACCGTGTTTTAAGGCCACCCCTTCCCGTTGGGGGAAATAAATTCCGCAAACCGGGTCCTTGACCATTACATCATCGATGCTGGGATGGCGGGACCCATTTTGGTCAGGGGCCTGGAGATTTCGCACCACCCACGATTTGGCGGCCCGATAGACCAGGTAGACGATGATGATCAGCAGAATCAGTTTCACGGCAGCCTGCCTTGCACAGGGGTCAAGACCATGAATTGGGGCTGGGCTATCCGTCGTCGCAGGAACCCCATACCCATTCCTTTCTTTTGTCTGGCAGAAAAATGTTCATACCCCCTACAACAGTGCGGGCTGATTTTTCAGTGGAATGACCCGTTGGTCTTCATCGTCAATGCGACTGAGCAGATCGGCAACGGTTTGTCCCAGCACCGGATGAACGATCGACGGGTTTATATCACACATGGGCTGCAAGACAAAGACCCTTTTATGCATCCGCGGATGGGGAATGGTCAGCCTCGGCGCTCGGATCACCCAGTCCTCGTATAGCAGGATGTCCAGGTCCAGCACCCGCGGACCGAACCGGACTGCATCGGCTCTTCGCCCCATCCGCTGCTGAATGGAAACCAGCTTATCCAGCAGCACCAATGGCGCCATGGTTGTGCTGATTTTCACTGCCGCATTGACGAACCAGTCCTGATCCGTATAGTCCACCGGCGATGTCCGGAAAAACCGGGAGGCCGCCAGAAGCGACGATTCTGCGGACGCAGTCAGGGCGGCGATGCCGCCCAGACAGTTGTCCAACTTGTCGCCCAGGTTAGACCCGACGGAAATGAACACGGCGTGGTCCGTCATTACGGCCGCCATGCTTCTTCCCACAGGTCGCCGCGATAGATCACCCGGGCGTCGCCTTCCAGAAAAACATCCCGGTAGCGGCCGCCGTGCGTACTGAAATGAACCGTCAGACTTCCCCCGCCGCGGGTCGTCAGCGTCACCGGCGAAGTCAGGCCCCGTTCATGGGCCAGAATCAGCGCTGCGGCCACATTTCCCGTTCCGCAGGCCAGGGTCTCATCCTCGACGCCGCGCTCATAGGTGCGGATAAAAATCCTTCCGTTTTCGTTTACCGTCACAAAATTCACATTGGTGCCGTCAGGGGCATAATCCGGGTGATAACGGATAAGCCGTCCGGTTTTTGTCACCGCCACCGCCTCGATGTCGTCCACGACCATCACCACATGGGGCACACCGGTGTTGACGCTGGCAACGGCAGTCGGTGTTCCCTCCACATCCAATTGGGTTCCGGTTTTGAGATCCCTGGGCGCGGTCATGCGGATCTTCACCGTGTCGTCACCCACGGTGGCTTCGATCGTTCCGGCCAGGGTTTCAAAGGCCATCTGCCGATCGGCGATTCCGTGCAGGAAGGCAAAACGGGCCGCGCAACGGGCGCCGTTGCCGCACATGTCCGGCAGGCTGCCGTCCGCATTGAAAAAGCGCCATTTGAAATCAAGGCTGGCAGACGATTCGATGAGGATCATGCCGTCGGCACCGACCGACATCTTTCGTCGGCAGGCCCCGGTGACCAGTTGCGTCAACTGGTTTTCGGGCACTACCGCCTCCCGGTTGTCGATAATGATGAAATCATTTCCGCTGCCGCTCATTTTAAAAAAGGGAATGGTTATCATTGTGTCTCCGATCCTCCGAAAGGCATAACAGGCAGCTGGTCGACCTGCACCGGGCTCGAATCGGGTCCGGCACCTCCGTCCGTCTCCAGCCGCACCTTGAACACATGGCGATAACCGGGCTCCAGAGGAACGTCGATGGAAAATCGGTTTGATTCCGTGTGAAAATATGGAACCGCGGCCACTTTTTCAAATACCTGGGGGCACCCATCGCAGTCCGATCCCCCTATAGCGGTCCGGGAGCGGTAGACGCCGAATGTCGCATTTTTTGCCTGTTCAGCAAAAAGCGTCCCCGGCAGACGCCAGGTCAGCATGACGGCTTGGTCGGCCAACGCGTATGCCAGATCCGTCACCATCGGTACCGGCGGCTGTCGGGGCGGCACCGGCGGCCCCTTGACGCCGCACCCGAAATAACTGACGCTGAGCAGTAAGAAAAGCCCGAATAGAGCGATCCTTTTTGAACAGATGCGAGTTCTCCTATTGCCTGTCATTAGACCTCGCAAGGAACCATAAAGGCCACCGTTTCTTCATCGATCCAACTGGCCGGTTTTTCATGCCGGCGGTCGGGCCAGCGCCTTTCTGGCCTCGGCAATCGCCCGGGCCACGTTTTCAGTAGCCGTTCCCCCCGGGCTCTGCCGGCGGTCTATCATGACCTTTAGGGTCAGGTGATCGAAGATATCCGCCTTGACCAGGGGTGAGAATGTTTTGAGCTCATCCAGGGTCAGCTGGTCCAGTTCCTTGCCCTTGTCCAATGCATAGGCCACGGCACCTCCGACACAGGCGTGGGCTTTACGAAAGGGCATGCCCTGGTTCACCAGATAATCGGCCATGTCCGTGGCGTTGAGGAATCCGACGGAGGCGGCCTTGCGCATGATCTCCCGGTTCACGGTAATCCGGGGGAGCATCTGGACGTTGATGGAAAGGCAGGCCTTGATGGTGTCCGCGGCGTCGAAGAGCGGTTCCTTGTCTTCCTGCATATCCCGGTTGTAGGACATGGGCAAACTTTTCATGAGGGTAAGCAGAGCAACCAACGAGCCGAACACCCGACCGGTTTTTCCACGGACGATCTCCGGGACGTCCGGGTTTTTCTTCTGTGGCATGATGCTGCTTCCCGTGGCAAAGGCATCCGAAAGGGTGATAAAGCCATACTCCGAGGTGGACCACAGCACCAGTTCCTCAGAAAGCCGGCTCAGATGAACCATGCAGATGCTGGCGGCCGCAAGAAATTCCATGGCGAAATCACGATCCGACACCGCATCCATGCTGTTGGGGCTGATCCGGGGAAAATCCAGCAGCTCGGCTACATACGCCCGGTCGATGGGATAAGTCGTACCGGCCAGCGCCGCAGCACCCAACGGCATCACGTTGATGCGGTCCAAGCAGTCGGAAAAGCGTGCCTGGTCCCGGGTGAACATTTCGTAATAGGCCATCATGTGGTGGGCAAACAGCACTGGCTGGGCCCGCTGGGTGTGGGTGTAACCGGGCATGACCACGTCCTGGTGACCGTCGGCCAGATCCACCAGGACCTTACGCAGCATTTGCAGCAGGGAGACGGTCCGATGCGTCTCGTCCCGCAGGTACATGCGCACGTCCAGGGCAACCTGATCGTTGCGGCTGCGGGCGGTGTGAAGCTTCTGCGCCACCTTCCCCGCCACTTGAAGCAGTCGGGCCTCGACGTGCATGTGAATGTCTTCCAGGCTGTCGTCGAAGATGAATTCGCCCCGATCCAACTCCCGTTTGATGATTCCCAGCCCTTCCACCAGGCCGCTGGCCTCTTCATCGGTGATGATACCGACCTTGGCCAGCATCCGGCAGTGGGCAATGCTGCCGGCGATGTCGTATGGGTAGAGCCGACGGTCATAGGCGATGGAGGCGGTGAACGCCTCCACGCTTTTGTCTGTTTTCTCCAAAAACCGCCCGTCCCAGGGTTTTTCAGCCATGATCCACGCCTACCCTTTCCTTTGCATGAGTTTACGGATGCGCAGCCGCAGGGCATTGAGACGGATAAATCCTTCGGCATCCGCTTGGCTGTAAACATCATCGTCCTCGAAGGTGGCGTGGGCTTCACTGTACAGGGAGAAGTCTGATTTTCTGCCACGGACGACGCAATTCCCTTTGTACAGTTCCAGGCGCACCACACCGGATACATTTCTCTGGGTGCTGTCGATCATACCCTGCATCACCTCCATCTCCGGGGAGAACCAGAATCCGTTATAGATGAGCTGGGCATACCGCGGAATCTGGGAGTCCCTCAGGTTCATCACCTCGCGGTCCATGGTGATGGATTCCATGGCCATGTGTGCCTGCCGTAAAATGGTGCCGCCCGGTGTTTCATAAACCCCGCGGGATTTCATGCCCACGAAGCGGTTTTCCACGATGTCGATGCGGCCGATGCCGTGTTTGCCTCCCAGGCGGTTCAACTCGGCCAACAGGTTGGCCGGTGAAAGCACGCTGCCATTGACTGCCACCGGGTCGCCGTTGGCGAAGGTAATCTCGATCGTCTCGGGGGTGTCCGGGGCATCCTTGGGCGAGACCGTCAGGGTGAAGATATCGTCGGGTGGGCCCGCCCAGGGATCTTCCAAAATACCCCCCTCGTAGCTGATGTGCAGCAGGTTGCCATCGGTGCTGTAAGGTTTGGCGTGGGTGGTGGGTACTTGAATGCCGTGACGGTCGGCGAAAGCCATCAGCGCGGTCCGGGAATTCAAGTCCCATTCGCGCCAGGGAGCGATGATCTTGATATCCGGGTTGATGGCGTAATAACCCAGTTCAAAGCGAACCTGGTCGTTGCCTTTGCCGGTGGCGCCGTGGCTGACCGCATCGGCGCCTTCCAAGGCGGCGATCTCCATCTGCCGTTTGGCGATGAGCGGCCGGGCAATGGAGGTCCCCATCAGATACTGCCCTTCGTAGATGACGTTGGCCCTGAACGCCGGAAACACATAATCTTTTACAAAAGTCTCTTTAAGGTCATCCACGTAGGCCTTGACCGCACCGGTTTTCATGGCATTGGCCTCCACGTTTTCCAATGAATCGATCTGGCCGATGTCAGCGGAAAAGGTGACCACCTCGCAATCGTAGGTTTCGATGAGCCATCTCAGGATCACCGATGTGTCCAGACCGCCCGAGTAAGCCAATACCACTTTTTGGATCTTGTCAGCCAATACCATTCTCCTTTTTCTTCTATTAACGTTCACTTGTCTACCGTTCGACGTTGACGATTAACCGTTAAATGCCAACGGACAACCGTCAACGGGCAACCATTTACCGCTTCAACACATCGTCAAGGCAATGGATCAGTGCGTCAATCTCGGCTTGCTTGATAATCAGGGGAGGAACGAACCGCAGGGTATCCCCCTGGACGCAGTTGACCAAAAAACCCTCTTCCAACAATACCGACACCAGTCGATCGGCCGGTCCGTTCAATTGTATACCAAGCAGCAACCCCCTGCCCCGCACCTCTTCAATCCTTCGGTGACGGCGCCTGAGCTGCTCAAGCGAATCCTTGAAATAGTCCCCGGTCTCCCGGGCACGATCCACGATCCTATCTTCCACCATGATCTTCAGGGTCTCAACCGCGGCGGCCGCCACCAGGGGGGTCCCACCGAAGGTGGAGGCGTGGGCGCCGATCCCGAAAGCGGCCGCCACCCGTTCAGTGGCCAGCATGGCACCGATGGGAAGCCCGTTGGCCAGTGCCTTGGCCAGGGTCATGATATCCGGGGTCACACCGTATTGCTCGTGGGCGAAGCGTGTCCCGGTCCGGCCCATGCCCGTCTGGATCTCGTCCAGGATCATCAACAAACCGCGCTGGTCACAGAGCTGACGAACCTGTTGAAGGAATCCGGGATCCGGGCAGCGGATGCCTCCCTCGCCCTGAATGGGCTCAAGCATCACGGCGCAGGTGTGGTCGTCAATCGCCATTTTCAAGGCATCGATGTCGTTGAAGGGCACGAAAGAAAACCCTTCCAATACCGGATCGAAGCCCTGCTTGATCTTATCCTGACCCGTGGCGGACAACGTGGCCATGGTGCGCCCGTGAAAAGACTTTTCCATGCAAACGATGCGAAACCGCTCTGGCTGGCCAGCATCCTTATAGAATTTCCGGGCCAACTTGATGGCGGCTTCGTTGGCCTCGGCTCCGGAGTTGCCGAAAAAGACGCGGTCCGCAAAACTCTGCTCCACCAGCATCCGGGCCAGTTCGGTCTGGGGAATGGTATAGTAAAGGTTGGACACATGCACCAACCGCCCGGCCTGGCGGGCCACCGCATCGGCAATGCGCGGGTGGGCATGGCCTAAATTGCACACGGCAATACCGGCGACAAAGTCCGTATAACGGCGGCCCCGGGTATCCCAGAGCGTGCACCCCTGACCCCGTTCCATCACCACGGGAAATCGTTTGTAGGTCGCTGCGATCACCCGGTCCGCCGTGCGCATAATGGTGTCAGTCATATCACTGGTCTCTGGTCTCTGGGTTCTGGGTTCTGGGTTCTGGGTTCTGGGTTCTGGGTTCTGGGTTCTGGGTTAGGGTCGATACATGGTCGGACATATTTAATCAAACCATAATCTCTTCAGGATTCAGCTTGTCCTTCCGGTATCCATTCAGAAAAGGTATGTTGGGGTTCGGGTCAAGGCCGCAGCGGTTTTGAGACCGCAGGCGTAGCAGCGCTACGTTGAGGATCTCTAAATCGTGAGAACACAGATCCGGGCCTCAAGATGCCATTTCTGGATGGATGCCTTATTCTATCACCTCCGTACCTATCCCCCGATCGGTAAACAACTCCAGCAGTATCGCATGGCGGCGTTTGCCGTTGATGATGGGCACCTTTTCAACGCCGTTTTTCAGCGCGAAAAGGGCATTTTCGATCTTCGGAATCATGCCGCCGCTGATGATGCCTTCAGCGATCATGCGGCTGATGGTGGCTGCATCGATGGAGGAGATCAACCCACCGTCGGCATCCATCACCCCATCCACGTCGGTGAGCAGTATCAGACGGCCGGCAGACAGGGCCGTGGCGATGCGGCTGGCCACCAGATCCGCATTGATATTGTAGGTTTCCCCTGCAGTACCCGCACCCACCGGGGCAATGATGGGGATGAACCCCTTCTCGGAGAGGGTGTGGATGATCTGGGGGTCGATCCGGGTCACCTCACCTACCATTCCCGGATCGATAATTTCGGGGGGACTGTCCGCGTCGGCCTGATGAAGGATGCGCATCTTTTTGGCTTCAATCAGCCCGCCGTCCTTGCCGCTCAGCCCCACGGCCTTGCCCCCCTGGTGGTTGATCTGGGCCACGATGCTTTTGTTCACCTTTCCGCCCAGCACCATCTCCACCACGTCCATGGTCGGGCCGTCGGTAAGCCGCATGCCACGCACAAACTGGGGACGAATACCCATCTGGTCCAGGACCCGGTTGATCTGGGGCCCCCCACCGTGAACCACTACCGGATTGAGGCCGATGAACTTGAGCAGGGTGATGTCCCGGGCAAAATCAATTTTCAGCTGCTCGTCAACCATGGCGTGGCCGCCGTACTTCACCACCACGGTCATACCGGAAAACTTGCGGATATAAGGCAGCGCCTCGATGAGGATGTCCGCTACGGTTGAGTGGGGGTGTGTAAGGTCTGCTGTCATGGTGATTCCTTATTTCATCGAGGTTCGCGGGTTACAGGATTCAAGGGGCCGAGGGTTCGTTTTCCAGAGCGTTTATGAAGGCTTACGGCATCCATCCAACTTCTGTGATGCCCGCTTTAAGCCGTGTGCAATTCTAAAGTGTTTCCCTTGGCCCCTTGAATCCTCGAATCCTTGGACCCTTTATCAGAGGATATACCGACTCAAATCCTCATCATCCTTGATCGCTTTAAGTTTTTCCCCGACGTATGCCTCATCCACCTTCAGGTGAACATCCGTCACATCGGGGGCGTCGAAGAGGATGTCTTCGAGCAGCCGCTCCATAAGGGTATGGAGGCGTCGGGCACCGATATTCTCCGTACGGACATTCACCTCCTCGGCGATCTCGGCAATTTTTTCGACCGCGTTGTCGGAGAAGACCAGCTCCACCCCCTCCGTTTTGAGCAAGGCGATATACTGCAGCAGCAGCGCGTTCTTCGGTTCCGTCAGAATGCGGACGAAATCCCTGCGGTTCAGCGCATCCAGGGTCACCCGGATGGGAAACCGTCCCTGGAGCTCTGGGATCAGGTCAGACGGCTTGATGGTGTGAAAAGCACCGGAGGCGATAAATAGGATGTGGTCGGTCTTCACCGGTCCGTACTTGGTATTCACCGTGGAGCCTTCCACAATGGGCAATAGGTCCCGCTGAACCCCCTCTCGGGAGACATCTGGACCGTGCCCTTTGCCGTTGCCGGCAATCTTGTCGATCTCGTCCAGAAAAATGATACCGGACTGTTCCACTTTGGCGATCGCGTCCTGAATCACCTTGTCCATGTCCACCAGGTTCTGGGCCTCTTCCGCGGCCATGGTTTTCATGGCTTCGGGCACTTTGATTTTTCGGCGGCGGGTGTTCTTGGGCAGCAGGGAACCAAGCATATCTTTGAAGTTGAATCCCATCTCCTCCATGCCGACGTTGGAGAAAATCTCCACCATGGGCATGTTGCGCTCGGCCACATCCAGGTCGACATAACGACTGTCCATCTTTCCATCCTGCAGCATCTTGCGCAGCTTTTCCCTTGTGGAGGAAGCCGCGTCAGTGGATGGGTTAACCACTTCCAGGCCGCCTTCTCCTGCGGCGTCCGCCCGCCCCCGATCGGCCTTGGGCAGCAGCAGATCAAGCATGCGCTCTTCGGCGATGCGCCAGGCCTGGTCCGTGACAGCCTCCTGCGCGGCCGTGCGAACGGCGTTGACGGTCAGTTCCACCAGGTCACGGACCATGGACTCCACATCCCGGCCCACATATCCCACCTCGGTGAATTTGGACGCCTCGACCTTGAAAAACGGTGAGTCGCTGAGCCGCGAGAGGCGTCGGGCGATTTCCGTCTTGCCCACCCCGGTGGGGCCGATGAGGATGATATTCTTGGGGGCGATCTCATCCTTTAGCGAATCAGGCACCTGCTGGCGACGCCATCGGTTTCTCAAGGCAATGGCGACGGAGCGCTTGGCATCATTCTGGCCGATGATGTATTTGTCCAGTTCAGTTACGATATCGGTGGGTTTCAGGTTATTCATGGATCAAGCGCTTCAATGGTAATCCGGTCGTTGGTAAATACACACAGGGAGGCGGCGATTTGCATGGACACCTCGACAATCCGGCGCAGGTCCAGTTCGGTCTGATGGAAGAGGGCCGTTGCCGACGCCTGGGCGGCCACTGCGCCCGAACCAATGGCCACAATGCCCTCGTCCGGTTCGATGACATCTCCGTTGCCCGATATGAGCAGCATGGACGTGCCGTCCGCGGCAATCATCAATGCCTCCAGGCGGCGCAGGTACTTGTCCGCCCGCCAATCTCGCGCCAGTTCAACGGCCGACCGGGTCAGGTTCCCGTTGTAGCGCTCCAGTTTCTGCTCGAGTTTCTCGGTCAGGGTCAAAGCGTCGGCAGTGGCACCGGCAAACCCGACCAGGATGGTGTCGTTGTATATACGCCGAACCTTACGGGCATTGTGCTTGATGACCGTGTTGTTAAGGGTCACTTGGCCGTCACCGGCCATGACCACCTGATTCTCCGATCGGACAGCCAGGATGGTGGTGCCGTGGAATCGCAGGGAGTGCGGCGTGGGTTGATGGGACATGAATTGAACCCGGATCCTTTCTATCGCCTGGGGTGGGCGCTGTCGTAGGCCGCCATGAGTCGATCAATGCTTACGTGGGTGTATTTTTGAGTGGTTGACAAACTCTTGTGACCCAGCAGTTCCTGAACCGTGCGTAGATCCGCACCCGCGTCCAGCATGTGGGTGGCGAAGCTGTGCCGGATGCCGTGGGGGGAAATCGGCACCGCCAGACTGCACTTGCGAATCCATGCTTCCAGAATCCGGGCCACGGAACGTGAGCTCAACCGACCTTTGTTCTTGTTTAAAAAAAGCGGACCATCGACCACCATGCCGATGCCGGTCCGGGCAAAAAGCCGGTCTCGGTAGGTTTGGATCCGATTCAGCGCTTTTTCTCCCACCGGCACGATTCGGTCACGTCCCCCTTTTCCCGACACCCGGAGCGCGCCTGAGGAAAAATCGACATCGAACACATTCAGGCCGGTCAGCTCGGACACCCGGATCCCCGATCCGTAGAGGGTTTCAAACAGAGCCTGGTTGCGCAGTCCCAAAACGGTGTCGTCGGCCGCCTGATCCAGCAGGCGAAACATGTCGTCAACGGACAGGTAGGATGGCATCCGCCGGCTGTGCTTGGGTGTCAGGATGGCAGCCGTGGGATCCTCATCGGTCAACCGGTGTCTCACCAGGTGGCGAAAAAAGGATCGCAGAACCGACAGTTTGCGGGCAATGGTAACCTTCTCGTTCTTGCGATGGAGAAGCCCCAGGTACCCCCGGACCGTCAGGTTGTCGATATCGTCGACGGCCAGTGGCCGTTTCTCCCCTCCTTCGGACCGGCCTGCCGTGCGGTCGGCATAACCGGCGAACTCCGCCAGGTCGTGGCCATAGGCCCGAATCGTGTGGGTGGAATAGCCTTTTTCCGCAGCCAAGGTCTGCAGGAAAGCGTCGATCTGTTCTGTCAGCCCGATCCGCGTCATGGGAAAGCGATCCGTTGTTCGAGTTCCTGCCAGGATTCCACCTGAAGGTAATTATGGGGCTCCCGGTTCCATGGCTGGCGGAACACGACGGGCGCGATACCGGCTGCATCGAGCAGGTGACAGGTTTCCAGGCGGTCCTCCACAAACCATTTGATGCCGTTTTCCAGCAGCACGTCGGTTTTGGCCTCGAATGAACCGGTGGCCACGATTCTGGCCCGGCGATGCTGACCGTCGAGCAGCTGGTTCATCCAGTGCTGGATGGGACCCGGCTCGGGCCGGGCCGTGACCATCAAGATGCGACCCGTCGCCTCACCGATGCGCCTTAACACCGGCCCGGCGCCGGGAATGGGTCTCAGCACAGCCCGGTAGCCCCCGTCGAGGATCCGGGCCACCGCCCCCTCCAGGACATCCCCATCCAAATCCAGGCAATCGTCCAGCCGATAGCAGGTGATATCGTCGTACCGCACCGTGTGGACGTCATAATGGTCCCTGAGGATATCTAGAAACAGATGCATCGTGTCGGCAATTACACCATCGATGTCAAAGGCAAGTGCCGCCGGATCAATCATGGGTCTTTCCTGGTTTGACCAGCCTGTTAGGCCACTTTACGTGTTTTTTTCTTCAAGCGCGAGATTTTGCGGCGCAAGATGCCGGATTTCTTACGGTCTTTTTCTGGGGCGATTTCCCTTTTAAGGGATTTCAGTTCCCGGATATGCTGTTTAATCTGGCGAAGCGACCGGCTGGCCTTTTTGGGCTTTGCTTCCTGGATGCCTCGATGCGCTTTGACGGCATCGAGCAGGTCCTGTTTGTTCATCCCGTGAATGCCCTTGAGGTCCGGTATGTCATGGGCGATTTCACGAAGTTCCTTGACGGTCATCTTATCCAACGGTTTTTCTGCGCCTTCATCACCTTTGGCCATTTGATCCAGTCTCCTTTCATGAGGTAGCGGTCAATACCCTGATCATGGGTGCCCCGGGCACCGCGCCAAACCGTAAACCATCTGTAAAAACAGTCTTAGTAGACCCATCCCACCGAGCGTGTCAATAGGCATCAATCGGTGTTTTTCTTTTCCACCAACTTCATGAATGGCCGGAACAGGTCCAAGGGCAATGGGAAAATGGTGGTCGTGTTCTGCTCGGCGGACATCTCCCGCATGGTCTGCAGGTAGCGCAGCTGAATGGCGGTGGGATACTGGTCGATGATCCTGGCCGCCGCAGCCAGGCGATCAGCGGCCTGGAATTCGCCTTCTGCGTTGATCACCTTGGCCCGCCGTTCCCGTTCGGCCTCGGCCTGCTTGGCCATGGACCGCTGCATCTCCTGGGGCAGGTCGATGTGTTTGAGCTCCACGTTGGCCACCTTGATGCCCCACGGGTCGGTGTGGGTGTCCAGGATCTCCTGAAGCTTGGCGTTGATTTTCTCCCGGGCCGAGAGGAGTTCGTCCAGTTCGGCCTGGCCGCAAACACTGCGCAGGGTAGTCTGTGCCAGTTGGGCGATGGCATAAGAATAGTTTTCCACCTCCACAATGGCCTTGATGGGGCCGATCACCCGAAAATAGATGACCGCGTTGACCTTCACCGACACGTTGTCCAGGGTAATCACGTCCTGGGGGTCCACGTCCATGGCCACCAGCCGCATACTCACCTTGACCATCTTGTCCACGATGGGAATAAGGATGATCAATCCCGGCCCCTTGGCCTGGATGACCCGGCCGAGGCGGAAAATGACGCCCCGCTCGTATTCGTTAAGAATCCTGAGGGCGGCGGAAAGAAAAATAACGACCAAAACAACGGCACCGATGGTTGGTAGCATGAATTCCTCCTTTAGCCCGACTGGGCGACTGATGACGCGATGGGTGAGTAAACGGTGAAAACCAATTGGAGGCGATCCGTCCGGTACCGCCGGCTATGGCAAGATCCCCTTCGATCCAGTGGCCGATGCCTCCGGTTCCACCTCCAGGGTCAGGCCGTCCACCGCTGTCACACGGACCCGCTGACCGACGGTCAGCGGCGTCCGGCATTGGGCCAACCACAGTTCACCGTGAACCTGAATCCGGCCTGTGGGTGTCAAGGGCGTTTGCACCACCCCGGTTTCACCGATCAACCCCGACTCGCCCGTCATGGGCCGACGGGTTCGAGAACGAAATACCAGCCCGGCCACCACCACGAAAAAGCCCCCCACAAGGCTGATGGTCGGCACTATGACAGTCCACGAAATACCGATTTGCCCGCCCGTCCGGTCAAAAAGCATCAAGGATCCCAACAGCAGGCTGATGAGGCCAGCCACGCTGAGCAGGCCGTAGCTGGCGATTTTCATTTCCATGATAAAAAAAATCAGGGCCAACAAGACCAGCAGAACGCCGGCGATATTCACCGGCAGGGTCTGAAACGAGTAAAAGGCCAGGATGAGGGCGATGCTGCCGATGACCCCCGGCAGGATAACGCCCGGATGGGACAACTCGAAATAGAGGCCGGCCAGGCCGATCATCATCAGGATATAAGCGATATTGGGGTCGCTGAGGGCTTTGAGTATCCGGGTTCTCATCGATTCGGCAATCCAGATCCGCTCGGCCGGGTCGATATCGACCGGTGCTTTACCCTTGATCTCGAGACCGTTGATCTGGGCGACCAGGTCGTCCACATCCCGGGCGACCAGGTCGATAATCTTTTTCTCAAGGGCTTCGGTTTCCGTCACCGACACGCTTTCACGCACCGCCTTCTCGGCCCATTCGATGTTCCGCTCACGCTTTTCGGCGATGCTTTTCACAAAAGCCACCATGTCGTTGGTCACCTTCTCGGCCATGGTCTCACCCAGATCCTTGCCGCCAGCGTTGACCGGGTGGGCAGCCCCGATGTGGGTACCGGGCGCCATAACGGCCACATCGGCGGCCATGGTGATCATCACCCCCGCGGATGCCGCCCGGGCGCCCGACGGCGCCACGTAAACGACCACCGGGATCCGGCTTTCATAGATAGCCATGACCATCTTGCGCATGGATTCTGCCAGGCCGCCGGGGGTGTCCAGCATCACGATGAGACAGCCGGCGCCTTCCGCGTTGGCCTTGTGGATGGCCGAATCCAGAAAATCGGCATTGCCGGGAGAGATGGCTCCGCTGATCTGGACCAAATAGACCGGTGCCGATCCGGCATCGACCGGAGGAATCCATAGCAGCAATAGCAAGGCGACGAATACGCCAACGGTGATGGATCGATTTCTCATTAAGACCCCCTTGAAGGCGGGAAGGGGCATGGGTGGCAGCTATTCCAGCATTTTCATGATTTGTTGAACATCCTCCCACACGTCTCTTTTCTTTTCCGGGTTGCGCAGCAAGAACGCCGGGTGGAAGGTCGGCATCACCGGAATTCCCGAAAACTCATAAAACCGTCCCCTGAGGCGGGAGATGGGCGTCTCGGTGTCCAGCAGGGCCCGGGCAGCCACACTTCCCAGGGCACAGATAACGCGCGGATTGATCGCGACCAACTGCCGCTTGAGAAACGGAAGACACTGGCGGATTTCTTGCGGTTTTGGGTTCCGGTTCTTCGGGGGCCGGCACTTGACAATGTTGGCGACATAAACCGCCTCCCGGGTCAGTTGCATGGCGGCAATGATTTTGGTTAACAGCTGTCCAGCCGCTCCCACAAAAGGCTGACCGCATTTGTCTTCATCGAAGCCCGGTCCTTCGCCCACGAATACCAATTGCGCGTTGGGGCTGCCCTCACCAAACACGATATGGGTTCTCGATTCACACAGCCCGCATCGGGTGCAGTCGCCCAGGTCGGTGCAGATGTCTGCCAAGGTTTCCCGATCAACCCCTGCACCCTGGCGCGGCAGCCCCAGCTGTTTCAGAATCTTCAGGCTCGCCTCGCTACAGTCAAAACCATTGCAACCGCATTGCTTAAGATAGCACAGCGTGTGTCGAATGTCCCGGATGATTTGATATGGAATCAGCGGTCTCAAGGAACGTCGCTCTGCTTGACCAGTTCGGCTACCCGGTCAAGGATCAGGTGGGCCACTGCATCCTTGTCCATCACATCGAGGATCTCCCTCCGGCCGTCTGCAAAAAACAGGGTCATACGGTTGGTGTCGGATGCAAACCCGGAATCGGGTGGTCCGATGAGATTGGCTGCAATCATGTCAAGGTGCTTCTCTTCAAGTTTTTTCCGTGCATGGGCCTCCATGTTGCGGGTCTCAGCGGCGAACCCGACCACGATCTGACCCTTTTTCCGTTGCCCGACCGTTTTCAGGATGTCCGTGGTTCGTTCAAGGGTCAGTTGCCTGCGACCCTGACCCTTTTTGATTTTATGGGCTTCGGTTTTGACCGGCCGATAGTCTGAAACCGCGGCTACCTTCACGACCACATGGGACTGTTCGAGCCGGGCAAAGACGGCGGCCGCCATATCGTCCGCGGTGACGACGGGCACCACCTCGACGTTATGCGGTGGATCTAAACACACGGGGCCGGAAACCAAGGTTACGCGTGCGCCGCGGTATTCAGCGGCCCTGGCGATGGCGTAGCCCATCTTGCCGGAAGAGGGGTTGCTGATAAAGCGAACCGGATCGATGGCTTCCCGGGTGGGCCCGGCGGTGACCAATACCTGTTTTCCGGCAAGGTCATCGGGTGTAAGGTAGCTGGCCAGCCGATCCTCGATCACTGCGGGTTCCGGCAGTCGGCCCGGACCGACGGTGCCGCAGGCCAACGATCCTTCGCCGGGTGCCAGGACGTGGTGGCCGTCCGCTTCAAGTTGTTGGAGGTTGCGTCGATGGGTGGGGTGTTCGAACATATTTGAATTCATGGAGGGACAGACCATTACCGGGCAGGTCACCGCCAGCATGAACGTGCTCAGGGCATCGTCGGCGATGCCATGGGCCAGTTTGGCCACCATGTTGGCCGTGGCCGGCGCGATGATCACCGCATGGGCCTCGTCCGCCCAGGCAATATGCCGGATGGCCGCGTCATCTTTCGCATCGAAAAGATCGACACATACCTGGTTTTCCGAAAGCACCTCAAAGGTCATGGGGCTCACGAATCGGGTGGCGCTGTGAGTCATGATGACCCGCACCCTGGCTCCCAGCTTCACCAACCGCCTGAGGAGTTCTACACTCTTATAGGCGGCAATCCCGCCGCATACGCCCAGAACGATATTTTTTGCCCGCAGAACATTTTCTTTCATGTCACTCAGATCACTGTTTTTTAAAACGGCATTGTTGCAGGCGTCGGAGTGCGTTTTGCCTGACCATCAAGCGAACCCACCGCTCGATCAGGCCGGAAATGTCATGCCACCGGCCGGGGGAGGCCGGCAACATGGATGTCACCGCCTCCAAGGCCTGTCTGAGATCCGATCGGTCGGGGGTCTGATCCAGTAGATAACGGTAAATCCGGGCGGCCTGCTCGTATCGGCCTTGATCGGCATAAACACGGGCCATCGTCACCGTGTAAAAAGTCTTGTCCTGTGTACTTTCCATATTATTTCCTCTGGCCCCCGGAACCTGGAAAAATAACGATTACATCATCTTTGCCAATCATGCCCAGTTCATTGCGGGCCACGCTCTCGATATAGGACGGATCGTGCTTCAGCCGCCCGATGGTCCGATACAGGCTGACGTTCTCCCTGGCCAGGGTCTCGTTTTGCTGCACCATGGTCTGCTCCTTCTCCCGCAGTCGGTGCATTTCCAGCAGTCCATTGTCGCCGAAGACGATCAGCAGCATCAGATTGAACAGCGCGACGACGACGCCTGCTACGATGATTTTCCGGCGAAGGTTCATGTCCGGTTCAAACTCCTTCCGATCAACACCATCACATGCTGCCATTCCGGAATCTTCAGCGTCCAGGCTGCCACAGAAAAGATAACCATGCCGCCGATGACACCGGCACTGACTCCCGCCAGCAGCCGCAGACCGTCCGCTTCGGCTTCAAGAGGAATGAGAAGCCGACAGATCACTACCACAACCAGAGCCATGAGTCCCGATGCAGCCAGCGTCTTCAAGCAACTGGAAAAGATGAGCCGCCACCGGATCACCCCCAGCTTGGTTCTCAGCACAACCACCAGAAGCACCAGATTGACCACAGAGGCCAGGGAGGTCGCCAGAGCCAGCCCACAGTGCTTCATCGGGCCCATGAGGACCGTTCCCAAAAGAATGTTGGCGACGATGGATATCGTGGCGGTTTTTACCGGCGTTCGGGTATCCTGCAGGGCGTAAAACGTTGAAACCACAATACGCACGGCAGCAAATGCCCATAGTCCTAAAGCATAATACAAAAGGGCATCGGAGGTCAATCGGGTGGTCTGGGCATCGAAGGCCCCGCGTTTGAACAACAGGGCGACAATGGGGTCTCGGAGCACGATGAGTCCCACCATGGCTGGGATGGTCATA
>NZ_JBFELV010000067.1:0-16478 GCF_041551955.1 Desulfosarcina sp.
CCAGAATCATGATCGAAAGCCTGAATCTTCCGTTTACGGTTGGATTCAAACCGGAGCTGGCGCAGTTGCGTCAGCTTACGGATTGTATGGCCGGCCTGACCGTTGAATTGATCGACGGGCAATACGGCCCGCTGGCCCGGCAATTGATGCTGACCGATCCGTCGCCGGAATCGGGAAAAGACACCACCGTGTTTTTTTCGGGCGGCATCGGGCACTATATTTATGAACCGATTCCCATCAATTCGGTGAACGATGTGACCGTTCATGGGGATATCGGGCCCCTGCTGGCGGAATCGATCCGCCTGCACCCCGAGCTGCAGACATACGATATTCGCAGACCGCCTGAAACCCTGCGGGCCACGGTGATGGGAGCCAGCTCCCAGACCGTCACCCTGAGCGGAAGCACCATCTGGGCCGAAGAAGAAATTCTGCCCATCCGGAACGTACCTGTCGTTCACCCGCAGTGGCCGCAGACGCCGCCGTCGCGTGGGCAGGTGTCGGCGGCGGCCCGCGATGCGGTGGCCCGATGGGACGTCGAGCCGACCGGGACTCAGTTCGCCATCGCCCTGGAGTTGTCCTGGAACCTCGATTTTGCGTGTCTAACCGCCTTGGCCGGGGGGCTGGCTGATTTCACGACGGCGCTTCTGGCAGCCGGCCAACCCCTGATCATCATCATCGAGCACGATTATGCCCGTGCTCTGGGTCAGACACTGAAGAATTTGATACCCGATCGCCCGTTGCTCGTCATCGACCAGGTGGGGCTCAGGGAAGGCGATTATATCGACATCGGACGCCCGGTACTCGACGGCCGTGCCGTGCCGTTGAGTGTCAAGACGCTGATTTTTTACCATTAAGCAATTGAGGGGATGGCGTTGTTGATTGTCCCCGACAACCATCCGTTCACCATCTAAGGAAACGCGTTCATGCTGCTGCGGACCAAACTGTTCGGCAAGACCTTCGAATTCCGAAGCATTCGCGAGCTGATGGGCAAGGCCAACGAGCCGAAATCCGGTGATGAACTGGCCGGTCTGGCCGCGACCTCCATTGCCGAACGGGTGGCCGCCAAGTACGTGCTGGCCGAGGTCAACCTGGAGACGCTGCGGGCCAACCCGGCGGTGCCATATGACAAGGACGACGTCACGCGGGTGATCGACGACGCCGTCAACGAAACGATCTTCAGCGAGATCAAAGGCTGGACGGTCGGCGGCTTCAGGGAATGGCTGCTCGCGGACACGACCACAGCAGATATGATCCGCCGGGTGAGCAATGCCCTGACCGGTGAAATGGTCGCTGCGGTGACCAAGCTCATGTCCAATCTCGACCTGATTTACGCCGCCAAGAAAATCCGCGTCACCTCCCACTGCGTCAACACGGCCGGGCTTCCCGGGACACTGGCCAGCCGCTGCCAGCCCAATCACCCCATCGACAGCCCCGAAGGCATTCGTGCGGCCATTTACGAAGGCCTTTCCTACGGTTCCGGAGACAGCGTCATCGGCATCAACCCGGTGGATGACAGCCTGAGCAGTGTGGCGCGGCTGCTCGATATGACCTACGACATCATCGGCACCTGGCAGATCCCCACCCAGAACTGCCTGCTTTCCCACGTCACCACCCAGATGCAGGCCATGAAAAAAGGGGCGCCGGTCGGGCTGGTGTTCCAGAGTCTGTCCGGTTCCCAATTAGGCAACGAAAGCTTCGGCATCGACGTGGGCATGATGGATGAAGCCTATGCCCTGGCTCAAAAATACTGCTGGCCGACGGGCCCCAACTACATGTATTTCGAGTCGGGCCAGGGCTCCGCGCTATCGGCGGATGCCCACAACGGCTGGGATCAGCTCACCCTGGAAGCACGGATTTACGGATTGGCCAAACGCTGGAAGCCGTATCAGGTCAACACCGTTGTGGGGTTTATCGGCCCGGAATATTTGTTCGACGCCATCCAGATCACCCGGGCCGGCCTGGAGGATCACTTTATGGGCAAGCTGACTGGCATCCCCATGGGCTGCGACGCCTGCTACACCAACCACGCCCGGGCAACCCAGAATGACATTGAAAACCTGGCGGTGTTGCTGACCGCCGCCGGCTGCAACTATTTCATGGGGGTGCCCATGGGCGATGATGCCATGCTGGCCTATCAGTGCACCAGCTTTCACGACGCCCCCTCGCTGCGGCAGACCTTGGGATTGCGTCCGTTGCCGGAGTTTGAGGCGTGGATGGAGGAGCTGGGTCTTATAAAAAACGGCGTGCTTACCGACAAGGCCGGTGATCCGTCATTTTTTCTGAGTCGATAATTTACACCTAAATCACAATAACCAAGAACCAAATGACAAATAAATAACCATGCAAGAACCGGACATCCAAGCCATCGTAGAAACCGTGTTGGCCGAACTTCAAGCGTCTGAGGGGGCAACGGCGGATATCGATCAAGCTTCCCCGGCAGCCGATGGAGACGACCTGCAGATTGACCTGGAGGATCCCACTCTTCCGGCAGCCCGCCAACAACCCGGAATTGAACAACCGATCAACCCGGATGGCCTGTGCGCCCTGATGGCGGCCACACCCGCCCGCATCGGGGTGGGCCGGAGCGGCCCGCGACCGCGAACGGCGGCCAACCTGCTGTTTCTGGCGGACCATGGCGTCACCCAGGACGCCTTGATGCACGCGGTCGACGCTGATCTTTTGTAAGAACTGGGACTCTTTTCCGTCGAGAGCATGGCGGCAGACCGGCAGACGTATCTGAAGCGACCTGACCTGGGCCGCAAGCTGACCGAAGCGGCCAAGGCGGTTTTGCGGGATCGCTGCACCAAAAATCCCGATGTACAGATCTTTGTCGGCGATGGCCTGAGCGGTGCAGCCATCGATCATAACCTGCGGCAGATTATGCCCGTGCTTCAACAGGGCCTCAGCAGTGCCGGGCTGACCATAGGCACCCCTTTTTTTGTTAAAAACGCCCGCGTCGGATTGCTCAACGACGTCAACGGCATTGTCGACGCCAAGGTTTGTGCCATTCTGATCGGAGAACGACCGGGTCTTGCCCGGGCGCAAAGCATGAGCATATACCTGGGTTACCGTCCCCGGCCGGACTCGACCGACGCCAACCGGGACGCGATCTGCAACATCTATGAAGGTGGGCTCAACCCGTTGGAGGCCGGCGCCCACGCCGTCCAGCTGATCCAGAAAATGATCAGGGACGAGACCAGCGGGGTGGAACTCAAACTGGCGTGACATGTCCGTCCACAAACGGCGTCTCTCGGCCCAGGCCGGCGTTCTCGATCCTTTGAGATCCTCGACGTAGCACTGCTACGCCTCCGGTTTCAACGTCTCTGCGGCCTTGGCCTGAACCAAGATTCACCACTTGTGGACAGACACACACTGAATGAAACAACGGAAGCATTGATTGCGGGAAAACCCTTATGGCCATCATGGATCCGATAAAACCGCAGATATTGTCGGTCAGGATTATCCCCAATGTCGACCGAGGTTTGGCGAAAAAATTGAAGCTGCGTGACGACCAGCGCAGTTTGGGGCTGATTACCTGCACCATCGACGACGCCTTGTATGTATCCATCGACGAGGGCACCAAAATGGCAGATGTGGACGTCGTGTATGCCAAATCGTTTTACGCCGGCGCCGCCCATGCCTCCGGGCCGCTGTCCGGCGAGATCATCGCCATTTTTGCCGGACCGGACCCGGCCGAGGTGCACGCGGCGCTGACTGCAACACAGGCCTACGCGGAAAACGAAGCATGGTTTTACGCGGCCGATGAAACGGGAAGCAACGCCTTTTTCGCCCACACGATCTCCCGCACCGGCTCCTATTTAGCCGATCTGGCCGGTGTCACCAAAGGGGATCCCCTGGCCTACCTGATTGCCTGCCCCCTGGAGGCAACTGTCGGTCTTGACGCGGCCCTGAAAGCCGCCGATGTAGAAATGAAGGTCTGGTTCGAACCGCCATCGGAAACCAACTTCTCCGGTGGATTGTTGACCGGCAGCCAGAGCGCCTGCAAAGCCGCCTGTGAGGCATTCAGCGAAGCGGTGATCGACGTCGCCAACCGTCCGATCGGGCTGTAGGTGTTCAGGCAAATAGCAAGGAGATGGTATGGCTCAAGAATTCGATAAAGATCTGAGATCGATCCAGGAAGCGCGCCGGTTGATCGAAAGCGCCTTTGCGGCGCAGGATACATTTCTCGATTTCAGCCAGCAGCAGGTCGATCGAATCTGCCAGGCCATGGCCGACGCGGCTTATCAGGCGGCGGAACGGCTGGGGCGCATGGCGACCGAGGAGACCAGCTTCGGTGTCCCCCGACACAAGACTTTGAAAAATCAGCTGGCCAGTCGGGGCGTATGGGAATCCATCAAAGCCATTAAAACCGTCGGTGTGATCCGCGAGGACAAGTCCACAGGGGTCGTCGAGATCGGCTGGCCCATGGGAGTGGTAGCGGCGTTGAGCCCCAGCACCAACCCCACATCTACCCTGATCCACAACACCCTGATTGCGGTAAAAGCCCGCAACGGCATCGTCAATGCCCCGCATCCGTCGTCCTGGCGGTGTTGCCTGGAGGCCGCGCGGGTGATGGCGGACGCCGGCGAGGCGGCAGGCATGCCCGCGGGCTTGGTGGGCTGCATGTCCAGTGTTTCTCTGCCCGGCACCCAGGAACTGATGCGGCACGAAAAAACCGCCGTGATTCTGGCCACGGGCGGTTCAGACATGGTTCGGGCGGCCCACAGCATGGGCAAACCGGCCTACGGTGTCGGCCCCGGCAACGTCCCCTGCTACGTCGATCGCAGCGCCGACATCAAAACAGCGGCCTCCCTGATCGTGTCCAGCAAATCCTTTGACAACTCGGTAATCTGCGCCACGGAGCAGGCCGTGGTGGCAGACAAGCCCATTGCGGCGGCCCTGCGCGCCGAAATGGAGCGTTTGGGCGCCTATTTCGTCAATCCGACCCAGGCGGGGGCCCTGAGCCGGGTGCTTTTTTTTGCCAACGGCGCCATCAATCCAAAAAGCGTCGGCCAGACACCGCAAACGCTGGCCCGCATGGCCGACATTCGCATCCCGGAAGGTGCCCGCATCCTGGTCGCCCCGTTAAGCCGGGTGGGCAAGGACGAACCCCTCTCCGGTGAAAAACTGACCACGGTGCTCGGCTGGTACGACGTCGACGGCTGGCAGGCGGGCTGTGAACGCTGCATCGAGATGATCCGCTTCGGGGGGCGGGGGCACAGCCTGGTGATCCATGCCGCCGATGAAGGCGTGATCATGGAATTTGGTCTCAAGAAACCGGTGTTTCGCCTGCTGGTGAACACTATGGGAACCCTCGGATCGGTGGGGATGACCACCGGGCTCATGCCTGCCCTGACCCTGGGATCGGGCGGAATCGGCGGCGCTATCAGCGGCGACAACATTACCACCACCCACCTGCTCAACATCAAACGGCTGGCTTACCCGATCAAATCACCCCCGGCCCAGGCAATGGTCGGCGCAGTGGCGGTGCAGCCCGCTGCCACAGACCTGGATCCGGCTGAACTAAAGGCCATTGTCCGGGCGGTGATTGAGGAATTGGTCCGGCATGGAGAATAGACATGATCAAAAAAAATATAACCAAAGCCACTAAACAAAAGGAGACGCTCACGATGGTTGACATTCAAATGATTGCTCTGGGGATGGTTGAAAGCAAAGGACTGGTCGGCGCCATCGAGGCGGCGGACGCCATGGTCAAGGCCGCAAACGTTCATCTCATCGGCAGCGAGTATATCGGTGGCGGATATGTCACCGTCATGGTGCGTGGCGATGTGGGAGCCGTAAAGGCAGCCACGGACGCCGGCGCGGCAGCGGCCAAACGCGTCGGCGAACTGGTTTCGGTGCACGTGATTCCCCGTCCTCACAGCGATGTGGAGATCATCCTGCCCAAGGAAACCAAGGGTGGTTTCGGCAGAAAGGCTTAGCCATCGCCATAAAAGGCAGGAGAGGAGACCGTTATGGGTCATTTTTTCACGGGGGCTGACATCCGACGCCTGGCCAGAGAGGAAGACTGCAGGTACCTGCTGCTGGCGCCGGATGACAGAATCACCTCCGAGGCCGTGGACGTTGCCCGCAGCCTGGGGGTAAGGATACACCGTGAAGGCGACCTGTCGGACGGCCAGTCGCTGCCGCCGCTGATCAGCAAGCACACCCGTTCAAGGAGCCCCGTCACGCTGGTCAAAGCCGACTCGGTTCACCTGAAGCCGTTTGCCCTCGACGTCGGCCGGCCGGAAATGGACATCCGGCTCGCAGACGTGATCACCGGCGCCCACGGCTCTCCCATGGCCGCAGGTTTCATGACCTGGAAGAAGGGTTCTTTTCCGTGGTCGCTGGATTATGATGAGATCGACTTTGTCATCGACGGGCAGCTGGAGATCCGTATGGGCAGTCAGGTGGTGATCGGCAATCCGGGTGACGTGATTCACATTCCCAGGGGTTGCGACATCTTTTTCGGGTCGCCCAGCTTTGCCAGGGTCTTTTATGTCACGTTCCCGGCCAACTGGGAGACGCAATAAGTCCTGGTCACAGATAAAAATCGCCTGCACGGAGGCAGGCGCATGGGAGCAACCTGTTTGAACCCTTCACTCGACACCTTTTTGGCCAACGCCTATGCGGTGATGCAAGGCGACCCCGTTCAACCGACGGGTGATCCCAAGGCAAGCCAGACCGCACCCGTGCAGACTGCCCGCCCGGCGGACAACGATTCGCCGCAGCATTGGAACAGGACCGAGACAGACCGGTTCAAAGACGACCGATCGGCACCCCGGGTCCACGTCGGCGTTGATCTGGGCACGGCATACACGGTGCTGGTCGTACTCGATGAGCACCTTCAGCCGCTGGCAGGTGAGTATCGTTTTGCGCAAATTGTCCGTGATGGGCTGGTGGTCGACTATCACGGTGCGATCAGCCTGCTTCAGGAATTAAAGCGCAACGTCGAACAGCGCATAGGCTTTGAACTGACCTCGGCGGCGACCACCTTTCCGCCGGGCGTTTCAACCAACGAAGTCAGGGCCACCCAGCATATCGTCCGGGCGGCCGGTTTCGAGTGCGAGCAGACCATCGACGAACCCACGGCAGCCAATGCGGTGCTGCAGGTGAAGAACGGTGCGGTGGTCGACGTCGGCGGCGGAACCACGGGCATCGCCATCTTCAGGGAAGGCGAGGTGGCATACACGGCCGATGAGCCGACCGGTGGCACCCATTTCTCACTGGTGATTGCCGGAGCCCTTGGCATCGAATTTGAAGAAGCGGAGAACATCAAGAAGATGGCCGACAATTACCAGCGGCTCTTTCCGCTTGTGCGGCCGGTCATGGAAAAGGTCGGGACCATCGTGGCCCGGCACGTGGCGGCGCATGCGGTGGAAGCCATTTATCTGGTTGGCGGCACCGCCTGTTTTCCCGGCATCGACAAGGTGGTCGAAGAAGTCACCGGCATCCGGACGGTCATCCCCGGCTTCCCCCTGTTTGTGACGCCACTCGGCACGGCGATGTATAATATTTGAGAATAAGAAGAGGTTAATTATGGCCGATGAATTTCAATTGCGCGTGTATTGTTACCTGGATCGAACCCAACCCCAATACGCCTCATTTGTGGGCACCGTCACCCAGGGCGACCTGATGGTGGAAGGCATGGCCTCTTTGTATATCGAGGTGGCCCCCGGCAACGAGGTTTTCCGCCTGGTGGACATCGCTGTCAAGGCCACCGAAGCCCGTCCCGGCGCCCAGGTCGTGGAACGGGAATTCGGTATGTTCGAAATCCACTCCCACTCCCAGCAAGCCGTGATCGAGGCCGGCGCCATGGTGTTGGCTCGGCTGGACCTGGAAGAGACCGGACGGGTGAAACCGTTTGTGGCGTCGGTTCAGCTCATCACCAACGTGGATCCCTACCAGGCGCAACTGCTCAACCGTTTCCGGCGGGGCAGCATGCTCGTAGCCGGTGAAACCTTGCTGGTGCTCGAGGTGGCTCCGGCGGCCTACATCAACATCGCCGCCAACGAAGCCGAGAAGCGGGCCAACATTAAATTGATTCACATCTCATCCGTTGGCCGTTTTGGCCGCATGTGGATGTGCGGCACCGAATCCGAGATGGTCACCGCCAAAATGGCTGCGATTGCCGCCATTGAAGGTATTCAAGGACGAAAAGGGTAGAACCGATCGCTAAAATAAGGACCATGGTTCAGGGCAACGCATGCAGCGGGGAAAAGGCGCAGCAACCATGCAGGTTGTGAGCATGTTGAGCCGTTTGATAGGGGGGAGCGCATGAAACAGTTCTACACCGTGCGGGACATAGAAGATATGCATGCGACCGGCGTGGTCGAAATCGAAACCCACGATGACGTGGTGCTGACCGACGTGGCCCGTGAAAAAGCCATAGCACTGGGCATGCACCTGAAGCCGGTGGCGTCAACCCATGATGGCCGACAGGGGCCGGCGCGGTCCCGCATGGCCCTGTCCACCGGGACAACCAAACCGCCAGTCGCCGGCGGTGCAGGTTTGAACCCGACCGCTGCACCATCGGTACCACCCGCCCCGTCCCAGTCAACCACCGGTGCCGCTCCCACCGAACGGGTCCTGAAGATCAAAGCGGCTGTCGTGGCCCGGTTGGGCACGGACAAATACAATGATCTGCTGGACAAAATTATCCCCCAGGTGATGTCTCAGATGAAAAAGTAAGCTTCACGGCATGCGGTAAACCATGGCGTTGATGTTCATCCCTGCACCCACCGAAGCGAAGACGGCCACATCCCCTGAGTCCAGTCGATGGCCTTTCAACTTCTCCTTCAGGAGCAGGTCCAACAGGGTGGGGATAGTGGCCACTGAGCTGTTGCCGGCCCACTCGATGATCATGGGCATGACACCTTTGGCGACAGGTTCGACGCCGCAAAGCTGAAACAGCCGTTTGAGGATGGCTTCGTCCATTTTGGCGTTGGCCTGGTGCATCAGGATCTTGTCGACATCCACGAGCATCAGCCCAGCCTTGTCCAGGGCCTGCTTCACCACCAGAGGGACGGTTTTAAGGGCGTACTTGTAAATATCGTGCCCATCCATTTTGATGAACAGCTCATCGCCCTTTCGATCCGGGTGGTAGGACTTTTCCAACCGCAGCATCCAGGCCTTGTCAATCGTGTCGGTCCGGGCGATGTGGGACAGGATGCCCGCTTTTTCGTTCGAGGCTTCCAAAACGGTGGCACCTGCTCCATCGGCAAAAATCATGCAGTCGACATCGTGAGGATCGGAAACCCGGGAAAGAATTTCGGCACCAACCACCAGCACCCGTTGGGCATCTCCCGAACGGATGTAGTAATCGGCCATGATCATGCCCTGGAGCCAGCCGGGACAGCCGAAGGGGATGTCGTAGGCCACGGTGGAGGGGTTTTCGATTTTAAGCCGGTGTTTGACCCGCGAGGCGATGGTGGGCACCATGTCGGTCCGCAGGTTGCCAAAGTGGACGTCACCGAAATTCTGAGCGACGATAATGTAATCCAGGCTCTCCCTGTCGATGCCTTCGAGCGCCTGAACGGACGCCTCGTAGGCGATGTCGGTGGTGGTCAGTTCGTTGCCGACGTAGCGCCGCTCCCGGATGCCGGTGATGTTGTAAAGTTTCTCAATGATTTCCGGATTGGGCTTTTCCAGCCGCACCCCGTCCGAGCCGAAAAACTCATTTTCAAGAAAGTGGCTATTGGGTATGATCTCGGACGGAATACAGCATCCGGTGGATATGATTATCGAGTTAGGCATTTTTTCCCCATCAGCTTTATTTTTAAACATATTACTATAGAACAAGACCCTGCTATGCACAAGAAATTATGCATTTTCCGTCGGCAATTTTTTGAGTTTTGACCGGTCACCCCGCAGAGCGGTTGATTGACTTGCGTTTTTCCGGCAATATGCCTATAAGCCTGCCTCTTGGCCAGTTACCCGACTCATTGACACAAGAAAGAAAACGATGATCAAAAACCGCATTCTATATCAACCCTTGCTGGACAAGGTCACCAGTCCCGATGATGCCTGCCGATGCATCCAGGACGGCACCAACCTGTTTATATCTGGCTTCACCGCCGGATATCCCAAACTCATCTCCCAGGCTCTGGTTAGACGGGCCGAGGCCGGCGAGCGGTTCAAAATCAACCTGTTTGCCGGCGCCTCCACCAGCGAACTGGTGGACGGCTTGCTGGCCCGGGCCGATCTGGTGCGGTCACGTCGCCCCTACATGAGCGACCGCTGCATGCGGCAGAAGATCAACAACGAAGAAATTTTCTTTAAGGACGACCACCTCTCCCAGCTTTCGGGTCTGGTGCGCTCGGGCGCCTGGGGCAACGCCGACGTGGCGGTGGTAGAGGCCCTTAGCATCACTGAAAAAGGCCACCTGATACCGACCACTTCCGTCGGCAATACGCCCACTTACGTACGGGAGGCAGAAAAAATCATCATCGAGATATCCGCCCATGGCGAGGATCTGGAGGGTATCCACGACATATTCATTCCAGAAGATCCGCCCTATCGCATGCCGATTCCCATATACCGGACCGCCGACCGCATTGGAAAACCCTTCATCGAGATGGACCCCGACCGTGTGGTGGGCATCGTCTTCAGCAACGAACAGGACACCTGTCCGGTGTTCACGCCTCCCGATGATATCGCCCGGCAGATCGCCGCCCAGATTCTCGCCTTCATTCGACATGAAATCAAAAAAGGTCGCCAGCCGGCTTCCCTTCCCTGGCAGTCCGGAGTTGGGGATGTAGCCAACGCCGTGCTGGGCGGCTTCGTAGATGACGATTTTTTCCAGAACCTGGACATCTACTCCGAGGTGCTCCAGGACAGCGTGCTGGATCTCATCGATCTGGGCAAGGCCCGGGCTGCGTCCGGATCCTCGCTGACCCTGTCCGAAAAGGCCCGGGCCCGGTTTTACAACGAGCTATACCGCTACAAGGAAAAGTTGGTCCTCCGGCCGGTGGAGATCTCCAACGCGCCGGAAGTAATCCGGCGCCTGGGCGTGATCGCCATCAACACCGCCATCGAAGTGGACATTTACGGCCAAGTCAACTCGACCCACGTGATGGGCTCTCAGATGATGAACGGTATCGGTGGTTCCGGCGATTTCATGCGCAACGGGTCCGTCTCTTTCATCGTCACCCCCAGCACGGCCAAAGACGGGAGAATCTCGGCCATCGTGCCCATGGTTTCCCACGTGGACCACAGCGAACACTCGGTGGACGTGGTCGTGACCGAATACGGGCTGGTGGACACCCGTCCCTTGACGCCGCGACAGGTGGCCGAACAGGTCATCCGTAAATGCGCACACCCCGATTACCGGGACCAGTTGTGGGACTATTACCAACGGGCAAAAAAAGAGACCGGCGGCCACGAGCCTCACCTGCTCCAAGAGGCGCTGGGGTTCCACCACCGGTTCATGCAGACGGGGGACATGCGGATCAAATAACGCTACCGCCGGTGGTTCCGGCCGTTTCTAAACAACCTCGCCCGCAGTCGGGGCGCGGCCCAAAATGAAGGCCGAGGAATCCGGGACCTCGCCTCACAGCAGTAAATCCTTGGGGTTGCTTGGTCGGCGTCAGGCGAGGCCGATATCGCTTGCCAACCGCCGGTTTCATACCCATAATGACTGTACGCGTCATCTAAGATGAAGCCGCGGCCCCGGTTGCCGACACCCTGCATCTGCCATCGCGAGGCATTATGGAATTTCTCTACTTGTCCCCGGAATTTCCTCCCAACTTCGCCAATTTCATTTTAGCATTGGACAGACACGGAGCCAACGTCTGGGCAATGGGTGAGTCCGATTTCTACGACATGCCCGAACGCCTCCGTAACGCCATTCGATATTATGTCCGAGCCGATCTGACTTCAGTTGATGCGGTGGACCGGGCGCTGGAGGAACTCCTGTACGCAAAAACAGCCATGGGTTCGCCAGGCCATTTTGACGTGGTGGAGTCACACAACGAAATCTGGCTGGGCACGGAGGCCCATATCAACCGGATTCTCAACATTCCTGGAATCCGCCCCGGGGATCTGGACCGGCTGAAAAAAAAATCGGCAATGAAACGGCAGTTCGCGGCCTGTGGCCTGACCACTGCCAGGGGAGAACGCCTGAAAGACGCCGCTCACGGCCTCGACCTGGCCAAGGAGATCGGTTTCCCCCTGATCTTGAAGCCCGACGAAGGAGTGGGTGCTAGTCGCATCCACAAGGTAAGCGATCCGGGACAGCTAAAAAAACTGCTTTCTGCGCTGGGCGCGGACTATTTCATGGAGGCATTTGTGGATGCCCCCATCGTCAGCTACGACGGGCTGGTGGACGGTAACGGCGGGTTGCTGTTCGAAAACACCCTGACCTACGGGGACGGCGTGCTTGACTATGTCCACGGAAAAGACACTTTTTTCTATGTGGAGCGCCGCATCCCGAAACCGCTGCTGAACATCGGCAGGCAGTTGGTGAAAACCTTCGAGATCCGCCGCAAATTTTTCCACTTCGAGTTCTTTTTCATGGACGGCACGTACATGCCCATCGAAATCAACTGTCGGCCGCCCGGCGGGGCCATCCTTGACATGATGAACTACAGTGTCGATGATGACCTTTTTAACGCCTATGCCCGCATGATCACCGCAAGCGGGCAGGTGAGCATGGCGGCCAATAAAAAATTTTACTGTGCCTATGTGGGCCGCCGAAATCGGAATTACGTCTACACCCACGGCCAGCTTCAGCAGCGCCTGGGAGACGCGCTGGTCGAATTCGGCGAAAATCCGAAAATATTTCAGGAAGCCATGAGCCGCTATCGCTACATCATCCGGTCACCGAACCGGGAGCGGCTGTTGAAGATGGCCGGGGATATTCAGCGGACAAAGGCTTAGAAACCTGATCCGGATAAAACTGAAACAACCAATTACAAAGACCAAGCCAGAAATAAATTCCAATCTGAAGGGCTGAACATGAATCTGATTTACCTGTCTCCCCATTTTCCGCACCACTACCATCTCTTCTGCAAAAACCTGAAGGAGCTGGGCGCCAACGTGCTAGGCATCGGCGACGCAGCCAGTCAAGACCTGGTCCCGGTGGTAAAAGAAGCACTGACCGAGTATTACCGGTTGACTGACATGCACGACTACGACCAGCTGGTGCGCGCCTGCGGGTACTACACCCATCGTTATGGAAAAATCGACCGGTTTGAATCCCTCAACGAATACTGGCTGGCCACCGAGGCGCGCATCCGCGACGATTTTAACATCACCGGCGTGCGCGGCCGCGATATTGACGTCATCAAACGCAAGTCCCTGATGAAAGGACGCTTTCAGTCCGCCGGGATCCCCGTGGCTGCCGGCCGTGTAGTCTCCACCCGTCAAGAGGCCCGCGGCCTGATCAAAGTCACCGGATATCCAGTGGTGGCCAAACCCGATGCCGGGGTCGGGGCACTGGACACCTACCGCCTGGACAGCGATGCGGACCTGGATGCCTTCTTTTCCGCCAAGCCGGATCTGGACATCATCATGGAGGCCTTCGTTCAGGGCACCATCGTCTCTTTCGACGGTCTTGCCGACGCCAATGGCGACCTGGTATTTTTTACCGGACACCGATTCAGCCAGGGCATCATGGAGACCGTGAACCAGGCCCGGCACATCCACTACACCTCCATGCGGGATATCCCGCCGGCCCTGGAGAAGGCGGGACGCCAGTCCGTGAAAGCCTTCGAGGTGAGGGAGCGCTTTTTCCATATCGAGTTTTTCGAAACCGACCCGGGCAAGTATGTGGCCCTGGAAGTGAACATGCGTCCGCCGGGCGGATTCACCACGGATATGTTCAATTTTGCCTGCGACATCGATGTCTATCGCCTGTGGGCCCAGGTCATGATGAAGAAGCTCTCCCCGCTGAAATACCAACGTAAATATCACTGCTGCTATGCCAGCCGCAAAAACCGATACAACTACGCCAACAGCCATGAGGCGATAATGGATCGGTACGGTGCATTCATGGTCCAGGCAGCCGGTGTGCCGGGGGTTTTCAGCAGCGCTTTAGGTGACTTCGGCTACATCTTCCGATCCCCGGACATGGCCCAGATCGAGGAGATCATCGGCTTTATCCACGACACCAACTGATAAACATCGACAAGGAACGAAGATGCATATCGAAGAACACGCCTGGCACAGCCCCCGCCTCGAACGGGATATGGTGGTCAAGGTTTACGGGCACTGGGGCCAGCCGTTGATTGTCTTCCCCAGTTCCCGGGGACGCTATTTCGACTACGAAGGCATGGGCATGGTCTCGGCCATCGCCCCGTTCATCGACAGCGGCCGTATCAAGCTGTTCTGCGTGGACAGTATTGACGCCCACTCCTGGTACGATTTTTCGGTGCCGCCGGCCGAACGAAATGCCCGCCACGAGCAATATGACCAGTACATCACATCAGAAGTGGTCCCATTCGTTCGCAACCAATGCAACGACGACCGACTGCGGATAATGACCAACGGCTGCAGCATGGGGGCCTTCCATGCCGTCAATTTTTTTCTCCGGCATCCGGACCTGTTTGCCGGCACCATCGCCCTGAGCGGACTCTACCGGCTGGACCGCCAGGAGTTCGGCAACGCCGCCGATGACATGGCAGCCGTCTACTACAACTCGCCGGTGAACTACCTGTCGGGAATTTCAGATCCCTGGTACCTGGATCGCTATCGCGAGCGCACGATCATCATCGCCGTGGGCCAGGGTGCCTGGGAGGAAGAGGCCATTGAGGACACCCGCGCCCTCGACCATATTTTCAAAGACAAGGGAATTGACGCCTGGATCGACTACTGGGGCCACGATGTCAACCACGACTGGCCCTGGTGGTATAAGCAGATGAACTATTTTTTGGGGCGGCTCTACGGATGACGATCATGGATGGGTCCAGATAGCGGCGATCCACCCTCAAGCAGGCCTTGCTCAGACCCGTCTAAAAAAATTTCTGCAGACTTTAGACCAAATAAAAAAGATTATTGACTTTTTTTTACCATAACGATTAATTTAAAACAAAATTTTTTCCTATTACGTTAGCTTGGCCCAAGGCGGGCCGGTGCCCAAACTCAATCTGGACATACTGGACAAAAAACTTGTCCGACTGCTTAAACAGGACGGTCGGGTGACCATGGCCCATATGGCCAATCGTCCGGAAGTCACCGCACCAACCGTCCGCTCCCGTATCAAAGCGCTGATCCAATCAGGCATCCTGGGTTTAGCCGGCCTGGTGAACCTGTCAGCCATATCTGACCGGATGACGGCGCTGATCGGAATCAACATTGAATCCTGCGGCCAGTTGATCAGCCAACTGGAAAAATTGACCTCGCTGAAACCCGTTCACGAGCTAAAACAGAAAAGAGAGTGTACAAACAATGAGAGTACTGGTATTAGGTGGCTGTGGGATCCAAGGGAAAGCCGCCACGGTCGACCTGGCCTGCAGCTCGACCGTTGAACAAGTAGTCTGTGCGGATGCCAGCCTCGAGGGACTCAGGGATATATCGGATTTTATCGACAAGACCAAGGTCCGCACCGCGTCACTGGACGCCGGCGATTCGGAAAGCCTGGACCGCCTTTTCCGGCAGGCGGATGTGGCCATCGACCTGCTCCCCCGAAAATTTCTGGAGACGGTTTGCCAAGCAGCCATCCGCGCCGGTGTCAGCGTGGTCAACACCAACTACGCTTACCCCATCGCGCACTTGCACGAAAGCGCACAGCACGCGGGCATGGCCATCCTGCCCGAATGCGGCCTGGACCCGGGAATCGACCTGTTCATTTATGGGGAAGCCCGGCGCCGCTTCGACGAACTGAATGTGATCAATTCCTACTGCGGTGGATTCCCGGAACGAGCCGCCTGCGACAACCCCCTCAACTACAAAGTCTCGTGGACGTTCGAGGGAGTGCTCGCCTCCACCAAGAGAGATAGCAGGATCATCCGTGAGGGTAAGGTTATCGACATCCCCAACGACCGCCAACACGAACCCGCCTGTGTTCACACGGTGGATTTCCCAGGTCTTGGCCAGTTGGAAGCCATCCCCAACGGCAATGCGGTCTTCTTTACCGACGCCCTCGGCGTGACGTCAAGCATTCGCGAAACCGGGCGCTACACCCTGCGCTGGCCCGGTTGGAGCGCCTTTTGGCGGCCACTGAAGCAGTTGGGCTTTTTGAGCGAGGCACCCGTGGCGGGCCTTCCCGGCGCGGTGTCGCCCTACCAGATGATGGACAAACTCCTGGGGCCTCAGCTTCAATACCGGCGCGGCGAGAAGGACCTGGTGGCCATGCTCAACGTGTTCGAGGGTATAAAGGGCGGTCGGCGGGTTCGCCTGACCAGCCGGCTGCTCATCGAACGGGACCTGGAGACGGGGCTCATGGCCATGGCCCAGGGCGTGGGCTATCCGGCCAGCATCGCCGCCCAGATGATCGCCACGGGTGCCATCGGCGAAAAAGGGGTGCTGTCCCCGATGAA
>NZ_JBFELV010000068.1:0-16447 GCF_041551955.1 Desulfosarcina sp.
CCCGCCGGAGTCATAGGCCAGCGGAATGATCATCCGCGGAGCGAAATAGGTTTGAATGGCGACCACCACGTAGCCGGCCAGGATATAGATATAAAGCGGGGTTCCTGTCACAATGCGGAAGGTGCCCAGGGTAATGCCCACAGCCACGCCAAGGGCAACCGCAATCCGCAGCCCCAGTGATGATACGGCCTTGTAAGACGCCTCTTCGGCCTTGTTGGCGACGGCGATCAGCGACGGCTCCGCGATGGTGGTGGAAAACCCGACCAAAAAGGCAAACAGGTATATCCATCCGTAAGCGGCCCACATCTCTTTACCGCCGCTCTGGGCACCTTTGGCCAGTTGCAGGGCCATGGTCCGTCCCACCGGGAAAAGCGCCAGATCCAGGCCGCCTAAAAAACAGGCCATGCCCACCAGCACCAGGCAAAAGCCGAAAATAATCCTGCCCGGTCTCGGCAGAGGCCGCTTCAACACCACCATCTGAAACAACACCAGCAGCCCGAGCACCGGCAGCACGTCTTTAGCCGTAGCCAGCAGCAACTTCATAGGGTCTAAAAAGAGTTCCATAGCGCTCCTAATGGACGAACAAGCCTAAAACCATGACGAAGATCATCGGGGTCAGGGATGCCAGGGCGATCAGGCCGAAGCCGTCGGTCAAGGGGTTCCTTCCCCGAATCGTGCGGGCCAGCCCCACTCCCAAGGCCGTCACCAGGGGCACGGTAACCGTTGAGGTGGTCACCCCGCCTAAATCATAGGCCAGTCCCACGATCTCTTTGGGTGCGAACAAGGTCATCACCATGACCAGCACGTATCCGCCTACGACGATCATCGGCAACGACCATCCCTTAAGAATTCTCAGCACGCCCAGAACGATGGCGACACCGACCGATAGCGCCACGGTCAGCCGGACATGCAGGGCATACTGTTTCACAGCAGCTGGGATATTCTCGATCAGGCCGGCTTCAGCCGCTGCCCTGGCGCCTTCTCTGGTCACGGCGATCAGGGCCGGCTCGGCGACGGTGGTACCGAAACCCAGGGCAAAAGCGAACACCAACAACCAGACAAGGCTGCCCTTGCGGGCAAACTCTTCAGCCAGGGCTTCACCGAGGGGAAAAAGGCCGATGTCCAGGCCAACCACAAAAAGGGACAGCCCGACAACCACCAAAGCCAGTCCGCCCAGGACCGATACCAGGTCAGGGAAGGGTTGGCGCAAGATCAGAAGCTGGAACAGAGCGATGACGATGACGATGGGCGCCAGATCACGGCATGCGCCGAGAAGGGCGGCGCCCAGGGCTTTGATCAAGTTTTGTATAGGTCCGGTGTGCATGGCCTGCTTTCACGGTGGTGTAAGGTTGATGGGTCCATGAAACAGCGTTTTCTGCATCAAATCATCGATCCGGCCTGCTTGACGCCAAACCGCTTAAAGCAGCAAACGATAATTATTTCAAAAAAAAAACTTTCCAGCAAACAAATACGTCGGCGACACCCATAAAAAACCGGCCAGGAGCCGGGCATGTTGAACTGCGCCAACGACGATCCCTCAAAACACAGCGACATGTTAAGGTCATGCTGTCAAACAGCGAGAAGCGCCTAAACCCGGGTTAATGCTTGTCGGGAACACATGATCAAAGACGTATTTGCATTCACCTGACGTATTTGATATCGTACAACATACTGTATTATTATAACGATTGACACGCAAGTACCGTCTTGACATACTGGCACGCGATATATACAAGATCCAGCCATTTAACCTGAAATGCCCCAAGGCAACAAGCACACTGGCGACCTCAGACTGCCAGTATGCTCCTTGCCGGATGCAAATGTCCCCAATCGTAGAGATACGTATATCTTTTTCGTACCCAATCGCAACCGAGGAGGAAATGACCCGATGGAGACATTCAGTACGTATGATCCGGGTAATTATTACGATGAATTGATCGATGTCGACGGCAACCCCCGTCCCGGGTCTAAATTGCTGGTGGACAAGATCGAGTCGCTGCCGCCGGGGGACCTGGCCATACGCCAGAAAGCGGCCGAGGCCCTGCTCCTCAAAATGGGAATTACCTTCAATGTATACGGCCGCGATGAGGGCACCGAAAAGATCATGCCCTTCGATATCATCCCGCGCATCGTCTCCGGCGGTGACTGGCAGCAGATCGAGAGCGGGTTGAAGCAGCGCATCTTCGCCCTCAATGAATTCATCCAGGACGTGTACAACGACAAGAAGATCCTGAGGGACAAGGTGGTTCCCGAAGACCTGATCCTCACCAGCCGGACCTACCGCAAGGAGTGCGAAGGGTTTACCCCGCCGCGAGGGATATGGTGCCATGTGACCGGCACCGATCTGGTGCGCGACCGCGACGGGCGTTTTTATGTGCTCGAAGACAACCTGCGCTGCCCATCCGGCGTCTCCTACGTGCTGGAGAACCGCCAGGTGCTCAAACGCACCTTCCCCCAGGTTTTCGAGGCCTCCCGGGTGCGCCCGGTGGACGATTATCCATCCAAACTGCTGGAGGTACTGGGATACCTGGCGCCGGATCACGTCCACGCGCCCACCATCGGTGTACTGACACCCGGCATTTACAACAGCGCCTACTTCGAGCACTCCTTTCTCTCCCAGCAGATGGGGGTGGAGTTGGTGGAAGGTCAGGACCTGGTGGTGTCCGACGGATTCGTCCACATGCTCACCACCAAAGGCCTCCAACGCGTGGATGTGCTATACCGCCGAATCGACGATGATTTTATCGACCCGGCAGTGTTTCGCCCCGATTCCATGCTGGGAGTACGGGGTCTTATAGACGTTTACAAGGCGGGACGCATCGCCATGGCCAACGCACCGGGCACCGGCATCGCCGACGACAAGGTGATCTACGCCTACGTGCCCAAGATCATTAAATACTACACCGGCGAGGAGGCGATCCTGCCCAACGTGCCGACCTATATCTGCCGGGAGGACCAGGACCGGGCCTATGTACTGGCACACCTGGATCAACTGGTGGTCAAGGCCGCCAACGAGTCCGGCGGATACGGCATGCTGGTGGGCCCCCATGCCACGGAGACGGAGCGGGCGGCCTTCGCCGAGAAGATCACCGCCGAACCGCGCAACTACATGGCCCAGCCGACCATTTCGCTTTCCCGGGTGCCCACCATCGTGGGAGACCGCATCGAGGGGCGCCACGTGGACCTGCGGCCCTACGTGCTCTTTGGCGAGGAAATCTATGTGCAGCCCGGCGGCCTGACCCGGGTGGCGCTGACCAAGGGCTCGTTGGTTGTCAACTCGTCCCAGGGTGGAGGCAGCAAGGACACGTGGGTACTATGAAAGCTGCCTAGTCTGATAGTCGCGTCTCTTAAAGCGAATATCCAATATCGAACAAAGAACCGCAGAATATCGAAGGAATGAACTCGGTCATTTAAATTCGCCGCCATCGCGCAGCGATACGACCCTTCGACATTCGTCATTGGAAATTGGACATTCTGCGGTTCTCTCTTCAGCGGAGGAAGATCGATGCTCAGCCGTGTAGCCAACTCAATTTACTGGATGTGCCGATACATTGAGCGGGCCGAAAATGTGGCCCGCTTCATCAGTGTCAACCTCAACCTGCTGCTGGACATGCCGTCGGAAAAAGGCAAGCACTGGGAGCCGCTGGTGATGATCACCGGCGATCAGGGCCGATTCGAAAAAAATTCCCCGGACTACAACCAGGAGGCGGTGATCCGGTTTCTGACATTTGACCGGGATTATTCGAATTCCATTCTTTCCTGCCTGTCCGCGGCACGCGAAAACGGCCGCTCCATTCGCGAAATCATCTCCTCGGAGATGTGGGAGCACTTGAACAATTTCTATCTGGAACTGGCCGACGGAAGCAGCCTGACCATGGCCATGGAAGACCCCCACCGCTTCTTCAAGATCATCCAGATGCGCAGCCACCTGTTCACCGGCCTGATGGATTCCACCATGAGCCATGGCGAAGCCTGGAACTTCGCCCGCATCGGCATGATGATGGAACGGGCGGACAAGACGTCCCGGATTCTGGACGTCAAATACTTCATGCTGCTGCCGCAGGCGGATCTGGTGAACACCCCCATCGACAACATTCAGTGGACGGCGGTGCTGAAATCCGCCAGCGCCTTCGAGATGTACCGCAAGGAGCATCACCTCATCACCCCCCGCAAGGTGGCCGGTTTTCTGATTTTCGACAGCCAGTTTCCCCGATCCATCCGCCACTGCATCTCAAAAGCACAGATCTGCCTGCACCGCATCAACGGCTCGCCCCCCGGGTCGGCCAACAACATCGCCGAAAAACGGCTGGGCCGCCTCAAGGCGGATCTGGAATACACCGACATCGACGAAGTGGTCGATCATGGGCTGCACGAGTACTTGGACAGCCTGCAAACCCGGCTCAATATAGTGGACGGCGCCATCGGCACCACTTTCTTCAACCTCAAGCCCCTGATCGAGGCATCCACCAACGAGCAGTAGAAAGGACTCCCCGTGGGAATTCATGTTGCCCTGAATCACAAGACGTCGTACCGCTATGACCGGCGCATCTCCCTTTCCCCCCACATCGTCCGGCTGCGGCCGGCGCCCCATTGCCGGACGCCGATCCTGAGCTACTCCATGACAGTATCCCCCGAAACCCATTTCATCAATTGGCAGCAGGATCCCTTCAGCAACTACCTGGGCCGCCTGGTGTTTCCGGAAAAGACCACCGAACTCGTCGTGGAGGTGGATCTGGTAGCGGAGATGATCATCATCAACCCCTTCGATTTTTTCCTGGAACCCGATGCCGAGAGCTTTCCTTTCTACTACGAGTCGTCGCTCAAGGCGGAGTTGGGGCCCTATCTGGCCAAGGAACCGGCGGGCAAGGAACTCAAAGCGTATATGGCGGAAATTGACCGCAGAGCCAGACCGACCAACAATTTCATGGTCGATCTGAACCAGCGGCTTAGCCGCGACATCCGCTATCTGATCCGCATGGAACCCAATGTGCAGAGCTGCGAGCAGACCCTGACATTAGGCAGCGGATCCTGTCGGGACTCGGCCTGGCTGCTGGTCAATATCCTGCGCCACTTAGGCCTAGCCGCCCGCTTCGTGTCCGGCTACCTGATCCAGCTGGCCCAGGACGTCAAGTCCCTGGACGGCCCATCCGGGCCGGAAACCGACTTCACCGACCTGCATGCCTGGACCGAGGTCTACCTGCCCGGGGCCGGATGGGTGGGCATGGACCCCACCTCGGGGCTCTTTGCCGGCGAAGGGCACATCCCGCTGGCCTGTTCTCCGCAGCCCCAGAGCGCGGCGCCGATCACCGGGGCACTTGAAAAATGCGAGGTGGATTTCAACCACAGCATGAGCGTGCGGCGCATTCGCCAAGCGCCCCGTTCCACACGGCCCTACCCGGAGGAGATCTGGACCGCCATCGTGGAATTGGGAGATCGGGTGGATCAACAGCTGGCAGAGGCGGATGTACGCCTGACCATGGGCGGCGAACCCACTTTCGTCTCCATCGATGACATGGACGGCGAACAATGGAACACCGGTGCCCTGGGCGAGGAGAAGCAGCAGTTGGCCGAAACCCTGCTCAAACGGCTGCGGCGGCAATGGGCTCCCGGCGGCCTGCTGCACTATGGACAAGGGAAATGGTACCCGGGTGAATCCCTTCCCCGCTGGGCCCTGGGCTGCTATTGGCGCCGGGACGGCCAGCCGGTGTGGACCGACGACCGCTGGATCGCCGATGTGTCCAAAGATTATGGCTTCGGCATTGCCGAGGCCAAGGTCTTCATCGACACCTTGGCCGACACACTTCAGGTAAGCCGGCGCTTCATCCGCGAAGGGTACGAGGACGTCCTGTACTATCTACACAAAGAGCAGCGGCTGCCGGTGAATGTGGATCCCACCGACCCCAAACTGGAGGACGCCGAGGCCCGGTCGCGTATGGCGGGCGCCTTTCAGCGAGGGCTGGGGGCGGTAGTGAGCTATGTCCTGCCCATACAGCACGGCTCCTGGAAGAGCGGCCCCTGGCCGTTGCGGGGAGGGCACATGTTTCTGCTGCCCGGCGATTCCCCGGCCGGGCTGCGCTTGCCGCTGGAGTCACTGCCCTGGGTCACCAAGGCGGATTTTCCCTATGACCACCCGCTGGACCCCATGGCCGATCGGGGACCGCTGCCCACGCTTCACGAGGGCCAGCAGGCCCTTTCCGGCAGACCGGCGGAGCGGATGGGTGACGGTGTGCGCACCCAACCCAGGCCCTTTACCGAACCGGCCCCGGCGGTCGGTGAATCCGCCGCCTGGGTGGTTCGCACGGCACTGTGTGTGCAACCCCGCGGGGGTCGTCTGTATGTGTTCATGCCGCCGATCGTCTCTTTGGAAGGGTACCTGGAATTGGTGGCCGCCATCGAGGCCGCCGCTGCAAAGACCGGTTTGCCAGTATTGATCGAAGGGTATACGCCGCCTTATGACCCGCGCCTGGACAGTTTCAAGATCACCCCCGACCCCGGGGTCATCGAGGTAAACATTCAACCCATGCACAGCTGGCAGGAGTTGGTCGATTGCACCACCTCACTTTACGAAACGGCCCGTCAGACGCGCCTGGGCACCGAAAAATTTTTGGTCGACGGCCGCCACACTGGCACGGGGGGCGGCAACCACATCATCCTCGGCGGGGCGACGGCGGCAGACAGCCCCTTCCTGCGCCGGCCGGACCTGCTGCGCAGCTTCGTTTCCTTCTGGAACAACCACCCGTCCTTGTCGTTTCTCTTTTCCGGCCTTTTCATCGGCCCCACCAGTCAGCAGCCGCGCATCGATGAAGCCCGCCACGACAGCCTGTATGAACTCGAGATCGCCTTTGCCGAACTCGAGCGGCAAACGGGTCCGGACCGGCCATGCCCGCCATGGCTGGTGGACCGACTCTTTCGCCACCTGCTGGTGGACGTCACCGGCAACACCCACCGGGCCGAATTCTGCATCGACAAGCTCTATTCACCGGACAGCGCCGCCGGTAGATTGGGGCTGCTGGAGTTCCGTGCTTTCGAGATGCCGCCCCACGCCCGCATGAGCCTGGCCCAGCAGCTGCTCCTGCGCACCTTCGTGGCCTGGTTTTGGCAAACGCCCTATCGCCGGGAGCTGACTCGTTGGGGCACGCGGCTGCACGACCGCTTCATGCTGCCCCAGCCGATAAGCGATGATTTCGCGGATGTGCTGAAAACCTTGAACCAGGCCGGCTTCCCGGTATCCATGGATTTTTTTCATCCCCATTTCGAGTTTCGCTTCCCGATCCACGGGAAAGTGACCTGCCAAGGCATGGAAATCGAGCTGCGCCAGGCCTTGGAGCCCTGGCATGTGCTCGGCGAGGAGCCCGGCGGCGGAGGCACCGCCCGCTATGTAGATTCATCGGTAGAGCGGCTCCAGGTCAAGGTTTCCGGCATGACCGGGAAACGCCACATGGTTGTCTGCAACGGCCGGCGCGTTCCTTTGCAGCCGACCCCGGTGGAAGGTGTGTTCGTGGCCGGCATTCGCTATCGGGCCTGGCAGCCGCCGTCCTGCCTGCACCCCACCATCGGTGTGCACAGCCCCTTGACCATCGATCTTTTCGACACCTGGTCCAGCCGTTCCGTGGGCGGCTGCACCTATCATGTGGGGCATCCGGGAGGACGCCACCATGACAATTTCCCCGTCAACGCCTATGAAGCCGAAGGCCGGCGCAATGCGCGCTTCGTTCCCGGTGGCCACACTCCCGGTATGGACGCGGCGATCCCGGAAGCGGAAACCAACCCCTATTTTCCATATACCCTTGATTTGCGACGGTGAAAGGGGTAAATCCGCACCGGTCGCCCCATAGCGGCGCCAAAAAAAACCTGACACGAGGCATCAGTTGCATGATCAAGGCAGACCTTAGCGACCCGGCACTCCCCCCGCACGCATCGGCGTCCCTGTTCAACTCGATTGCATGGCCCGGCAATGCCTATGGCGAGGCATTTTTTTCACCGGCAAGCCCCCGAGAACACTGGCAGCCAGTGATTACCGCGCTGGATGCCATGGGGACCGATGTGCTCAAGAAGCGCCAGGACCGGGTCCGGCGCATGCGCCACGAGGACGGGGCCACCTACAACCCCTTCGACGACCCAGCCGGGCGGGGAACCCCCTGGGCACTGGAAATGATTCCGCTGCCGCTTACCGCAGGGGAATGGGCCGGTATAGAGGCCGGCCTGATTCAGCGGGCGCGTCTGCTGGAGAAGATCCTGGCGGACACCTACGGCCCTCAGATCCTGCTCAATGACGGCTGGATCCCCTCGGCACTGGTTTTTGCCAACCCCAATTTCCTGCGGCCCTGCCATGGCATTCAACCCGCCGGCAGCCGCTTTCTGAGCTATTACGCCGCCGACCTGTACCGGGGCCCGGACGGACGCTTCCGGGTGCTTCGGGACTACGGCGCCAACCCGGCCGGCCTGGGCTATGCACTGGAAAACCGGATTGTCATTTCCAGGGTCTTCCCCGAACTGTACCACCAGACCCAGATCCGCCGTCTGGCGCCTTTCTTCCACACCTTTCACCATAGCCTGCTCCAAAGGGCCGCCCTTCGGCAGAGGGACCCCGGCATCGTGCTGCTCTCGCCGGGACCGGACAGCCGCATCTATTTCGAGCACGCCCTGCTCTCCCGCTACCTGGGCTACCCGCTGGTGGAGGGCCAGGATCTGACCGTGCGCAACGGCAAGGTATTTTTAAAAAAACTGGCCGGACTGGAGCCGGTGGAAGCCATCGTCCGGCTCACGGCGGACGACAGCAGCGATCCCTTCGCCCTGCGGCGGGAAACGGCAAACGGGGTAGCCGGACTGATCCAGGTCTCCCGGGAGCGGAACATCGATATCGTCAACCCCATCGGCAGCGGGTTCGTGGATACTCCGGCTCTGTCGGTTTTCCTGCCCGCGCTCTGCCAACAGCTCACGGGAGAGGACCTGCTACTGGAAAACCACCCGGCCTGGTGGTGTGGAACCGCCGATGGAATGAACCATGTCCTGGCCAATCTGGAGCGATTAACCGTTGGCCCGGCCATGGACCGGTCGACGGCGCCCTGCCTGCCGGCCGAACTGATGGCGTCGATTCAGGCGTCGCCCCACGCCTTCATGGCACGCGATCCGGTCCGTCCGTCGGTGGTCCCCGCCTATGACAACGGCAGCGTCGGTTCACGCTACACGCTGTTGCGGGTCTTTGCCTGTGCAACCGACGATGGGTTCAGCGTCATGCCCGGCGGCCTGGCCATTACCTCGGCGGATGTGGGCACCCTGACTGGCGATTGTCCAGAGCAGCAACAGAGCAAGGACATCTGGGTATTGTCCGACCAACCGGTGGAGCCCTTCAGCCTGATGGGCGGGCTACAGGCGGTGGCCGAATTCCGGCGCAGCAGCGATCTGCCCAGCCGGGTGGCGGACCACCTGCTGTGGCTGGGACGCTACCTGGAGCGGGCCGAGGGGCTGGTCCGGCTCCTGCGGTCCGTCTTTCGCCGTCTGTCCGGCGAAGCCCGGCCGGGAGACATCCCCGAACTGCCCTTTCTGCTGAACCTGCTCAGGGCAGACAATATCTTTCCGCCGGTTCCCGCGGATGGCGTCGATATCCCTCGCTATCGCGAGTTGTTCGCCCACCTGGATGCCGCCCTGTACGGCAAGGACAGGCCCGACAGCGTGGTCGTCGTTCTCAAACGGGTGCAGGACGCCGCCCGCAATGTGCGCGACCGGCTCTCCCTGGATTCCTGGCGCGTGATCAACCGGCTGGAAAGCTTCGCCGACAATCCGGCCAGCGACCCCTTGGAACTGCTGGACGATACGCTGTTCACCCTGAGCGCCTTCAGCGGTCTGGCCATGGAGAGCATGACCCGCGGTCTGGGGTGGCGCTTCATGGACATGGGGCGCCGGGCGGAGCGTGCCATGAACCAGACCGGTCTGATCCGTATCGGCCTGCCCCAGGTGTGCACTGAATCGCGAAGCGCCCTGGAGGCACTGCTGGAAGTGGCCGACAGCATCATGACCTACCGTGCACGCTACCGGACTGCTTTTCAACTGGCCCCGGTGCTGGACCTGCTCATCGTGGACGAGAGCAACCCCAAATCCCTGGCCTTCCAGGTCAGCCAGTTGGTCGCCCACGTGGAGCACCTGCCCCGCCAGAGCGAACGGCGCTTCGCCAACCCGGAGGAGCGCCTTTCCCTGGAGATGCTTACCGCCGTGCGGCTGCTGGACCTCACCGGCATGCGCTGCAGCAAAGGCGGTGCGCAAACCGAATCGTTGACGGCATTCCTGGAGCTGATGGATGCCCGCCTCAAGGATTTCGCCCAGCAGATCAGCGCCCACTATCTAACCCGGGTCCAGGCGACGCCCCATTTTTCAATGATCGGCGGCGACCACCAGCCATGAAATACCGCATCCTCCACAAAACGGCCTACCGCTATTCGGAACCGGCTTCCCTCTCCCAGAACGAACTGTTCCTGCACCCCCGCGAGACCGGCACCCAACAGGTGATGCAGAGCCGATTGACGATTGTGCCGGAGCCCCAGTACCTGCACCAGCGCACGGACTACTTCGGCAACATCGCCCATGTGTTCATGGTGCAGCAGCCCCACGACGAACTGGCCATGAGCACCGTCAGCATGGTGGAAACCTCCTCCCTGACGGTCACGCCGGCAGCGGCGGAAACGCCACCCTGGGAGACCGTGGCCCGGCGGCTGGCTGCCCATGAAAGCCCGGCGGAACTGGCGGCCAACCAGTTCGTTTTCGTCAGTCCGCTCGTCACGGTCTCCCCCGAGGCAATGAACTACGGACGTATTTCCTTTCCGCCGGGAACGCCGATATTGGTGGGAGGCCTGGACCTGGTGCGGCGGATCTTCACAGAATTCACCTATGACAAGTCGGCCACCACCGTGGATACCGCCGTGGACCAAGTGCTGGTCGACCGCAAAGGAGTCTGCCAGGATTTCGCCCATGTGGCCATCAGCTGTCTGCGGGCACTGGGGTTGGCGGCCCGTTACGTGAGCGGCTATCTGGAAACATCGCCGCCGCCGGGAAAACCCAGGTTGATCGGTGCAGATGCCTCGCATGCCTGGATCTCTCTGTTCGTGCCGGATACCGGCTGGGTGGACCTGGATCCCACCAACAACCGGATTGCCGGGGAAAGCCACATTACCGTCGCCTGGGGGAGGGACTACGGCGATGTCACCCCGGTGAAAGGGGTGGTCATGGGCGGCGGGGTGCATACGTTGTCCGTGACGGTGGATGTGGCGGCGCAATCCTAATCAACTGAAATCTATCACCATCGGAGGATCCCATGCGAAACGTCTATCTATCCGGTATGTTAACCATCCTGATCGTATTTGCCGCTGACATCGCCTTCGGCGACGACGCCCCCGTCAGCGATGCCACCCAGGAGTGCCTGGATTGCCATGCGGTCTTTCACCCCGGCATCGTCGCCGACTGGCAAAAAAGCCGCCATGCGCGGGTCACACCCAAAGCGGCCATGGCCGTCGAGGAATTGCAGCGGCGCGTGTCCAGCCAAAATGTGCCGGAAGCACTTCAGGGAAACAGCGTGGGGTGCGCCGAATGCCATACCCTGAGGGGCGAGGCCCACGCAGATACCTTCGAGCACAACGGCTACGAGATCCATGTGGTGGTCAGCCCGGATGATTGCGCCACCTGCCACGCCACCGAACGTGAGCAGTATTCGAAGAATATCATGGCCATGGCCGAGAAGAACCTGTCTGAAAACAAGGTCTACGCCGACCTGCAGCGCACTATTCTGGGCAGGGCCGAGGTAAAGGCGGACCGGGTCAAGTTTGAGCCGGCCGATGAAATGACCCGGGCGGAAGCCTGTTACTACTGCCATGGCACCCGATTGAAGGTAACCGGCACCGAGACCCGCGACACCGATGCCGGGGAGCTGGAATTCCCCGTGATCGCCGGCTGGCCCAACCAGGGGGTGGGCCGGGTCAATTTAGACGGCAGCCGTGGGGCCTGTTCGTCCTGCCACACCCGCCACCGCTTTTCCATCGAAATGGCCCGCAAACCGTACACCTGCAAAGAGTGCCATGCGGGCCCGGATGTCCCCGCCTATAAAGTCTACTCGGCCAGCAAACATGGCAATATTTTTTCAACCATGCACCACGAATGGGATTTCAACGCGGTGCCGTGGACCATTGGTGAAGACATCCAGGCGCCCACCTGCGCCACCTGCCACATCAGTTTGGCGGTCAACACGGACGGCGAGGTGATCAACCCGCGGACCCACCAGATGAGCGATCGGCTGGGCTGGCGCATCTTCGGGCTGATCTACGCCCACCCCCAGCCCCGATCGCCGGACACCACCATCATCCGCAACCGGGCTGGCCTGCAGCTGCCCACCGACCTGGACGGCAGCTTTGCCACGGACTATCTGATCACGGCAAAAGAAGCGGACAACCGGCGGTCGACCATGCAGCGCACCTGCTTGGCGTGCCACGACACATCATGGGTCAAGGGGTATTTTGCACGCCTGGACAACACCATCGCCACCTCCAACGCGTCGGTGAAGACGGCCACCGACCTGATGCAATCGGTTTGGGACAAAGGTTATGCCCAGGGGTTGTCCGGCGGCGGCAGCATCTTTGATGAATACATCGAACGGCGCTGGAGTGATATATGGCTGATTTACGGCAACAACATTCGCTTCGTGTCAGCCATGGCCGGCGGTGGAGACTATGGGGTGTTCGATGACGGCCGCTATCACCTGACCAGGGCGATCATGGATATGCACGATTGGCGGCAAACCCGCGATCTGATATTGAAAACGCCTTAAGGCTGCGGAAATTTGAAAATAGCTTGGGTGGGGAGAGGATTGGCATCTGAGCGGTCGGTGAAGGAGGTGATCGAAAGGCGTAATCTAACCCGGTTCCATCAGGTGCGCCAGAATGTTTCCCGACCCTGAGTCCCGACGATGGCTTGCCAGCAGGTCCTCGATCAAACGCTGGAATCGGTCCGGTTCTTTGGATGGGTCTATTGCCTGGAGGCGCTTAACCCGCTCTTTGATGGCCGTCATGGATTTAATCAAATTCTGGTAGTCTGAATAGAAGTGTCCCAGATCACTGAGCATGCTCGCATCGAAAGCGGTCTCCGGCGGGATCCAATCCTCGTGCTGTCGATCCTGAATACGCCGCCAACCCAGGTAAGCCATGCCGGTTTCATCGTAAACCGACTGAACGTGAAGCTGAACATCATGGGGCAGGTCTGCCAGGCTGCCCAACTCTTCTTCCATCACCCTCCGAATCCAAAGCCTTGCAGCAGAATCCCTGTCCACCCGCGCTCCCGCAGGGGATTCAGTCGTTGAAGCCTCCAGTTGTCGAGCGATTGAGGCATACAATCGCAGGAGCCCGTCTTCTCCCGAAGTGAAACGATGACCATCGACGAACTGATCGGCATCGACATCAGCAACGCCCAATCGGCTGCAAAGCTGAATGGCCTGGTGCCACGTCGGCACCCACACCAGCTGTTGCCGCATCTTCTCTTGGCTGCCAAAAATATCGGTGAACCGACGAATGCTCAAGATAAAGTAAACACGATTGGGGAAAGGAGATGGCGCCGAGATGACGGCCTCACGGTCCCAGACAAAACAGCCCACCTGAGGTAACCACGGCAGACCCAGCATCTTGAGCCGGTAAGCGGCCGCAAGGACCGTATCGTCAATGGGAATGGGAAGGAGCGTTTCGGCTGCGTCTGAGGTCATGGTTTAGTCTCCACATTTTTTTAAACGGTAAAAGTCTACCTGAAGATTAACCATTCTGTCTTCGGCAGCAATGAGGGACACAAACGGGGTTTGTGTCAGGTGAAACCTATCATTTTCCAGACCCTTCCCCGTCAATTCGAGCACGGCTCAAGGCCGCGACCTTTGCGACGTAGGCTTGGATGTCGCATTTGCGTTCGAGACCGGAGGCAGCCATGTAGCGCACCTTGCCGAAAATCTCCCGCTGGAACCAGGCCCTGTCGTGCAGACCGAACACCCAGCCCACACCGGCAAATGAATTGGGGTCACGGCCGTCGAGGAAGTATCGGTTGTTTAGGGCGAGAATCGTTTCAAACGCTTCTTCCGGCGTCGGCGACCACTCGATGATTTTCTTGCCCCAGTACATGCGCATGTAGCTGTGCATGAAACCAGTGTCGCGCATCTCCGCCATGGCGGCATTCCAATAGGGATCGTGGGTCTTGGCCGCTTCGAGCGTCTGCCGATCGTAAAGGGTCTCACGTCGGTCGGCGGTGTGCTCCGCCAGCGTTTTCTGCGCCCAGGCGGGCAAACAGTCGTAGCGGTCGTAGTCCGGCGTGTAGTAAACGAAATTGGCCGCCAGCTCCCGGCGTACGATCAGCTCCTCGATATAAGCGGCGCGATCCGCGTCGGCGCCTGTCTCCGCATGGGCGATTTGCAGGGCCAGGAACACCGGCGAAATCTGCCCGAAGTGAAGGTAGGGGCTCATGTGTGAAATCTCGCCAGTCTGCGGTTGATTGCGGTTGCTCGCATAATTTTGCAGATGGTGGGCAATAAATCGGCGCAGCCGTATTTTGGCCTCCCCCGGCCCGCCCCTATAGAACTGGGTAACCGCGGAGACTGTTCTGTCGATGTCGAGCCCGTCCAGGATCGCGTCGATGGCCCCAAGGTCCAGACTTTCCAACCCCATATGGATGGATGTGTGTTTGGGCCGGTAGCGGGGGCAGGGTTTCAGGAACTGCTCCAGGTGTTTGTGGATTTTGGGACGAATGGTGCGGGCCGCGTATTCGGCTTTAGGAGACACGGTGGCCACCGGTACCACCACATCGCCCTCCACCGCGACTACCCGGCAAGGGGCGTCTACGGATATCTGCTGGCGCCAGGCGCGCTGATGGCGGGTGTAGCCCACATCGCAGACCAGCAAGGCCGCTCCTTCCATCAGCGAACCGATTGCCATAGCGGGATCGCCTTTTCGCACCAGCATGCCGATGCGGCGCCGGGCCAGCTGACACTGGGTTTTTGCCAGACCTTCCAGCATGAAGCGGTAATGACGCAGGTTGGCCTCTGGATAGCTGTCGGTCAGCGCGAAGACCACCAGCACGGGCAGGTCCAAACGGTTGGCTTGGATGATGGCATATTCCAGGGCCGGATTGTCGTGGGCCCGCTGGGACTGCTGCATCCAGTAGAGCACCCACGCGCCTTTCTGTTCGGCCTTCGGGTTGAGAATGCTGATGCGTTCCGGTTCAATGCCCATTGATTTTGAATCCTTCCTCAAATGAGTTTGACATGTGGTCTGAGCCCAAGGTAAGCCTATGATATTCGCATAGTAGATGAAACGACAAGGGCCTTTTTTAAAGGAATCACCCATGCCTAAAGAATTTGAAGATACACAGCCGAATCTGTCTGAGGTCGACACATTGCGCCGGGAGGTTGCCCGGTTGAAAGACATTGAACAACGCTGCCAGGAGGCCGAGGCGGCGCTCGAGGCCTTCGCGGAGAAAAACCGGCTCATGGGCGACAGCACGCCGCTGGGAATTTTCACCCTTGATGTGCATGGCGGCATCACCGGTATCAACCGCAAAATGCTGGACATGTTTGCCTGGACGACTGTCGACGACCCGACCTCGGTGAACCTCTTCGATGGTCGGACCCTGGCTGACTCGGGGATTGTCGCCGACATTCAGCGCTGCATCGCCCAAAACCAATCGGTGGTCGCCGAACATCCCTACATCTCCCCGCAGGGAACCTGCATCCATCTGCGCTGCTACCTCAGTCCCGTACCTGGCAGCGATGGCGCCGTTGGCGGTGTGATGGCTATCGTTGAAGACAATACCGACTTAAAACGGACGGAGGAGGCACTCAGGAAAAGTGAAAAGCGCTATCGCCAGTTGTTTCAATCCGCTCCCTTCGCCCTGATCGAGTGGGACGTTTCCCATCTGAAGGCTTATCTGGAAAAACTGCGCACATCCGACGTCTCTGATTTCAGGGAATACCTGGAGCGGCATCCCCGGGAGGTTCACCATTGCTGGTCGCTGATAAAGACCGTCGACTACAACCAGGCTTTTTTAAAACTGATGGGTGTGGCCGACAGCACCGGACCCTACGGCGATTTTATCCCAACGGACGCGGAGGGTTTTCTTAGAATGGCCCGGGAGATTATTCTGGTGGCGGCCGCGGGGAATACCGCGGAAGAACGAGAAGAAACCATCGTGACGTCAACTGGCGAGTCCAAAATCGTCTTGGGAAAATCACTGGTCGTCTCCGGCCACGAGGATACCATGGCACGGGTGGCGATTGCCATGGTGGACATCTCGCAGCGTAAAAAAGCGGAAGATGCACTGAGGGAGAGCGAGCGACGATTTCGGGATCAATCCTTGCGGGATGGGTTGACCGGTCTCTACAACCAACGCTATCTGTACCAGTCGCTGGCCGTATGGATTGACAGTGCAAAAAACACGGACA
>NZ_JBFELV010000069.1:0-16408 GCF_041551955.1 Desulfosarcina sp.
AAAATAATAAACAAACTGGCCCTGATTACCGGCAGCACGGCTGGAATCGGTCTGGCGATCGCAAAAGCACTGTCTATGGAAGGCGCCCGAACGATCATCAACGGACGCTCCGAGGCGTCAGTCGAAAGGGCCATTTCCGAATTGAAGGCGACAGCAACCGGGCCGTTGTTGGGGTTTGCCGGAGACCTGTCAACGGCTGAAGCCGCCAAGGAATTGTACCGTAAGCATCCAGATGTTGAGATCCTGGTCAACAATCTGGGTATCTATGAACCCGCGTCCTTCGAGGAGATTCCCGACGAGGATTGGCGACGCTTCTTTGAGGTGAATGTGCTAAGCGGTGTGCGCCTGTGCCGGCTGTACCTGCCTTCGATGAAGAAACGCAATTGGGGACGTATCATCTTCATTTCCAGTGAAAGCGCTGTACAGATTCCTGCTGAAATGATTCACTATGGAATGACCAAAACCGCTCAGATCGCTGTTTCTCGTGGGTTGGCTGAACACGTTGCCGGGTCCGGCATTACGGTCAACAGCATCCTGCCGGGGCCAACGAAGTCACGTGGCGTAGGCGATTTTGTGAATGAGCTGGCCAAGAAAGAAGGAAAGACGTTCGAGGAATTTGAGAAGGATTTCTTCGCAACCATCCGGCCGACGTCACTGATCAAGCGGTTTGCTTCAACCGAGGAAGTCGCTTCACTGGTGTCCTATATCGCCAGCCCGCTCGCATCGGCGACGACGGGTGCGGCGTTGCGCGTTGATGGCGGTGTGGTAAAAAGCGCGTTCTGACCGGCGGCTGAAAACATACCATCCAACGCATCAAAAAAACGGAGTTATGATGAGTTCATCGGTGAGCAGGCCTCCCGCAGCGGATTCCCTACGGGCACTTAAACATTTTGAAAGCATGCTTGAATTTGAAACCGATTGTTGGGATGTGCATCACGCCATAAAAAACGGTCGTAAGGATTTCGTACTCCTCGATGTCCGCGGCGAGGCGCTCTACAAGAGCGGCCATATCGAAGGTGCGATCAATCTGCCGCATACCCGCATTAATGAAGACAGCCTTAACAAATATCCACCTGACACCCTGTTCGTGGTATATTGTGCGGGGCCGCACTGCAATGGCACCGAGAAGGCGGCAATTCGGATAGCCAGGCTTGGCAGACCGGTAAAAAAGATGATAGGCGGCATCACCGGATGGCTCGATGAAGGATTCAGTCTTGTCTGAGCAGTGACGAACAGAAACCGCTGTTGAAAACACCGACAACCAACCCTGCCGACGCTGCATTGAAAAAGGAGTGAATCACCACCGTGAATAAAGAGAATATCGAAGCCATCATCCGCAAGGCCACCGTATGTCGCCTGGGCATGCTCGACGGGGATACGCCCTATATCGTTCCCCTTTGCTTCGGCTACCGGGACAACACCCTTTATTTTCATGGCTCTATGAAGAGCAGAAAAATCGAACTGATTCAAAAGCACCCGAAGGTCTGTTTCGAGTTCGACATCCTGGCCGAACCCCTATCGGCAACTGATCCCTGCGACTGGGACATGCGCTACCAGAGCGTGGTCGGTTTTGGAATAGCCTGCGTGGTTGAAGCGATCGCAGAAAAGCGGCAGGCGCTGGAGATTATCACCGCCCAGTATGCCGAAGGATCTCATTCTTTTACGGAGCCCCAGCTGAAGGCCACAGCGGTAATCAAGGTGGCCATCGGGGTCATGACCGGCAAGCAGTCCGGTTTCGATCCGCAGTAAAAGACACCGCCTGACGGGACCATGAGGCACGGTCCGCGCAGGCGGTATTGGTTTCTTTCAAAAATGATGTCGTTGAAATTGAACATTCCCTGCGGCTAGCCGCGGGGAATGTTCTGCCTGTAACGGCACTGCTGCGCAGCACCGTGAGGATAAAAGCCTCGATTTTCAGTTCGCTCGCTATGGCGGTTCGCGCATCAATGCGACTTGGCGCGCGTCCAGGCTTCATCCATGATCCGGTTTTCCTTGCCCAGATCCTTGGTGAAATGCAGTTTTTTCATGATCGCGGGTGTCGGGTAGATCCCCGGATTTTCAAGATCTTCGGGCGTGATGAAGGCCTCGGCCGCCGCGTTGGGGGTCGCATACTGGTTGTAATTGGACAGCTCGGCGCCGACTTCGGGCTCCAGCAGCCAGTTGATCCACTTGTGCGCGGCATCCGGGTTGGGCGCTTTACTGGGGATGCACATGGAATCATACCAGATTTCACTGCCCTCGCTGGGGATGACGAAACCCAGCTTGTCCGGCTCTTCGGTCACCGACTGAATGGCATCCCCGTTATAAACGATGGCGGCCACCGCCGTACCGGCGACCACATCGTTTTTGCCACCCACGCCCGGCTTGAAGCCCATGCAGTTTTTGGTCCGCTTGGTTGCCACCAGCAGGTCGGCGGCGGCTTTGAGATCCGCTGGGTTGGTGCTGTTGAAGTCCTTGCCTTGGTAGACCAGGGCGATGCCCATCATCTCGCGCACGGAATCGATCAGCCAGAATGCGCCGGCCTGTTTGTCGGCCTCGAACAGCACCGACCAGGATTGGGCGGCGGCGTCACTGATCTTGTCCCTGCGGTACATCAGGCCCACCGTACCCCATTGATAGGCAACGGAGTATTTGTTGCCCGGGTCATAACTGGCTTCTCGGAAAAGGGGTTTCAGGTTTTTCAGATTGGGAAGCTTGGCGTGATCCAGCGGCTGGATCAGCTGCTGGTTGATCAACACCGGCATGATGTAATCGGAGGGAACGATGATGTCATACTGGCTGGCCCCGCCGGCCTGCAGTTTGGCCACCATCTCCTCGTTGTTCTCGTAAATGTCCAGCCGGACCTTGATGCCGAACTTCTCTTCGAAATCGGCCGGCATCTTTTCCTCGTCCATATACTCCGACCATGTGTAGACCCTCAATTCTTCGGCACTGGCCGCCATCCCGCCAAAAAGCACCAAAACCAATACGAACAGACCTAATTTGCGCATTTTTTCCTCCTTTTAAGGTTCTGAGTTCCGGGTTCCGGGTTCTGAGTTCCGGGTTCCGGGTTCTGGGTTTCGGGTTCCGGGTTTCGCCCTTCCGCCTTCCGCCTTCCGCCTTCCGCCTTTCGGGCTCAGCATTGAGCTATGAGCTTTGAGCTTAACAGCTCACCAGCTAATATGTTCGGGGTTCAATCTCCTGAACACCGGGAACGCTGAACCTCGAACCCTGAACTTGTTTTTTACCGATGACGCGTGAAGCGTTCCGTCAAAACGACCAGAACCACCGTGACCAGCATGATCAAGGTCGACAGGGCATGGATTTGCGGAGTAACCCCCCTTCGAACGGCCGCAAAAATGAACAGCGGCAGGGTTTGCGAATCAGGACCGGCCGTGAAAAAACTGATCACGAAATCATCCAGGGAAAGCGTGAAGGCCAGCATGGCACCGGCGATAATACCCGGCATCAGAAGGGGCAGCATCACCTTTCTGAGCAGGTACCAGTTCGTGGCAAAAAGATCCCTGGCCGCCTCCTCCACCTCCCGGCCGATGGCCACCAGGCGGCTGCGCACCACCAGGGCGACAAAGGCGACCTGAAAAGTGATGTGGCCGATGATCATGTTGAAAAGGCCGGGTTCGAAAACCGACGATATCAATCGAAGCAGGCCGAAGGCTACCACCAAGGATGCGGCCAGGATGATGTCCGGAATAATCACGGGAATATGTAGGATGATGTCCAGAAAATTGCTGGTGCGGGACCGCCAGGGAAAGCGATCCATGGCAATGGCCAGGATCGTACCCAGGATCGTGGCGATGATGGTGGAGATGACCGCCAGCAGCAGGGTGTTCCAGGCGGCTTCGAGTATCCATTCGTTTTCGAAGAGCTTGAGATACCATTTGAAAGTGAACCCCTTCCATACCATGCCCCGACGGGCGGCATTGACGGAAAATATAGCCACGCCCACCAGCGGCAGATACAGGAAGGCCATGGTCAGATAGGAAATCGCCACGATAAACGGATGCTGGCGCCTCATATGACTTCGATCTCCTTGCCTTTACGACGGTAAATCTGAAGCCCGATCATGGTCAGAACCATCAGTCCCATGCTGATCGCCGCCCCAAACGGCCAGTCCCGACTGGTGCCGAACTGCTGCTGGATGAGGTTGCCCACCAGCATATACTTGGCTCCGCCGAGCAGATCGGGGACAACGAACATGCCCATGGCGGGAACGAAGGTCAGGATGATCCCCACCGACAGGCCCGGCATGGTCTGGGGTAAAATGGCCTGGGTAAAGGTCCGCAATCGCGAGGCATACAGATCCTGGGCCGCTTCAACCAGCGCCCAGTCCAGCCGTTCGACGCTGGCATAGAGCGGTAGGGTGACAAAAGGCAGAAACATGGACACCATCCCCAGGTATACGGCAAACGCATTGGGATATAACGGGGCGCCGTCCGGGATAAAACCGAACATCGCCGCCAGCCGGGCAATGGGAAGCTCCGGGGACAAAATCAGGAACCAGGCATAAGCCCGGATGACCATGTTGGTCCAGAAGGGGATGATAACCAGCGTCAGCCACATGTAGCGGCTGCGCTCGGGACGGCCGGCAATAAAGAAGCACAGGGGGTAGGAAAGCATGACGGAAACCAGCGTCGTAAAAAAGGCCACCACGACTGACCGCCAGAGGATCATCAGATAATCCGGGGTCCAGCCGAAAAGGGTGAAACCGGCCAACCGCTTGTAATTTTCCAGAGTGAACGTCCATTCCAGCTGACCGTAAGCCCCCCGAGTGACCAGACTCACGACCACCAGCACCAGGCCGGGCAGAACGAGAAAAAGCATCAACCAGAGCATCCCGGGAGTCAGGAGCAGTGACCCGCGTTTGAGCAACTGCCGCCGGGTGGTCAATTCCCCATACCAGGTAAGCATCGAGTCAGCGCGCTTCATCTTCAAGAATCACCAATTCCTTGGAAGCCAGTTCCAACCAGACCTCCCGGCCGGGGTCAATTCGCCGATAGGAACTGGTGCGCACACGCAGCGGTCCCGGTTCCAACCACAGGTCGAAATTGGTTCCCCGGTAGACGATCTCAGTCACACGCGCACGGATGCCGTTCCGCTCGGGCTCCTTGTCGCCGATACCAATCCACTCCGGGCGGATCGCCACAGTGCCCTGCTGCCATTCGGGTTCTTTGTCCAGGGCCAGAAAACCGAAGGCCGTTTGAACGCCACCCGGCGCTTTCGTGCAGGGAATCAAGTTAGCCGCCCCCAGGAATTTAGCAACGAAGCTGTCAGTGGGGTTGTCGTATACCTCTTCAGGCGACCCGCACTGGACCACGCGGCCTTGGCGCATCACGGCCAAGCGGTCGCTGCAGACCAGGGCTTCGGATTGGTCGTGGGTGACCAGAATGAAGGTTCGCCCCAGCTTGCGCTGCAGCCGCCGCAGATCTTCCTGCACCTGCGCACGCAGGCGCGCATCCAAAGCGCTCATGGGCTCGTCCAGCAGCAGCACCTCGGGTTCGTTCACCAGGGCCCGGGCCAAAGCCACCCGCTGCTTCTGGCCGCCGGAGAGCTGGTGGGGATGACGTTGGGCCATGGGGCTCAAATCCAGCATCTCCAGCCGGCGATTGACCCGCTTTTTGATTTCGGCATCCGGAAATTTACGGGAGCGCAGTCCGAAAGCGATATTTTCATAGATGGTCAGGTGGGGAAACAAGGCATAGCTCTGAAAAACCGTGTTCACCTGCCGCTTGATGGCCGGCAGGCGGGTGATGTCCTTTCCGCCGATGAAAACCTGGCCCGAGTCGGCCAGTTCGAGCCCGGCAATGATTCGCAGCAAAGTGGTTTTGCCGCATCCCGACGGGCCCAGCAGCGTAAAGAACTCTCCCGGCGCAACGTTCAGGGTAACGTCGTCCAGGGCGATTACATCGCCGAACTGTTTGCAGACGTGTTTTACCGTGAGGCCTTGATCAGTCTTGGGATTCTGGTTCTGGTTCATAGTCTCAGAGATGCGGTTCGGTGATCTGAACGAGGCGTTGACAACATCAAGCTGGCAATAGGCCTGCAAAGAAAAGGGGTTCAGGTCACCACGTGAGAATATTGAGAATGCTTATGCCAAATCAACCGCCAGCCTGCGGTTCAACCGCCAAATATGGGATGAAACACTTTGATCAGGGCCCGGTCCGGCAGCAGATCCGCTTTTTGGGCTGCCCGGCCGTTGATCGAGACGATACCGACCGACCGCGGAGGGATGCCCAAATGATCGATCAGGTCGGCAACCGTCGATGGCACCGCCACGTGAACCACACAACCCGTTTCAGGGTTGTACCCCGGGATCCATCGATCCAATGTGCCGTATACCTTAACGGTAAGCTGTATGGTCATTGCCGTCAAAAGTCAAAGGTCTTTTCCATGGCCTCGTCATCCACCACCACGACGGTGTTGTGGGGCGGCAGCGGTTCTTCGTAAAACATGCGGGGCAGGTGGTCGTCCGCGGGCGTAAAACCGGCCCGCCGGTTGAAGTCCCGCTCGGCCCTGAGCACCCGCAGTCCCAGTTCACGCCATGACTGATCGCTGAATGGTTTTCCGGATTTTGCAGCGACCATGCGGTAGACGGTGGCGATCCCTTCAGGCGTGGACAGTCCGGTCTGGGCGAAGTCGCAGATGCCCACCGAATCCACGGCCGCCATGTGAATCTGCGTGTCACGGGAGGCTTGCACCTGGCCTTTGGCGGAAAAACGATCCAGCCTTCCCCCGAACGCCTCCAGGTTTTGGTCCACCACCCACCCGGCGGTATGGTCACCGCCCATGGGCGAGGTGGCATAGGTCACCGCCATGCCCTGGATGGCCCGCGGATCGTAGGCAGCCATGCTCTGATTCTTCATCACCGGCACACGGGGGTGGTTGAAATGTTTGCCCACGGCGGCCGGTCCGTTGCCGATCAGCTTGCCGAACTCGCTTCCTGTAGCCACCTCCTCGACCATCCGGATGGCGGCGGCGGCATCGCCGAACGGCTTGTGCCCGGCGTCCATGGCCACGGCCACGGCCACACCGGTGCTGATGGTATCCAGGCCGATGTCGTCGCAAAGAAAGTCCAGCCTGGCGATGGCGTCCAGGTCGCTGTTGCCGATCATGGCCCCCATGGACCAAATGGTTTCGTATTCCAGGGAGGCAGTGACGTACCGGCCGTCCGGGTCGACAAATTCGTTCGAGCAGTCGATGATGCATTGCGCGCAGCCCTTGTGGGCGTTCTTGCCCCCGCGCTCGCGGATGATCCGTGCCATGGTTTCGCCGCTGATTTGTTCGGCACCCTCGAACTGCCCCTCGCGCGCGTTGCGGGTGGGCAGGGCCCCAGCTTCGTTGATCGGCGCTACCAGGCAGGCAGACCCCAACGCCGGCAGAATCTCACCGCTGAACTCGTCGGCCTTGACGGCTTGGGCATATTCCTTTGCCGCGGCCTTGAATGCCTGGGCATCTGCCAGCGGATCGGCAGACTTGCCGCCCCGGCTGACGATGATCGCCTTGAGCCCTTTGGCTCCCATGACTGCGCCCAGACCGCCGCGGCCTGCCGCCCGACAGGGACGGCCGTCCAAATCGGTGGTTTGAATGGAAGCGGCGGACAGCCCCATTTCGCCGGCCGGCCCGATACAAGTGATGCTGCTGTGTTCTCCATGGGATGCTTTGAGCTTGTCCACCAGCGCGTAGGTCCGGGAACCTTTGTGATTCATGGCGTCCACCAGGGTTGCCTTGCCGCCCGCATCGATGTTGAGGACCCAACATTCGCCGGCCGCGGCCTGCCCGTCGACGACAAGGGCCGTAATGCCGAGATTGGCCAGCGCCGCCGCGACGGTTCCTCCCACATTGCTTTCCTTGATGCCGCCGGTCAGCGGGCTTTTCGCACCCACCGAGAGACGGCTGGTATTGACCAGGGGCGTACCGCTGAAATAGCCCGGCGCGAGTATCAAAACGTTGTCGGGCCCAAGCGGATCACAGGTGGCAGGGACATGGTCGTTGATGTATGACGATGTCAACGCCCGCCCCCCGATACCCAGATAGGCGTCCGGGACGGTCTGCTCCATCACCGTTTTCGCAGACATATCAACACACAAAAACTTCATCGGGCCTCCTTTTCACATTGATTGGGTCTGATCTCAGTCCCCCAGGAAGGGCTTCACTTTCCACGCTCAGCAGGATGTCAGGCGAAAGACGGCGTGCGGGTATCCCGCTTGGCCTGGTCGACGGCACCCTGCCGGCGTTCAGCACTGTTTTTACGGCAATCACGGGAGTACAGGCTTTTCTGCTGCTGGGTCTCGTCGATGGTCACTCCCAAGTCGGCCAGGTTGCGGAAGCAATATTCGCGGGCATTCGCTTCGAGTTGTTCTGGAACGAAAACCCCCTTTTCAGTAAAGGCATCATCCACCATCATTTTCACGAAAACCGACGCACACTGACCGGTCAGATAGGCTTCATGGCTGAGGCCGGAGGTTTCAAAGGCTTCCACCAGGCCCGGGCCCATGGCGTAACTGTCGATCTGGATGGGATTTTCATCTTTGTAGCCCTCCACGCGGACCAAAAAGGCCGCTTCTTCGGCCACGACCCCGTCATTGATGATGGCTTTGAGTTCGTCCGGATATTTGGGTGCCGGCGGGCAAAGCTTGAGGATCAGGTCCATGGGAACGATTTTCGTGCCGTTGACATCGACGGGTTCGTCGGAAAGCAACCCCATTCGGTAGAACAGTTCGGAGAGTTTCACCCCGAAGCCACCGTATTTGAACTCCACATTTTTAACACCCTTGAGCACACTGTCGGCCAGCAGCCCCATGGTAATGGGCTCATCGTGTTCGTGGTCCACCATGCGGACTTTCCGATCGATGCCCCGCAATTTCATCCTGATGGGACGGCTGAAAGGTTTGTCCGTAATGTGCTTTCCGTTTTCGAAGCGAAAGGTCTTGTAGGCCATATCCCAGAAGGCCACTTCCGGAGACCACCAGAAGGGAGTAAACCGCTTGGTGAGAACATTTTCAAATACAAAAATACTGATGGTTTCGCAACGATCCATTTTCTCGACGGCTTCCCTGGCCATCACGTTGGCCAGACCGGGCGATGAACCGCCGCCGACGAGCGCGCTAAGCCCTTTGGCCTTGAATTTTTCATGCCATTCCGAAAAGAGCAGCTTGTAACTTTCCACAAAACCGATATCTTCCATGGGGCCCGCCATGTCAAAGTAGGAGGCGTTGACCGCCAGAGCCGCGTCCATGACCAGCAGGTTAAAGTCCAACGGTAGGCCGTTGACAATCAGATCGCACCCCTTGGCTGCCCTGATGACGTTGTCGACGTCACTGGCATCCAGTTGAAGGGCCGTGGCCTTGTTCAGCGAATTGCTCAGCGCTTCGGCGGCTTTGCGGTCATAATCCGCGCAGATGATTTCAGACACCCCCGGATGCTCATTCAATCGCTTGGCAATCGTACTTCCCTGAGCGCCGACACCGATCACAATGATGCGTTTCATGCATTCTCCTTTGAAACTGAACTGGGCATCAACACCATCCGATTTCGGGTGCAGGTCCCGCCGGACAGCTTATCTGTTTTATAGTTTACGATTATCATCAGATTGGGTTGATTGCCGGGCGCTGATGCGCCGCTGTCGACCGAGACGAATACTGCCCCCAGCTTCCACATAAAGGAATACATGAGTTTTTGCAACAAAAATTTTGACAAATTTAGCGTTAAACGCTATTTTTTTTGAATATATTAATTGAATTCGTTTTCTTGGCCCAATAACATCGATAAACAGGGGGTGCCAGACGTGAAAGCAACTGCATCAGGGGTACAACCGCTGGACCGCGTGGACCGGGAGATGGTTTCCCTGCTTCAAAAAGACGGCCGCATGCCCATCGTCAGCATCGCCAAGGAACTCGGCATTTCGGAAACCACCGCCAGGAGCCGGCTAAAACGGCTGATCACTGAAGAGGTCATCAAGGTGATCGCTGTCAGCAACCCGATCCGGCTCGGCTTTGAGATCATCGGAAACATCAAACTCAGCATTGACCTGAAGAAAAAAGATGAGATTCTCCAAGCCCTGAAAGGGATTGACACCTTGAATTATGTGGCCCTGACCACAGGCGGCAACGACATCGATATAGAATTCATTGCCGGGTCCCTCTCAGAGTTCAAGACACTCATTTTCGAACGGATCAGTCAGATCGATGGCGTCAATTCGGTAGAGACCTCACTGATTGTGGAGATCATCAAAGATACGTGGGATTATGGCACAGCATGGGATGACTGATGCCAATGGATGGTGATCCGTTCCATCGTCGCCGGCCGTGCGTCGCCTTCCTCGCCCAGAAAATGGATTTGGGCTTCGCAGACAGTGGTATTCATCGAAGGCACAATACTCAAAAAAAGAACGCGGCCCCCGATAACCATTTAGATCGATGGCGTTCGTTGATTTCCTGTCGACCAGTTGGGTTTTTGGCAGCCGCCGTCCGATTTCGAGGGCCGTTCCCGTTAACGGTAAATTGCCCATCTTTTTGGGCCACCTGATGGCCTGGACGAACGATTTTTGTATCGCCGATGACGCTGCAGTCATATCGGTCCTGTCGAACCATTTTCATCAAAACGAACGATCGCGTCGAACAAGTTGGTAGGTTTGACCTATCGCCATACGATCAACTGGCTCACATTGCCTGTATGGTCACCTGCTGATTATTTTGTAGTATGGATTACTATGCAATTGTTGGCAGACAATGACGCTTGGATAGGTGAAAGTGGGGGATACAAAATGAGATGGTCGTTTAAAGTGGGCCGCTTCGCTGGCATTGACGTATTCATGCATTTTACCTTTATTTTGCTTCTCAGCTGGGTGGCAATGATCCACTGGCGTCAAGAGCAAAACATAACCGCCGCCTTAGCCGGGGTTGTTTTTATCCTGGCGGTCTTCACGTGTGTCGTTCTTCACGAATTTGGTCATGCGCTGATGGCCAGGCGCTACGGCATCAAGACGCGAGACATCATTCTGCTGCCGATCGGCGGTGTGGCGCGCTTGGAAAAACTGCCGACCCACCCCATCCAAGAGCTGTGGGTCGCCCTTGCCGGCCCTGCCGTGAACGTGGTGATTGCGGCCGTCCTGTTCGTCTGGCTGAGAGCCACAGCATCGCTGGAACCGCTGCATACATTGACGATCACCACCGGACCATTTTTGGAGCGGATCCTGGCGGTCAATATTTTCATGGTCGTATTTAACATGATACCGGCCTTTCCCATGGACGGCGGTCGTGTACTGCGCGCGTTGCTTGCCACCCGGAAAGACCATGCCCGTGCGACCCAGATCGCCGCCTCCATTGGTCAGGGAATTGCGGTCCTTTTCGGCTTTATCGGGTTGTTCTACAACCCGTTTTTGTTGTTCATCGCCTTGTTTGTGTGGATCGGCGCGGCCCAGGAGGCGAGCATGGCCCAAATGAAATCCGCCGTTGGGGGCATTACCGTTCAGCAGGCCATGATCAGTGATTTCAAACAGCTGGAAGTTAACGACAGCTTAAAGCGCGCCGTCGAATTGACCTTGACCGGATCCCAAAAGGACTTCCCGGTTGTCAACAATGGCAGTCTGGAAGGCGTTCTGACGCAAACCGATCTTTTGAAAGCCCTCGCCGATCAAAAGAACCACCCCACCGTCGCATCGGCCATTCAGAGAACATTCGCCACGGTTGATTACCTGGACATGTTGGAATCCGCCTTTTCCAAGCTCAACGATTGCGACTGCCACACGCTGCCGGTGATGCATAACGGGAAACTCGTCGGGTTGGTCACAATGGATAATTTGGGCGAGTACTTGCGAATTCAAGCTGCCATGGGCAACTGATAGTGGTGATATGAGTTCAACTAACAGACGGTTCAAGGCCGGGCGTAACGCACAAAACATCGGCCCGCATCGATTCATGGCGTTGATTGCCATTGGCAGCCTCCTGTTCTCCGCCTGTCAATCCCATACCATCGACCCTTCTCCGGAACCGTTGCAGAGAGGAGGCGCCGCCTACACCATCCCATCGCCGACTTCAGACCCGGTCGACCAAAATTGGTGGGCCTCGTTTAAGGATGCCAAGCTGGATGCGCTGATCGACAAAGCCTTGAACAGCAATTTTGACATCATGCGAGGCCTGGCCAGGCTCGATCAGGCCGATGCACTGACCAGCCAGGCCAAAGCGGCCCGCCTGCCGCAGGTTGACCTCGAGGCCAACGTCCTGAGAGATTGGGCCGACGGTGATACGCGCAATCGTTTGGATCGGGCCGGCGGCGCATTGGCCTGGGAAGTGGATGTGTTCAATCGGTTGGGGTCTGCCGCTCTGGCCCGTAACCGTGAGCGAGACGCACGCGCGGAAGATCTGCAAGCCATCCGGCTCAGCTTGTCCGCTGAGATCACCGATGCTTATTTCGATGCGGTTGAACAGCGCAGCGCCCTGGCCTTGCTCGAGAAGCAGATTGACGTTGACCGGGATTTGCTGGAGCTGACCGAGCTTCGTTTTGGAGCGGGGCTGACGGCCTCGGTGGATGTGCTGCAGCAAAGCAGTGTATTGGCTGAAACGGAGAGCCTGGTGCCCCCTACCGAAGCACTGCTGCGAATTTCGGAGAACCGATTGGATGTGTTGATCGGGCAGGCGCCGGACGCGCAAGATCGGGTGAGCAGCGACGACAGGTTCATTGCCATCGGAGACCTGCCGTTTATCGGGGTCCCCACGGACCTGCTGCTCAACCGTCCGGATCTGAGAGCCTTGAAAAACGAACTCATCGCAGCCGATGCCGAAATTGGACAAGCCATTGCCGAACGCCTGCCACGGATTACCCTGGATGGGTCTCTTTTTTACGGAGACGGTTCGGACTTCACCGGACCTGCGGGGATCCTGGTCGGATCGATCGTTCAGCCGCTGCTGGACTGGGGTGCCCGCAAGGCAGAAGTCGCGCGCAGCCGTGCCCTGTATGCCGAACGGTTGGCGATATTTTCCCAGGCCTATCTGCAGGCGATCGAAGATGTTGAAAACGCGCTTTACCAGGAGCGCAAACAGCGCGAATTCCTTGACCGACTGGAGCGTCGCCGTCGTTTTCTGGAACGCACCGTCGAAGAAACCAGAGACCGATACACCAACGGCCTGACGGATTTTCTGCCGGTCCTGGATGCGCTCAAGGAGCTGCAGCAAATCGAGCGCATCATCGTGCGACAAGAGCGAGCGCTGCTTGGCTTTCGCATTCAACTCCATCGCGCACTGGGTGGACGGGTCAAGTCAGACTCGAGTGGAGGTTCGCTAAAATGAATCACAAGACACGTCTGAAAATCTCGTCATGGATCGTTCTGGCGGGGATGATGGGGATACTCGGGGTTGATCAGGCAGGCGCCCAGCAGGCCGTGCCTGTCATCGTCAAAGCGGTGATGACCGATCGCTTCGTCGATCGTGTGGAGGCCCTCGGAACGCTGCGCGCCAACGAAACCGTTGAACTGACCGCGACCGTTTCCGAAACCGTGACCGGGGTCCATTTCGACGACGGTCAACGCGTAGAAGCCGGCAGCATCCTGGTCGAAATGACCAACGAAGAGGAGCATGCCCTGATCGAAGAAGAGCGCTCGACCGTTGCCGAAGCCAAAAAACAGTATGGTCGCCTGCGGCCCCTGGTCCAGCGGGGAGCGGCATCCATATCACTGCTCGACCAACGGCGGCGGGAGTTCGAAACCGCCAAGGCCCGACTCCGCGCGATCGAATCAAAGCTGCAGGACCGCCTGGTCATCGCACCGTTTGCCGGCATTGTCGGCCTGCGCAATATCAGCGTAGGCGCACTCATCGAGCCGGGAGACCTCATCACCACCCTGGACGACGACAGCGTCATGAAGCTCGATTTCACGGTGCCCTCGATTCATCTGGCGAGTCTTAAAACCGGTTTGCCCATTACAGCCACATCACCCGCCTTCCCCGGACGCCGATTCGAGGGCACCGTTGCCAGCATCAACAGCCGAATCGATCCGGTCACCCGTGCGATCGTTGTCAGAGCGATTCTACCCAATCCGGAACGCCTGCTCAAACCGGGTCTGCTGATGCAGGTCGCCTTGCTGAAAAATTCACGTGACGTGTTGGTCATACCCGAAGAAGCGCTGATTCCCTCCGGGCGTGACAACCACGTGCTGGTCGTGGACCAATCCGTCCAACCCACGCTCGCCCAGCGTCGTCAGGTGACCACCGGCGGCCGCCGACCGGGAGAGGTCGAAATTCTTGACGGTCTGCAATTCGGTGAACTCGTGGTCGTTGACGGAACCTTGCGCGCCAGGCCGGGACAGCCGGTGACTGTCATTGCCGTGGACGGCGGCGATGAACCCCTGGCCCGCTTGTTGAAGCGGGATCGGAAAGGAGCTGGCCAATGATCCTGTCCGATGTTTCCGTCAAGCGACCGGTGTTTGCCGCGGTGATCTCGCTGCTGTTGATCGTCTTCGGCCTGGTCTCCTTCGGTCGGCTGCCCCTGCGTGAATACCCGGACATCGACCCCCCCGTGGTGACCATCGAAACGCTCTACCCCGGTGCGTCCGCCAATGTGGTGGAAACGCGCATCACCGAACTCATCGAAGAGCGCATTGCCGGCGTCGAAGGCATTCAGTTCATCGCCTCGACCAGCGAAGACGGCCTTTCTACGGTCACGATGGAATTCGATACCGGTCGCGATGTCGACGGGGCGGTCAATGACATCCGGGACCGGGTCTCGGCAATTTTGGGGGATTTGCCGGACGAAGCCGATCCACCGGAAATCCAGAAAGTCGATTCCAACAACGATGTGATCATGTGGTTGAATCTGGTCAGCGACCGCATGACCGTACCGGCTTTGACGGATTATGCCGACCGCTATCTGGTCGACCGATTTTCGGTCCTGGATGGGGTGGCACGGGTGAGAATCGGCGGCGGTCAGACCTATGCCATGCGAATCTGGATCGACCGCAGCGCCATGGCGGCGCGGGGGCTGGTGGTCAGCGATGTCGAAACCGCCCTGCGGGCGGAAAACCTGGAACTGCCGGCAGGAAGCATCGAATCCCAGACGCGTAGCTTTACGGTGCGGGTCAAGCGAACGTTTCGAACGGCGGCGGATTTCAGTCGCCTGGTGTTGGCCCGAGGCGCCGACGGCCATCTGGTTCGGCTGGGTGACATTGCCCGCGTTGAGCGCGGCACCGAAGAGGACCGGACGTTCTTTCGAGGAAATGGCGTGGCCATGGTGGGCATGGGCATCATCAAACAATCGACCGCCAACACGATCGATGTGGCCCGCGGCGCCAAAGCGGCGATGCTGCGCCTCAACCCCACCCTGCCCGAGGGGATGGAAATCAAGCAAAGCTACGACACATCGGTGTTTGTCGAAGGTGCCATCAAAGAGGTCTACAAGACCCTGCTGATTGCCATCGGCCTTGTCGTCCTGGTGATCTATTTGTTTCTGGGCAGCATTCGGGCCACGATCGTACCTGCCGTGACGGTGCCGGTTTCCATTATCGCCAGTTTTATCGTTTTGAATGGGCTAGGTTTCTCGGTCAATCTACTCACGCTGCTGGCGCTGGTCCTGGCGATCGGGCTGGTCGTGGACGACGCCATTGTGGTTCTGGAGAATATATACCGGCGCATGACGGAAAAAGGCGAAACCCCGCTGGTCGCTGCCTACAACGGAAGCCGCCAGGTCGGTTTCGCGGTGATCGCCACGTCCGTGGTGCTGGTTGCCGTGTTTGTTCCCATTGCCTTTCTGCAGGGGGATGTGGGGCGCCTGTTTTCAGAGTTTGCCATCACCATGGCGGCGGCGGTCTGCTTTTCCAGCATCGTCGCCCTGAGCCTTTCTCCCATGCTGGCATCCAAGATTCTCCGGCGTAGTACCAGCCAGCCTGGACGGTACACGCGTACGGACCGTTTGTTTGGATCCGTGCGTAAACAATATCGTCGATTGCTGGGCCGCACCATGAAGCGTCCCTGGATGGTGGTGGGACTTTTTGCGGTCCTGATCGCCGCAATGGTGTGGTTGTTTGAGCACATACCCACGGAATATGCACCCAAGGAAGACCGCGGCGCTTTTTTTGTTATCGTCAACGGGCCGGAAGGCGCCTCATATGCCTACATGGAAGAGTATATGAATGAAATCGAGCGGCGGCTGATGCCCTTGGTCGAAAACGAAGAGGCAACCCGGTTGCTGGTCCGCGCACCACGAACGTTTTCGAATTATGAGAACTTCAACACCGGCATCGTGATTTTTGTTCTCAACGACTGGGACCAGCGGCGGTCTGCCTGGGCCATCATGGACGAGGTGCGTGCAACACTGGCAGAACTTCCCGGGGTACGCGCCTTCCCCGTCATGCGCCAGGGCTTCGGTGTGTCCATTCAAAAGCCGCTCCAGTTCGTCATCGGCGGCGGCACCTACGCGGAGTTGGCCC
>NZ_JBFELV010000070.1:0-16376 GCF_041551955.1 Desulfosarcina sp.
AGGAATCGATGAACTGAACGACGAGCACAAAAAAGTCGTTGACGTGCTTCGCGAATACTACGAAAAGAATGGTATCGCCCCCATGGTCCGCGTACTTTCCAAGGTGACCGGCTTCAAACTGAAACACATCTACGAGCTGTTCCCCTCAGGACCCGGAAAGGGAGCTTGTAAGATGGCGGGTCTTCCGAAACCCACGGGTTGTGTCTAATCACACCGAATCCAGTTCTTTAAAAAAAGGCGCCGCTTATTACCAAGCGGCGCCTTTTTTTTGGACGAAACCATGCGCCTGTCCGTAAATACCCACTCACAGACGGAAATGATCGATGTCACCTCCCTGGTTCAGCAGCAGGTGAGCGAAGGCGGAATGGACAGCGGCCTTTGCCTGGTCTTCGTCCCCCACACCACAGCTGCCGTCACCATCAACGAGAGTGCCGATCCGGCTGTGGCCCGGGACATCCTGATGGTGCTCAACAAAATCGTACCGTGGAAAGAGGCCTACCGCCACATGGAAGGCAACTCCCCCGCCCACCTGAAAACCTCCATCATCGGATCGTCGGAAACCATTGCCATCGAAAATGGCCGATTGGTGCTGGGCACCTGGCAGGGCATCTTTTTTTGTGAGTTTGACGGGCCCAGGACGCGCAAGCTTGACGTCCGGCTGCTTCGGGCATAATGAGAGATTTCCGCATCGCAGCGGTGGTCTGCCGGAGTCCGGTGGGCCAGGTCAAACACAACCTGGAACGGACACGCTACTGGACCCGGCGGGCCAGAAGAGAAAAAGCCGCGCTGGTCTGCTTCCCCGAGCTCAATCTCACCGGTTACAGCAATCGGGAAGACATCGCCGAACATGCCATTTCTGCCTATGGAGCGGAGATCGATGAGCTGGTTCGTCTATCTGCTGATCAGCAAATCGCGCTGCTGGTAGGGTTTGCTGAAAAAGCCTGCGATGGACGGATTTTTGCCAGCCATATGGCGATCACCCCACAGGGTCGGACCGGTGTCTACCGGAAACTCCACCTGGCTCCGCCCGAAGCAGATCGATTCAGCCCTGGCAAGACCCTGCCGGTTTTCCACTGGTCAGGCATTCGTTTCGGCATTCAGTTATGCTATGATGCGCATTTCCCCGAGCTTTCCACACGCATGGCGGAAGCCGAGGCCGACATGATTTTCATGCCCCACGCCTCACCGCGCGGCCAGGCGCTGGACAAACATCAGTCGTGGATGCGCCACCTGCCCGCCCGGGCATTTGACAACGGACTCTTTGTAGTCGCCTGCAACCAAATCGGAAACAACGGAAACGGCTTGGTCTTCCCAGGCAATGCCGTGGTTTTTTCCCCGTCCGGCGAGATCATCGAGACCCGCCTGTCCGGCGACCCAGGGATGCTGGTGGCCGATTTAACAGCCGATCAACTCCACCATGTCCGCAGCCATCGGATGCGGTACTTTCTTCCCAACCGGCGCCCCGGGGTTTACAGCCAGACGCCGACGCTGACAAACCTTGACGAATGAGGCCGGATTGTACCATTGGTTGTGCCGCCCAGCACCGTAAGGGAGAAACAGCGGCTACTGCACGAAGAAAATTAGACTCTCTAAGGGTGTACCATCTTTGGAAAGGACTTCCACCATCCACTCACCCGTCCATTCCGGAAGCAGTGATTTTGAACTCCACGTTCGCCATTCGCTGGTGCGCACCGGCAGCACCACCGATGCCTTCAGGACCCCCTTGTAGTACCAGTTGTGGGTGATCTCGGTCTCCGCCTGGGCGCCGTCGATCCGGGTAAAGCAATAGACCCGCTCAGTCCCGGCAGGAATCACATCGGCGGATCCCACGGGCATCCGGTCCACGATCTGACGGCAGACCACGGCCTGGGACACGGTGATCTCTTGAGCCGGGGCTCCGGTGGAAAAGCAATGAAGCAGCATCAGGGAAACGATCAGGGTTAAAAGGTGCCGGGTGTTCATCTGTCCCTCCTGTTCGAGTCGATCAATTGGATATCAAACATCTTGATGGTATCGCATAGCGGGCGCCCGAAGATAAAATCCAGCATCCGGCTGTCCAGCCCTCCTTTTTCCACCGCCAGTTGACGAACATGGGCATCGAATCTGAGAATTTCCAGGATCGCCTGGTCCTGTTTCAACCGGCCCTCGTGGAACCCCGCTGCCACTAATGCATGCAGTCCTTCATAACTGCAGCGCTGCTCATGGTCCTGGATCAACGCCCATAGTCCATCGACCTCCGACAGCAAATCCTGCCGGGTCAGCCGGCTGGTGTCATAGACTGCTTCGAGTCCCCGGGTGTCCCGACAGTTCAACACCCGGCATTCCAGCGGTCGATGGTCATAGATGCCGCATCCTCGGGTTGCTTGATCATAAAACTGGCACGTCCATCTGTCGGTGCGCCCCTTGATTTTGATGATCTCTTCGGACAACGGAACCAAGGCACCCTTGACGTTGTCACGGACCCGCTCACCCCGACGAATGGTAAACAGGCATCGGGCCGGAATACGGCCGTCATCAATCATGGGGCGGTCCTCCCGGTGCATGGACGGCCCGCCCTTTTCACAGCAGGTGCCGCAGCGTTTGCATGGATTCGAGCTCATTTCATGGTTCATTGCTCTGCCACTGCGCCTATATCGATGGATTTGCATCGCAGGTCTTGGACACGCCCATCACCTGCCGCAGGTCTTCCACCACCAGGTAAAAGCAGGGCACCAAGATCAAGGTGATCACCGTGGCGAACACAATCCCGAAACCCAGGGAGAGCGCCATGGGGATGAGAAAACGCGCCTGTCGAGAGGTCTCGAACATAATCGGCGCCAGGCCACCAAACGTGGTCAGGGTGGTCAGCAGGATGGGGCGAAAGCGATGGATTCCCGCATGGTGGATGGCGTCATGGCATCCTTCGCCGTCCCGCCGCTTGCGATTGGCAAAATCCATGAGCACCAGCGAATCATTGATCACCACGCCGGAAAGTGCCACCACACCGAACATGCTCATCACGCTCAGGCTGTAACCCATGATCATGTGGCCGATCACCGCCCCTACGATGCCGAAAGGAATGCAAATCATGATGATCATCGGCTGGATGAAACTGTTGAAGGGAACGGCCAGCATGGCATAAATCACCAGCAGGGCCATCATCAGGCCACGCATCAGGCTCTGCATGCTTTCACGCCGGTCCGCCTGGTTGCCTTCGAAACTGTAGGTCAGTCCCGGGTATTTCTCCTGAAGGGCCGGCAGGGTCTCCCCGGTCAACGCGCTGAGTATCTGGTCGGCTTTGCTGCGGGGGCGGACATCCGCCGTCACCGTTACCACTCGTCGGCCGTTGCGCCGGTCAATGGAAGTGTAGGCCCTGCCGCGTTTGATGTCCACCGCTTCCAGCAGTGGAATCTCCTTACCGGCCGGCGTGCGCAGAATCATCTCCTCCAGGTTGTGCTCGGAGACCCGTTCATTTTTGGGCAGACGAACCATCACCTTGACTTCGTTGCGTCCGCGCTGCTGACGCAGGGCTTCGGCGCCGTAGTAAGCGTGACGCAGCAGTCTGGCCACCTCCTGAGCCCTGAGGCCCAAACTGCGCGCCTCGGGCCGGATCTTGAAGTCGATCTGTTGTTTTCCCGGGGAGTAGCCGTCGTCGATATCGCTCACGTTGGGGAAAAAACGCAATGACTCGGCGACCTCCCCGCTGGCTTGAGCGAGCGTCTCCACATTGCGGTGGCTCAGCTCTACGGCAATGGCGGCGCCGCGTCCCGGCCCACCCGCATCCGACTCGAACTTAAGCGATTCCAGTCCGGTGAGAGGCCCGACCCGATCCCGCCACAACGATGTCAACCGGACCGTTGAGAGCGGTCGCACGTCTGGAGGGGTCAGGTAAATGCGCACCTCTGTCTGGTTGCCATTAATTTCGGCGAAGATTCCCTCTACCAGATCTTGGCCGCCATGTTCGGCAGTCAACTGCTGGGCCGTTTCCACCAAAATCCGCTGGATGGCTTCGGTTTTTTGAACCGCCGTGCCATAGGGTAACACCGCCGTGACCAAGGCGTAGTCGGATTCGATCTTGGGAAACAGTTCGAAGCCCATACGCCCGCTTTTCACGTAACTGAGCGTGAGCATCAGCACCACGGCACCGATACTGATGGCGACATAGCGGTGGCGCAGGGCCAGATCGAGCAGGGGACCGTAACGGGTTCGCACCAGATGGGAAAACCAGTCGCTGAAGCGCCGCTGCTTCCGCAGCACCCAGCCGAACAGTCCGGTTTCCGGGCGAGGCTTGCGATGGCCGATATGGGCCGGCAGGATCAGCAGGCTCTCGATGAGTGAAACGACAAACACAGCCACGACCACCGCCGGAATCTGACGAAAGATCTTACCCATGATGCCCGAGACGAAGAACAACGGGGCAAAGGCCACGATGTTGGTCAGCACGCTGAAGGTCACCGGCATGGCGATTTCACGGGTTCCGGCCACCGCCGCCTGAAGCCAGGGTTTTCCGGACTGGCGGTGGTGGTACATGTTCTCACCGGCCACAATGGCGTCATCCACCACGATGCCCAGGGTGATAATAAAGGCAAACATGGAGATGACGTTGATACTCACCCCGGCTGCCGGCAGGAACAACAAGGACCCGAGGATGGAGATGGGAATGCCCAGGCTGACCCAGAAGGCCAAGCGCGGCTCTAAGAAGATGGCCAGTAGAATGAACACCAGGGCGAGCCCGAAATAGCCGTTGCGCAGCATCAGATCCATGCGCTGGCGATAGATGTCGCTACGGTCGTTGCGGGCCACCAGGTCAACGCCCGGGGGCAGGTCCGGTCGGATCTCGGCCACCTTCTCCTTGACGGTTTCGGAAACATCCAAGGGGGTTTGGTCACCGATACGGTAAACATCGACGAGAATGGCCCGATGCCCGTTGTAGGTGGCGAATCGGTCGGTATCCTCGAATCCGTCCGTCACCTCGGCGATGTCCGCCAACAGCACCTGGGTGCCCTCGTTGGTGGTAATGATAGGAATGCGGCCGAATTCAGGGCCGAAATCCCGTCGTTCGGTCATACGCACCAGCACATCCCCGCTGTCGGTTTTTATGGACCCCCCCGGTAGCTCCACGGCCGCCCGCCGGATGGTCTGGGCGATTTGCTCCAGGGTCAACCCGTAGGCTCTCAGCCTTTCCTGGGGCACGGAAATGCTGATTTCGTAGTCACGGATGCCGGAAAGCTCCACTTGGGTAATGCCCGGATCCTGCAGCAGCCGATCGCGGACCATCTCCGCCGTCTCCCGGAGAATCGATTCCCCTTGGTCGCCAAAGAGGGCCAGCGAGACCACGTAGCGTCTGCGCTGGGCAATCGTGACCCGGGCGTCCTCTGTCTCTTCGGGAAATGAGGTAATCCGGTCCACCGCATTCTTGATATCCTGGGCCACCCGCTGGATATTCTTGCCTTCGATCACCTCAACGGTCACCCTGCCGACGCCTTCATTGGCCACCGCGGTAACTTGTTTGACGTCGTCAAGCCCCTGAACGGCCTCTTCAATAGCCAGGATGATGCCGCGCTCAACCTCTTCGGGACTGGCGCCGGGATAAGCCATGGAAACCGTCACATAGTCCAGCTCGAAATCGGGGAAGACCTCTTTTTTGATTTGGCCGGCGAATATCAGGCCTCCCACTAGAAAAATCACCATCAGCAGGTTGGCCGCAACCGAATGCCCGGCCATCCAGGCGATGGGACCGGATTGACGGCGATTTCCATCGGGGAGAGGATTCAGAATTGGATTATCCATCTGATGCTACACGGCTTTGGTGGGTTGGCGAGGATATATCCGACGGCCCGGCATCGCCTTCTTTCACCGGCAACCCGTCGACCGGTGCGGAGAGGTCCGAAACAATGAGCCGCTGGCCGGGAAGGATGCCGTTTTTCATTAGCACATAGTCGGCATCGCGCCACACGGTCTCCACCTGTATGATCTTCAGGGTATCGTCATCGGCAAGCAGCCAGATGGTGCTGTTGTCCCGCAGGGCACTTCTGGGGATGCGATAGACGTCCGTCAGCCGTTGTCCCTGGACCACCACGCGGACGTATTCACCGATCAGCATCGGCGGGGCACTGTCACCGGTCTCGGCATTCAACCCCAGCGGGTCTTTGACGGACACCAGGATGCGGGCCATGCGGCCGTCAGTCTCCAAGTCGCTGAGCAATCTGGCCACCGTCCCCTGACGCTGGTTTCCCCGGTAGGCAATCGTGACCGATGCACCTTTTTCCGCATTGGTCCGGGGGATATGGATCCATGCCAACCGCTCCACGGGAAGGGACACCTGAATCCAGTATTCATCGGTGCCCACCAGCTGGGCCAATGGGTCCTGGATGGACACTTGTGAGCCCACATTTACATGGGTGCTGCGGACAATGGCATTGAAAGGTGCAAGAATATCTGTGCGGGTCAGGCTCAATCGGGCCTGTTCGAGTTCTGCGCGGGCGGCCGCCAGATCGGACCGGGCTTTGGCCAGATGGGGTTTTCGAAGGGCCAATTCCTCTTCCTGGGCATCGGCCGTTCGTCCCGGGTAGAGCAGCGACCATTCTTGCCGGGCCACATCCTGGTATCCCATCTCCACCTGGAGGGCGTATTGTGCGTTGACTACGGCGCTTTCCTTGCGGGCAATGGCCAGCTCGTAATCCTTGGCATCGATCTTCAACACCCGTTCACCGGCACGGATAAAACCGCCCTCAACCAACTCCGGGTGAATCGCTTGAACTTCTCCGGGCACCCGGGTTTTCAAGGTGATCTCCCTGGCCGGAATCACGGATCCCATGGCCGCGACGGCAACCTGGTGGGTATCCGGAAAAAGGGGCCGGGTCTCTACCAGGGCAACCGTGCGTTCCGGCGGCCGTTTTTGGGCTTGGGGGGCCGTCTTTTTAATGTAACTGGCACCGGCAATGCCAATCGTTATGATCATGGCGCAGATGATCAGTGTCCGCACCCAGTATTTGCCACTGGCACGGACCGCCTCGGTCTTATCAAGAGGATGATCCCTATTTCCGTCCAATTTCATCTTATCCCCGCTGCCCATTTTCCATGGATGCCTTCGGCGAAACGGTGTTCCCGATCCAACCGCCGCCAAGCGCACGGTGCAAACCGATGCGGTATCGCACCAGCGTCTCCTGCTGCTGGATCAAATCCCTTTCGAGATCCTGGACGGCGATCAGTTGGGTGAGGACCGGCAGATAATCGCTCAATCCCCGCCGATACCTCTGGATGGCCTCTTCAAGACCTTTGCGGGCCGCCGTCATTACCGATTCAAGTCCGCGGATATGTTCCCGCTGCCGGGTCTCGCTTTCCAGGGCGTCTTCGACCTCTTTCACGCCAGTCAGTACGGCCTGGCGGTAGAACCAAAGGCGTTCATCCACCTGCGCCCGTGCCCCGTCGACCTCGGCAGCCCGGCGGCGGCCGTCAAAAATGGGTGCCGTCAGGTTGGCGGCCAAGCTCAACAGCCAGGTATCGAAGAGCAGGTCCAAGTCGCTGCGACCGTATTGCCCACCGGCAGTAAAGCGAAGCGCCGGCAGACGGTTGGCCCGGGCGGCGGCCAATTGCCATTCGGAGGCTTTCAAGCGCATACCGGCCGCCCTGACATCAGGCCGGTTGGCCAGCAGGTCGGCAGGCAGACCTAATGACGGGAGCTGGCCGACTACCGGCATGTCGGTTTGCGTCAATCGAAGGTCCGCCCGCGGCGGTCGTCCCAGCAGTACGGCGAGTTCATGCATCAACAACTGGGTTTCGGCTTCCACCAGCGGGATTCTCGCCCGGACACTCTCCACGACCTGCTTTTGCTGGTAGACATCCAGGGCGGAAACCATAGCCTTGCGGAAACGCAGCTCAATCAAGTCTAGAAAAGTAAGATTGTTTGCCAGCTGTTTTTCCAAAAGCTGCTGCTGCAACCGTTGGGAAATGATTCCCACCCAGCGCTCAGCCACCTCAGCCGCCACCGTGATGCTGGCCGTCTGAAGGTCCGCCTCGGTCGCATCTACGGTGAGCAGCGCCGCCTCCGTTTGGCTTCGTATCCTGCCCCACAGGTCCAGTTCATAGCTGCTGATCAGGCCCAACGTGTAATTCTGATCACCTCCAGAGCCCTCGGACAAGGTTTCTGATCTGCGCCGGGTAGTTTCGACGGAACCGGTCGCGGAAAGGTCAGGGTAGCGCGCTGCTCCGGCTTGAACGGCCAGTGACCTTGCCTGCTGCAGCCGGGACCAGGCCTCTTTCAGTGTGAAGCTGTCCGATAACGCAGTATCGATCAACCGGCTGAGTTCCGGGGAATCAACGAATTCCCACCATGGCGATGTCAGGTCCCCATCGCCGCCGAAAAGTGCATAGGCATCGGGAATTTCACCGGCCGCATCCGGCATCACCGCCGGCTTGAAAGGGCTGCAGGAAAATAACATCCAAACCGCTGCAACTACCCAAAGCCGGTATCGATAACTGTTTTTCATGGTCTGACGTTTTCTTTAATATAATCGCGATCAAGGCGGTCACAAGGTTAATTAGTTGATTTACCATCCCGGATTGATGGAAACAAGCGCAAACCAACCGGTGTTCAGAATCCGGGCACCGATGGCAACCGACGGATCGGCTGTTCGCCTGGAACTTGCCTGTCTGAAGACGTTTTATCACGACGTCATTTTTTAAAACCACTTGCTTTAATAAAGTAGTGTTTACGAAATTTTTTAGTATTGTGATTTACTATAACTCCTATATAATTTACGAGACTGCATAATATTCTTTGATTCAAGTTGACAAATCGACCGGAATGGGTCCCCGGGTGGTGACGCAAATGGATATTTGCACCCCATTGAATCGGCGCGAGAAGGCAATTGGACACAACGGCGAGACACATTGGAAGGGAGATACGATGAAAGACTTAGTCACTTATATAGCACGCTCATTGGTGGACAAACCCGAGCAGGTTTCCGTAGCGGAAGTGGAGGGAAATCAAACTACCGTTTTGGAACTCACGGTGGCCAAAGAAGATTTGGGAAAGGTCATCGGCAAGCAAGGCCGAACCGCCCAGGCCATGCGAACCATACTGGGCGCCGTCTCTTCAAAGGTCAAAAAACGGACGGTTCTTGAAATTATCGAATAGCAGTATCGATGCACTGTCGGCCGGCCGCATGGAGGCATCCGCATTATCAACGGTCACGGGCTTCACCATTAGCGGTTGCACCTTCAATCAACCCATTAAAAGCCCGATCTCATCTGTTCCGATGATAGAAACAAAAGCCCTTTTCTCTTGGAAGGAAAAGGGCTTTTGTTTTTGGTAAGCGTTCACCGGTTTAGTGTTCACCGTTCAGCAACGATCCTGAATCATCTGGCTGATCTGGCTGGCGGACAGCGGCAGCGGATTGTTCTTGTTGGAAGCCGCGTGAGCCAAAAGATCGACATGATCAAGGGTCAGACCGAACAGCCCCAATCGGGGAATGTCCAACTGATCCAGCCATCGGTAAAGGCAGTCCACCAGATAACGGCAGCAATCCAAATGGGTTTCATGCTTGGCGCCGAATAGTTTGCCGATGCGGGCGAATTTTGCGATGTCGGCGTTAGCGCGTTGGGTATGCGCGGCGCTGAGATTGCCGACGGTGGCCTTCACGGCATAGGGCAACAAATTGGCGCAAGCGACGCCGTGGGGGATGGACACGATGCCGCCCATGGACCCGGCCACGCCGTGCACCACACCCAATCCCGCATTGGCCAACGTGACCCCGGAAAGAAACGCCCCGTAAGCCACTGCCCCGCGGCAGGCGACATCGGCAGCACCATTTGCACAGACCACAGGTAGCGCCGGGATCAGGTGTCGCAGGCCGTCCAATGCCAGGGCGTCGGTCAGTGGGGAGGCCTGGGTGGAGACGAAGGATTCGATCAGTTGGGTCAGCGCATCCATGCCGCAGGCCGCGGTCACCGACGGCGGAGCTGACACACATAGCGTCGGATCCAGAATGGCCAGCCGGGGGATATAGTTGTCGTGCCTCAAGGACTTCTTGAATCCCCCGCTTCCCACCCGGGATATGACCGCATTCTTGGTGGCCTCGCTGCCGGTCCCCGAGGTGGTGGGCACCGCCACCACAGGCACGGATTCACCCGATGGGGTTCGTTTGCCGACCCCTTCCAGAAAATCGACGACCGATCCATTTTCCTTGAGCATGGCGGCAATGGCTTTTCCCGCATCCAGAACACTGCCGCCGCCGACGGCCAGGACCACATCCACCCCAGTTTCCTTCCAATCCGTTACCACCTGGTCCACCATGGCGGGGGACGGTTCACCGGCAATGCGGCAGCGATGCACCTGCATACCACCTTTTCCCAGTTTAGTCAGTATTCGACCGATATGCCCGGTGTGCTCAAGCGCAGCCGAACCGCTAACCAGAAGCACCGTCTTGCCAAAGGGCGCGACGAGTTCTGGGAGCCTGTCGGTGGCTCCCGGGCCGACGAGCAGTCTGGGTATAGGGCTGAAGGAGAACGCAGGTTGCATAATCGGCATTAAACGACAGGACACGGGGTTCAATTGATCGCAATGATCATAAAAAACATACCATCAGAAACTATTGCCAGAATGGACGCTACGCCAATCCTAAAGAAAAGTCAAAATTTCCCGATAACGGTTTGAAATAATCGGCACCATGACGGTTGGTGTCTAAAGAGGACCATAAGGCAGGAACAGGCATGAAACAATATTGTAAATACCACCCCACCCGACCTGCCCACTGGCATTGCGATAAATGCAACACGGCACGATGCCCGGAATGTGTGGAAGCCCGGGACATGGCTGGCTACCACCAGGGAGAGAAGCTCCACATGTGCCCCAATTGCAATCTTCCTGTCCAATGGTTGGGTGTTGAAAATATCATCGATCCGTTCTGGAAGCAGCTGCCGCGATTTTTTCTCTATCCGTTTTCCGTTCGTCCGCTGTTGTTGATGCTGGGACTTTCTGCGATGGCCGCTTTATTGACACGACCTGGAATCATCGGTCTGCTGGCTCTGGTCGCGGTTTGGGGAATTACCTTCAAGTACGCCTACGCCATCTTGCAGTCTACGGCAGGCGGCAATCTGACCCCCCCGGCGCTTGATGCGCAGACCCTTTTTGAAAATTTTGGGCCGGTGGTCAAGCAGGTGGGCATTTACATAGCCATCATTTTTGCGGCGGGCATGATGTTCACCAAACTGGGTGTGGCCGTAGGGGTCTTGTTTAGCATCCTGGCAACGGTGTTTTTACCGGCCATGATCATTCTCCTGGTGACCACTGAATCCTTGATCCAGGCCATTAATCCGGTGATGTTCGTCAGCCTGGCTGTCAGAATCGGATGGGGCTATCTGCTGATGTACTTCTTTTATTCCATCCTCGGCGGGGCGCCGGCGCTGCTCGGCCGCCAGGCGATTCAATACTTTCCCCCGATAATGCACGTTTTTTTGTTCACCTTGGTCAAGATCTACTATACCTTCATCTCCTACCACCTCATGGGCTACGTGATCTTGCAGTATCATCAGGATATCGGCTACCGAGTGGATTTCGATGATTTCAAGGATGATGAGACAGAAACTGATCGGGCCGTGGCCGCAGCCGACGATCCCCACGGCCGCCTGCTCAACCGCGTCCATCAGCTTATCAAGGACGGAAACCATGAAGGTGCAATCGCAGAGATCGAAAGTGAAATGCGTGGGCAAATGATTGCCGATCCGCTGCTTTCGGAGCGCTACTTTACGTTGCTTAAAATGACCGGCGCGAAGGACAAGATAGGAAACCACGGCCTCAACCATCTGGACATGCTGGTCCGCGGAGACAACAAGACCCAAGCCGTTGATGTTTACCTTCAATGCCTGACTTCAGATTCCGAATTCTCACCGAAAGCGGGTGCTTTGTTCAAAGTGGCTGGTTGGCTCAGCGAAACCGGGCGCAACAAGGAGGCCATGAGCACATACAACAAGCTGACCAAAGCCTACCCCCAAGACCCCCTGGTGCCTAAATCCTATTTTCGGGCTGCGCAGATATTCAACGACCGATTAATGAATCCAGAAAAAGCCAAGAGAATACTGACAGGTCTGATGAAAAAATATCCTGAACACGATATCATCCCCTTCGTCGAGCGCTACCTGGACCAAATAGGATGAACGCCCCACAGAGGGGGGAAAGGACTGGATTACGGGTTCGCCTTCCATCCCGAATCAGCCGGATGCTTCAGATCTTAATATGAGGGCCGCCTCCACCGAATCAGGAAATTGTTTGCAAACCAACCTCCGGTAGCGTTCCCACCGGTCCGTTCGACCACATCTGCGAAAGGCCTGCGAAAGCTTGATTAGATTCGACGGCAGTTCCGGCGTTTCCGGTTTTCGTTTCATGATGGCCAGCACGATTTTCTCTGCATCCTCGACCTTTCCTGCCGCTGCCATGGCTCCGGAAATTTGCAGATAGGCATGAATCGGCAAGCGCGGACGACTGGCCAGTCGTGAATATGTCTCGTAAACGGCCAGCGCGGTAGGATGCGCCGCGGTATTTTGGAGAAGCACGCCAAGCAGGTGCTTGGCGGTATCATGAAATGGTTTCGATTCGGGATTCAACTTGTGAATGTTGAACAAATGGCTCAGGGCATCCTGATGGTTTGGTGACAATTCCAACACCTGTTCGAGTAAGGCTTGCGACTGTTGCATGTCCAAATTGCCTAAATGGTCCAAGGCTTGGTGCATCAGCGGGCTCACCTTGTCTTCCGGGGCCGCCTCGAAACTGTCCCGATCTAATCCCACCAGTCGTTCTCCGGCATAAGCCAGCAGGGCGCCACCGGCTATCCCGCCGATATGTGCCACGTATGCCACGTGGCTGTCACCGGAGAAAAAAAGCTGGTAGCATTCATTGGCCAGCCAGACCGGCAGCAGCACAATGGCCGGTATGGTGGCCGTATTGAAAAAAAAACCCAGGGAATAAAATATGCTGACCTTTTTTGTGCCGTAAAGCACCGTGTAGGCACCCATGAGTCCGGCAATGGCTCCGGACGCACCGACCAAGGGGATCGTGCTCGACGGGTATACCGCATAAAAAAGCCCGGCAGCTGCCAACCCGCAGGTTAGATACATGACCGTAAAGAACAACCGGCCCGATCCGATCTCCAACATGCATCCAAGGATCCACAAGAACACCATGTTGCCCACCAGGTGCCCTACGCCACCATGCAGGAACATGTAGGAAAAAAAGGTGGGCGCGCGAGGATAAGCTGGGCGAAGGCCATAGGCAAAGGCGACGCTTTTATCTCGTTTCTCCTCGTAGTCCCGGCGCAGCGCCAACCAATTTTCATATTCCGGATTCTGGGGAAGGATCACCTGGCCATCCATCAGCCGCGAGATGAAATCGAAATCGGCCTCCATCTCGAAATGAGCCGCCATGAGTTCCTGCTCATCCATGCCTTCACTTTCGACAGGCCTGTCGGCGGTCTTTCCAGTTGACTTTAGATAATCGATGTAGCGGGGCACCTCGATGGCGGCCAGCCCGGAATTCAGGTAAAACTGCTCGGCGGCCATCCGGGACTCGTCATCGTTAATCTGGAACAGAAAAAAGGCCAGGCAGTTGACGACCAGCAGCGCCAGTGTCATCATTGGCGGGTTTTTCCAACCGATTTTTCCGGAGACGGGAACAACGAGCATGATGGCTACTCTTGAAGACCGTAAATAAAGTCGCCCAGCGCGGCGACGCCCAGATCTTCTACCAGCCGCAACGCCTGTGTGCCGATGACAGCAATATCGGCCTTTCCCTCGAGGAACTTGATATCGGATTTGTCTTTAACCCCAAACCCCAGCGCCAGCGGCAACTGCGTGGCCGCCCGGCAGCGGGCAAGGTAATCTCCGATCTGCTGGGAAAACGACGTCTCGTTACCGGTGACGCCCTTGCGGGCCACACAATAGATAAATCCGCTGGCCACCCGGGCGATGGTGTGCATGCGCGCATTGGCGGTGGTGGGCGAAAAAATGAAGATGGGAGATAATTCACGGCGGCCCATGGCGGCCAAATAATCGGCGGCCTCTTCAGGCGGCAGGTCCGGCACGATGGCCCCCTGCAGGCCCGCCGCCTGCATGCCGTCGGCAAAGCGACCCACGCCGTGCTTGAACAGGATGTTGTAGTAGGTCATGTATAAAAAGGGAATCGGAAACCGCCGGGCCACCGTACGGCCAAAATCCAGGCACTGGTCCACCGTGACCCCGTTGGCCAGGGCGGCCTGGTTGGCTTTTAGAATCACCGGGCCGTCGGCGATAGGCTCGGAAAAGGGAATCTGCAGTTCCATCAGGTCCACACCCGCCTCGACCATGGTGCGCACGATCTCCAGAGAGGCCTTCAAGGTAGGGTAGCCGATGACGATGTGGGTCATCAACAGGATCTTTTTTTCGGCCAGCCGAGAGCGAATGTAAGTTTCAAGCATGGTATTGTTTGGCCTTTTCAATGATGAATTGTTTCCATTTGGGATCGTCGAAGGCATCGGCGATGGTGAAGATGTCCTTGTCTCCCCGACCGGACTGATTGATCAGGATAATGTCGTCAGGCGACATCTGCGGCGCCTCCTTGAATGCCCGGGCAAAGGCGTGCGCCGACTCCAGGGCCGGGATGACGCCCTCTTTCCTCATGGTCAGTCGCAGGGCCTCGACCACCTCCCGGTCCGTGGCCCCCTCGAATCGCACCCGCCCTTTCTCCTTCAGATCCGACAGGATCGGGGAAACGCCGACGTAGTCCAGACCGGCGGCGATGGAATGGGTTTCACGCATCTGGCCGTCGCCGTCCTGCAGAAAGTAGGTCTTGTACCCTTGCGCCACACCCACGCTGGCGTCGCCCGAGCAGAGCCGGGAGGCGTGTTCGCCGGAATCCAAGCCCCGACCGGCGGCCTCCACGCCCACCAGTTCGACATCGTCATCGAAAAATCCGCTGAAGATGCCCATGGCGTTGGACCCGCCGCCCACGCAGGCAAACACCCGCGAAGGCAGCCGGCCTTCCCGCTCCAGCATTTGCCGGCGGGACTCCTGGCCGACAATGGACTGAAACCAGGAGACCATTTCCGGGAAAGGATGGGGTCCGCAGGCGGTGCCCAGCACGTAGTGGGTGGAATCCATATGGGTCACCCAATCCCGGAAAGCCTCGTTGATGGCGTCCTTCAAGATCCGCGTGCCGTTGGTCACCGGCACCACCGTTGCCCCCAGCTGCTCCATCCAGAAGACGTTGGGCCGCTGGCGATCGACGTCCACCTCGCCCATGTAGATGGTGCAGTCGAAGCCGAAGCGCGCGGCCATGGTGGTCGTGGCCACCCCGTGCTGACCGGCCCCGGTTTCGGCGATCACCCGGGTCTTGCCCATGCGTTTGACCAGCAGCCCCTGCCCCATGACGTTGTTGGCCTTGTGGGCGCCGGTATGGTTGAGGTCCTCGCGTTTGACGAAAATGCGCGCCCCACCGAAATGGCGCGTCAGGTTCCGGGCGAAGGTGATCGGTGTCGGCCGGCAGGAATAGCTGGACATGAGCTTTTCGTATTCATGCCAGAAGAGAGGGTCGTTCCTGGCCGCGATGAACACCTCTTCCAGTTCATCGAAGGTGGCGACAAGAATTTCGGGCAGGAATGCCCCGCCGAAGTCGCCGTAATAGCCCCGCTTAATCATGGCTTGCGCCTCCTATCTGCTGAGAAAAAACAAACGGTTCGGTGTTGCAGTAGAGAATCGAGAAAACGGCGTTGTCCGCCTGTTTGAAATTGAGGAACCGGTGGACTTCCAACACCGGTGTGTCGGCATGTATATCCATGGCCGCCGCTTTCCCGGCCTCGAGACAGCCGATGCGAAAAGTCTGCCTCCCCCCCACCGGCCGCATGTAGAAACTAGATTCAACCACCTGGGAGAGGGAGCGCCCGGCCAGATCCATGCGTTCGATGCCCTTGAACAGCACCGGGTGCAAATAGATCGCTTCCAGCAGCACCGGCGTTCCGTCCACCCGGTTCAACCGGGACAGGAAAAAGGCCGTCCCACCGGCAAAAGGGTTCTCCGGATCGGCCGGAACATTTACCCGCCTGGTTTTTTGAAGCAGTTGCACCTCAACAGCGATCCCCTTTTTGTGAAATGCCGAGCTGGTGCCGGCCAGCGAGAACAGGTCGATCTCCTGTTCCGGTGTGCGCACATAAGTCCCCGACCCCCGCCGCCGCAACAGCAGGCGCTGGCGCACCAGCACATCGATGGCCTGACGTACAGTGGGGCGCCCGATACCGTATTCCTTGGCCAGCTGGGGCTCCGATGGAATACGGACGCCCGGCGGATAGTCGCCGGAACGGATGCCCTCCATGAGGATGTCGGCAAGCTGGTGGTACAGGGGTATGGGGGATTGGGGATTTAACATGGAACAG
>NZ_JBFELV010000071.1:0-16341 GCF_041551955.1 Desulfosarcina sp.
CCGTGTCCGTGGGCGAATTCCCACCGCTTGTCCAGAAAGTAGAGGATCGGCACCGTCATGCGCGAAAAGAGCAGCGAGGCGACCTCGCCGGCCATCAGAGAGATGGCCAGACCCTGGAAGATCGGATCGAAGAGGATCACCGAGGCGCCCACCACCACGGCCGCCGCCGTGAGCATCATGGGCCGGAAGCGCACCGCCCCGGCATCGATGACGGCCTGGTCCAGCGGCGCCCCTTCAGCCAGTCGCAGCTCGATAAAATCCACCAGGATAATGGAGTTTCTCACCACGATACCCGCACCGGCGATGAAGCCGATCATGGATGTTGCCGTGAAGAAAGCGCCCATGGCCCAGTGGGCCGGCAGGATGCCGATAAGCGAAAAAGGAATGGCCACCATGATTACCACCGGCGTGGAAAAAGACTGAAACCAGCCCACCACCAGCACGAAAATCAGCACCAGCACCACGGCAAATGCCAGCCCCAGGTCCCTGAACACCTCGTAAGTGATGTGCCACTCGCCATCCCACTTCATGGCAAAGCGCTGGTCGCTCTCGGGCAGGGCCGCCGTGTGCTGGGCGATGTGGTACCCTTCGGGAAGGGTGATGGCGTCTATTTTCTTGCGCAGCTCCAGGATGGCATATACCGGGCTCTCCTTGGCGCCGGCCACATCGGCGATCACATAGACCACGGGCATGAGGTTCTTGTGGTAGATGCTGCGGTCCATCGGGGTCTGCCGGACGGTCACGAGGTCGGACAAGGTCACCATGCGGCCGTCGGCGGCGGTGACGTTGATGGCTTTTAGCAGGTCCAGCCCGGCCCGCAGGGCCAGGGGCGGCTGAAGCACAATGGCCACATCTTCCTTTTCCAGCGGCTGATGCAGCAACCCGGCCTTTGAACCGGAAAGGGCGGTCTGCAGGGTCTGGGTGATGTGGGCCACACTGATGCCGTGCAGGGCTGCCTTTTCCTGGTCCGCCACGATCTGGTAACGGATCTGGTCCTCCTCCATGTACCAGTCCACATCCACCACCCCGTCGGTCTGTTCAAAGATCTCGCGGATTTTCAGGGCCAGTTCCCGCTGGCGGTCGTAGTCGGGGCCGTACACCTCGGCCACCAGAGTGGAAAGCACCGGCGGGCCGGGGGGCACTTCGGCCACCTTGACCCGGGCCCCGTAACGGTCGGCGATGGCCTGAAGCGGCGGCCGCACCCGTTTGGCGATATCGTGGCTCTGCTGCTTGCGCTGCCCCTTGCCGGCCAGGTTGACCTGGATGTCGGCCAGGTTCGGTGATCGACGCAGGTAGTAGTGGCGCACCAGGCCGTTGAAGTTGAAGGGTCCGGCGGTGCCCGTGTGGATCTGGTAGTCCACCACCTCGTTGACGGTGGCCAGGTAGTCCCCCATCTCGAAGGCCACGGCCGCTGTGTCTTCGAGGGTGGCGCTGTCGGGCATGTCCAGGATCACCTGGAATTCACTCTTGTTGTCGAAGGGCAGCATTTTCACCTTCACCAACCCCACGGCGACCATGGCACATGCCCCCAGCAGCAGGACGGCGACACCCACCAGGAAGGACCATCGCCACACGGGGTTGTGCAGCAGGTGGTCCATCACGTTGCGGTAGAGCCGGGTGGCCCGGTCCTCCGAATCGTGCGCATCTCCGTGACCGTGGCCCTTTCGGCCCAGCAGGCGATAGGCCGCCCAGGGAGTGACGATAAAGGCCACGATGAGGGAAAAGACCATGGCCGCCGACGCGCCCACCGGTATGGGACGCATGTATGGCCCCATGAGGCCGCCCACGAATGCCATGGGCAGGATGGCGGCGATGACCGTCAGGGTGGCCAGAATGGTCGGGTTGCCCACCTCGTCCACGGCCTCGATGGCCACCTGGACGCGTGGCCGGGTCTCGTTGCCCGGCAGTCGAAAGTGGCGGACGATGTTCTCCACCACAACGATGGCATCGTCCACCAGGATGCCGATGGAGAAAATCAGGGCGAACAGGGTAATGCGGTTGAGTGTGTAGCCGTATAGGTAGAAGACCGCCATGGTGAGCGCCAGGGTGACCGGGATGGCAAATGCCACTACGCCGGACTCCCGATGGCCCAGGGTGAACCAGATCAAGATGGTCACCGACACGATGGCGATCAGCATGTGCAGCAGCAGCTCGTCGCTCTTCTCCTTGGCCGTCTCCCCGTAGTTGCGGGTGACCGTGACACGGATATTGTCCGGAATGACCTTCCCCTTGAGCGCCTCCACGCGCGCCAGCACCTTGTTGGCCACGCTGATGGCGTTGGTGCCTTTGCGCTTGGCCAGGGTCAAGGTGACCGCCGGATAGGGGGCACTGCTGGTGTCGTCAGCGGAAAGGCTCTTTTCACCGGCCGCCGGGCCGGTACCGAAAAAAACATAGTTCTCCGGAAGCGGCGGACCGTCAGAAATGGTAGCCACATCGCCCAAAGAAACCGGGCGTCCCTGATGGGCCGCCACCACCACGTTCCTGACGTCTTCGGGGGTTTTTAGAAAACCGCCGGAATGGACGATGATCTGACCTTCGGGAGAGGGATAGGTACCGGCATCGGCTGCCTGGTTGGCGGCGAAGACCAGTTGGGCGACGGCCACCGGGTCCAGGCCGTATCCGGCCATGCGCACCGGATCCAGCTGCACCTCCACACGTCGGCCTTCCCCGCCGATGAGGGTGGTGATGGAGACGTTGGGCTCACGTTTGATCTGATCCTCAACCTCGGCGGCCACCCGCCGCAGTAGATAAGGCTCAACCTCCTCACTCCAGAATGTCAGGGCCAGAATGGGTACGTCGTCGATGTATCGCGGTTTGATCAGCGGAGGGGTGATGCAGCAAGGAATCCGGTCCATGTTGGCCATGAGCTTGGACTGGAGCCGCACAATCGACTCCTCTTCGTTCTGCCCCACGTAAAAGCGCACCACCGCCATGGCCATGCCCGGCATGCTGGTGGAGTAAATGTACTCCACCCCGGGAATTTCCCACAGCAGCTTCTCCATGGGACGGGTCACCCGCTGCTCCACCTCCGCCGCATCGGAACCGGGCATCTGAACGAAAATGTCGATCATGGGCACGATAATCTGGGGTTCTTCCTCTCGGGGAAGGGCGACAACGGCGGCCAGCCCCAGGAGCACCGAAGCGATAATAATCAGCGGGGTCAATTTGGAATTAATGAAATAATCGGCGATTTTTCCGGCAGGACCATATGCTTTGCTCATTTTTCAGGCTCCACGGCAGACCCGTTGGTCAGTTCAGGGGGCGGTGCGGTCACCAGCCGGGTGCCGTCCTTGATTCCCGAGATCACCGCCACCTGATCGCCGTATGCACGGCCGATTCGGATCAGGCGGAATCGGGCGGTGTTCTTTTCATCCACGATGAACACCCCGGTCAGCTGCCCCCGCCGGACTACCGCCGATCCGGGAATACGCAGGGTCTGCTGTTCGCCAATGGTAAGTGGCACGCGGGCGAACATGCCCGATCGCAGGGAGTCGGTATCCGAGACGCCCACCTGCACCACGAACGTTCGGCTACCCTGGTCGGCCGAGGGCACGATCACATCGATGGTGCCGGCAATGGGCAGATCCCCGACAGATGGGATACGAACATCCACCGCCTGGCCCGTGCGGACGGACTGAATGTACGCTTCGGGAACCACCAGGTCCACCCGGTAACCACCCTCCCGTTCCAAGGTCAGCAGCGGGGTCCCCGGCGCGGCCAGCGCGCCGGCATCGGCCAGTTTGGCCGTCACCTTGCCGTCGAACGGAGCCAGGACCCGGGCATCCTTGCGGGCCACCGTTGCCGCATCGACCAACGCCTGGGCCTGGTTGATGCGGAACTGCGCAGCCTCCACCATGGCACGAGCCTGGGCCAGGGACGCCTGTGCCTGCTTGTGCTGGGCCTCCACGCTTTCAAAGGTCTCTTGGGTAATGGCCCCGCCCTCCAGCATGGTCCGGTTGCGGCGATAAGACAAAAGCGCCCGCTGGGCGCCTGCTTCGGCCGCCGACTGGGCGGATACGGCCCCGGTTTCGGCTTTTCGCGCTTCTGCCAGAGCCCCCTGGGCCTGGCTCAGTTGGGCGGATACCTGGCGCTCATCCAGCTGAACCAGAAGGTCACCCGATTTCACCCGGTCCCCCTCCTTGACCGCGAAGGCCTGGATGGTGCCCATCAGCTTGCTCGACACCGTGGCCGATACCCGGGCCCTTACCGTTCCGACGGCATCGTAGGTCACCGGCTGCACCGCCTGGGCCACCTCGGCGACGGGAACCGCGATGGCCGGGCTTTTTTTCTCAGCCGTGTTGCCCGGTTCAATCTTTTCAGAACAGCTGAACAGCGCTAAACCGGCAGTCAAAAGGGTGGCTGCCATCAGAGTGAAGGTTCGCATGGTTCTTTTCCTTTTGCTGTAATATTGCGTGCCGTCAACAATCCGACATTCCCTAAGCGAATGAAACAGACAGTGAAATAGAACCAGAAACCTCCGGAAGGTTTCGTTTCATACGCCGAATTTATCATTTTCCGCATATGACAGGACTATTTACGCTTGTCGGTGGCCCGCCAGCCGCCAAGTGCAGTGGATACCGGTTTGAGCACTTTGCTCATGTCTCGGGCCTGTTCGATGACGTAGAACAATCTCGGATCCAGACGCTGCACCTCGGGCAAAATCCATTTCAATTCCCTTCGCCGGCAGGCAATGTAAAGCTCGTTGACCGGCCCCCGCATGCCTTCACCATGGAAAATGGTTACCGGCTGGCCTCTTTCTCGCAAGTGAGCCGCGATTTCAGGCCCTGCGGTGCGGGTGATGATTCTCAGGATCATCGTCCCGAAGGCCAGCTTGCGCTCGACCATGATCCCCACCACGTTGCCGGTGGCGTAGCCGACGGCATAAAAGACGACCAGCAGCGGCTGGTCATTGATCTGGTTGATCACCGTGCTGACGACGGTCAGCCAGATGGAAATTTCGAAAATCGCCAGGCAAAAAGCGATGGTGGTCCGCCCCTGAACCGTGACGATAGTGCGGATGGTGCCGATGGAGACATCGCAGATTCTGGCCACAAAGATGATGACTCCCGTCAGGAGAATATGTGCATCAAACATGATAGATTGTTTTTTCCCCTCAACCCCTATGCTTGCGATGGGCAATAAAATGTACAGAAGGCGACGGTTGATTTTTTCGTCTGAACCGGTAACCCCACGTTTCCCCGGTTCGCCTCAACACAGACACCATACCCAGGACACCAATAACGCATCGGCGGTAAAAAATCTCATGGGCACGGTCATGCCCAGGCAAGCTTCATTGAGAAAACATCACTTGAGGACATTCAATGAGCCTGACGGTCCCAATCGTGGCATTTGTAAAACCAAGCGCAATGGTTTTTCAACCCACTTTTTTAAACCATGCAATCCAGACGATGGCAAGCACAACCGGAAAAACGGCCGACCAGCCATCTACGCCGCAACGCTTGGGAAGATGGAGGTTTTGCAAAACCGACTGAAAAACATCTGGCCAAGGCGGCAAGGAATCAACAAGTGGGTTATTCATCCACGAGCCGACGACGCCACATCCGGCACCCAATAGAGAGGAAATGGAATGGTCTGAAAGCCGAGTCAGCGATGGTTCTGCCGGCGGGTTTTCTTCTGCTGAATGCCCACCAGCCAGCCGGTCACACAACCGACGGCAAAGGTCAGGATCAGGATCGCGGCGCGCGAACCGGTGATCTGCCAGAAAAGAAACCAGACCTTGACCGTCTCGTGGTTCTGAACCACAAAAATGACGACCAGGATCACCAACCCAAGTGCAATCATGCTTTTGACCTTCATCCATCCTCCTTCAAGACGTCTACTTCAGTCAGGTACTGCCCAAGTTGAGATCGCCAGCGGCATCAAAGCGACATTAAGGGATACTGCCGTTAACGGTCGACGGCTTTCGGTAGCTACTCCCGAACCGGATGACCGTCTGCCATCGGAAGGCGTCCCCGTCGGACAGTTGGATGTGAGCGCACGTTGATGAGGATTTAAAGCCGCGCCCGCCACGCCTTCAATAGGCGGTGCCACCGATGCCTGAATTTGAGCCCTCCCCGCCGTCCCGATGAGCGGGATCTCCACTTCACTTCGACAAGCGGCGAGGCATGCGCCCGCTATCGCGGTTCAAGCGGACGGCTTTCTATAGCAGGTGCAGGAAAAGAACAAGAAAATTCATCAGGGTTCAAGGCAAGGCATGCAACGGCAAAAATTTCGAAGCATACAGGTAGGTGGTGATCGTGTTGATCCGTCTCATCACGCAGCCATGCGAACTCAGGCTATTTTTGAGATCAGGTTCTATTCAGTTTTCGGGTTCAGTCCAACGCTATCGCTAATTTCGCAGAACCTGAGTTGGCGAAGGATTAAATTGAATAATGGTGCCGGCGCCGTCACTGGCCGCACGGGTTTGCTTTTCGTTCTTGGACTTCAACCTAATCATCCGGGTACATGGCGTTGATCACGTCCTCGTATTGAGCGAATGCCACATTCTTTTTGAGTTTCATCGTTGGTGTCAGCAGGCCGTTTTCGATGGTGAACTCAGGTACGATGGTGATCTTTTTGATCGTTTCGAAACTGGCTAACTCCTTGTTCTTCTCGGCCACTTCTTTTTCGATCATCGCCCGCACCTTGTCGTTGGCCATCAACGCTTCCAGTGAGTTGAATGTGATGCCCTGGGTCTGAGCCCATTTCGGCACATTGTCAGGATCGATGGTGACAAGCGCGCTGAGGAACTTCCGCTTGTCGCCAACGACGCATATCTGATTGATGTATTTGGAGGTGGCGATGATCCCTTCTATGGCGGACGGTGCAATGTTTTTTCCGCCGGCAGTGATAATGAGGTCCTTTTTCCGACCGGTAATTTTCAGGAAGTTCTCGCTGTCGATCTCACCCAGATCGCCGGTGTACTGCCATCCGTCGGGTGTTATCGTTTCAGCCGTCTCTTCCGGCATTTTGTAATATTCCTTCATGACGTTTCTGCCCCGGTACATCACTTCACCGTCGTCGGCAATTTTCTGCTCGATGCCGGGACCTGGAGGGCCAACCCAGCCGAAACGATAGTTGTCAAAGCGGTTGAGATTGGTAAACGATGTATTTTCCGTCATACCGATGCCCTCGAGAATCAGAATGCCGGCGGCGTGGAAAAATCTGGCAATCGAGGGGTTCAACGGTGCTGCACCGCTGATGCACCATTTGACCCTGCCGCCTAAAGCTGCCTGCACCTTGCTAAAGACCAGCTTGGTCGCCACTGCATATTTGAGTCCCAACACGAAGGGAATGGGCTGTTTGTTGAGCTTGCAGTCACTGACCGCTTCTCCCACTTGACGAGCCCACCGGAATATTTTCAGTGCTGCGCCGCCCTTGGCTTCCGCACCGCTGATAACCTTGGAATAGACTTTTTCGTATATGCGGGGCACGCTGGCAAACCAGTGCGGACTGGCTGTGCCAATATCTTCGACAATGGTTTCCATGCTTCGCGTGAATGTCGTTGCACAACCGGTGAGCAGGGTGGCGTAGACACAGGTACGAGCGAACACGTGGGCCAGCGGCAGGAATAAAAATACTTCCTCCCCTTCGCTGATATTGGTACTGCCTTTCACCGACTGGGCCGTAAAGGTGATGTTGTCGTGTGTCAGCACCGCTCCTTTGGGGACCCCAGTCGTGCCGGAAGTATAGACGATGCCGGCCGGGTCCTGCGGCATCACGGCCATCGCCCTTGAATCGAAATCAGAATCTGCGACATCTTTGCCCAACGCCAGAAAGTCTTCGAAGCTGATGACCCAATCATCTGCCGGTAGGTCTCCGGCAAACAGAACCACCTTGCGGATGTCGGGAATCTCGGCCCGGATTTCCATCAACTTGGCCAGCTGTGCATTGTCCTCGGCAAAAATCAACACCGCATCCGAATGATCGACGATGTAACCGACATCCTTGGGTAGGTTGGACTGGTAGATGCCCACCGTCACCGATCCGATGCTGGCGATGCCCATATCGCAGAGCACCCACTGATAGCGCGAATAGCTGAGAATGTTGACTTTGTTGCCTTTTTCCAAACCCAGCGCCATGAGCGATTTACCCACCTGTCGGACCTGACCGTAAAACTGGCTCCAGGATACCGAATCGGTTTGCCCAGGCGCCGTAAACCACTTGTAGGCACTGGTTCCGCCATATCGGTCAACCGTTTGTTTTAGCATGGCGTGCATGTTGGGATAATCGATGAATTCCATATAGTTTCCTCCCCCTTTGTACGGCAGAGACCTGCCGCGATCCTTATGCGTTGCACATAAAACGCCCCGGAACAACGCACACCCTCAATCACCTAATGGTGGGTAGCTATGAATTTTTTCTTTTTGGGAATGATAGGGTGGTGATTTAGATGAAGAATAAACCCAGACGAATAATTCTGTCAATGATTAAAGTTATTTATCCATTATTTTGTGAAAATGGCGGTCTTTATCGTCCGCTGATTCATCAAAGCTGTTTTTGTCAGCACAATCATGCTTTTTGAACACGAATATTTGAAGTGTGGCAACCAACAAGATACAGTGGATTTCAAATTTATTATTTAACTCCAGTGTGATAACTGAATGTGTGTGAAAGGTAGAGTAAAAGTATGTTGGGTTATCTGGAACGATTGTTTATTGACCGAAACATGGATGCGTACTATTCACTGTAGATCTTTTTCCGCATCAGGCGACAACAACCAATCTTGGCAGACCCATCGCCACTGAACATACCTTTGCGTGACCGATGATCCCCAAGAAACATCGCCGCTGGATTATTTTCCTGATATCCTGTCTGCTGTTTACCTATTCTCAGTTTTACCGGTCTTCAATCGCGGTCATCTCACCCAATCTGATTGAAGAACTTGACCTCGATACAGAGGACCTCGGGCTCATTTCGGCCGCATTTTTCTATGCGTTTGCCGCCATGCAGATCCCGGTGGGACTATATTTGGACCGCGTGGGGCCGAGGGCCCTAATGACGGTCCTCTCTCTGGTCGCCGTCGCTGGCGCCACCCTTTTTGCCTACGGCGAATCGGCGGTTGCGCTCATCGTTGGCCGCTCCCTCCTCGGTGTGGGCATGGCCTGCAATTTGATGGGGCCCTTGAAACTGATCACCACCTGGTTTTCGCCACTATATTTTGCGACCCTCTCCGCCACATTTGTTTCCGTCGGGACCGCAGGAAATATAGCGGCGGCAACACCGCTGGTATGGCTTACTGAATGGTTCGGATGGCGAACGACCTTTCTTCTCTTCGCCATAAGCAACCTGATCATCGCCATCGTGTTTTATCTAATCGCCAGAGATCATCCCGACGATTCACCGGTGAGTCGTCCCTCCGCAGCTGCAACGGTCAGCTTATCCGTTACGCTGGGCGGCCTGCTGCCGCTCTTTACCCGCCGAGACTATTGGTTGATTTCGATGGGGACTTTTTTTCGTTACGGCATATATGCGTCGGTGCAGGCCCTTTGGGCGGGCCCATTTCTGATGGTCACCATGGGACTCTCCCAAATGATGACCGGCAACCTGCTCCTGGCGATGAGCATCGGCCTGATCATCGGCAGCCCCGTTTGTGGATGGATATCCGATACGATGCTCAACTCGAGGAAAACCGTCATAATTGCCGGATTGGCCCTGATGGCGTGCATTCTGGTCACACTTGCCGTGTTGCCCGGCAGTACCGCACTGCTGACGCTGTTGGCATTATTTTTCGGTTTTGGATTCTCAAGCGGTTCCGGTCAGATCATGTACGCACACATCAAAGAGCGCTTGCCCCATGAAAAGGCAGGGGCCGCTATGACCGGCATCAACTTTTTTACCATGACGGGAGGCGCCTTTTTTTTACACGGTCTCGGTTGGGCGATAAAAACCTTCTATCCGGGAGGATCACTTGAACCCGGGGTCTATCGTGTGGCATTTGTTCTATTCGGCGTCTGTCTGGTGGTAACCGGATTGCTCTACAGTCTGACCATCGATGATAGACGCGCCTTGAGAAAACCGATGAACAACCCAACCGACAACCCTCATTGACCGCAGCGATCGCTTTCGCTTCCAGGGATCCCGCCACGATTGTCCAGTCGGGGTGGTCGCCCGGTCACGATTCAAACGACCGCCTGTACAGATTCTCCCAATCCCCTTTGAGATATGCGCGTTTCAGCCGCAGTATCCGCTCCACGGAGTACTGTCCCATTCGACTGAGATGGGGGTCGTCAACGAGCGATTGGCGAATTATCTCACAGGCCGCTTCGATATCGGGGCCTTTGTGACAGATCAGGGCGATGTCTACATCGGCCATCAGGATCTGGCGGACGGCGGTGTCGATATCGTGGCTGGGCTTGATGGCCCCCATGTCCAGGTCATCGGTCATCACGACACCGTCGTAGGCCATCTTGCGCCGTAGCAGGTCCGCCGTGATGGCCGGGCTCAGGCTGGCCGGCCAGACCGGGTCGATGCCGGTGTAGCGGATATGCGAGAGCATGACGCCGGCCACCTTGCCCCGGATGGCGGTCTTGAAAGGGATCAGGTCGACGTCGGTCAATGCCTTTTCATCGACATCCAGGTCGGGCAGGGCCAGATGACTGTCCAGGACGGTTCGGCCGATGCCGGGGAAATGCTTGGCCACGGCCATGATTCCGCGCTGTTGAAGATGATCGATCACCGTCATGCCCATGCTGGCGACCCATCCCGGATCACTGCCGAAGGCGCGGCCGGCCATGATGCTGTCCACTCCGGCCGGTGCAACATCCAGCACCGGTGCCATGTTCATGTTGATACCCAAAGGCTTCAGTTCCTCAGCCGTCACCCTGGCAAAATGGGCTGCGTCTTGAGGTTGCCTCATTGCCGGATTTCCCGCGAACTGGGAGAAGGGCGCTTTAAGCCGGGCCACCTGCCCGCCCTCCTGATCGATGGCGATGAAGAGCGGCGGTAAGCCGGTCCTTCCGGCGCATGCCTGGCAGTCGCGGCACAGCTGCCGGATCTGTTCCGGAGACCCAAGATTACGTGAGAAGAGGATCAGCCCCCCCACCTGCAAGGTGCCGATGAGAAATTCAAGGTCATCGTTGTAGTCGGTTCCGTCGAAGCCCACCATCAGGCGCTGGCCGGCTATAAATTCATTTGCGAATGGAAGCATGGCTCTCTCTTTCAGGTAGTATTTTTAGACCGCGGGTTTCTCTATTGAGCCACATAGGAGTCGAGGGGTCAAGGATTCCAGGGTTCAAGTGTAAGTTCGAAGAGGATTGGTTTTTAGGGTAACCGGCAACCCTTTTTGCCGACCGGTCGGACGTCAGGTGGGCATTCCATCCCTCGACTCCTTGAATCCTTGAATCCTTGAACCCTTTAAAAAAGCCAGTAATAAACCACACCGACGGCCATCAGGCTGATCACCCTCAACCCCTGACCGAGAAGCAGCAGCTGGAGGCCCATTGCCGGCGAGAAGATACCCATGTACCGGGGCAGCTGATGGCGCAGCGCCCGAATGGGAAAGGCCACGATGTTTCCCGCCAGCAGGGCGATCACGGTCTGCTTGACGGTCAAGACACCGGCTTCCATCAGAGCGCCGGCAGCGGCGAAACCGGAGGTGAATTCAGCGGCAAAGCTCAAAATGACGACCGACAGGGATTCCATCGGCAGTACGCTGGTGACCACGAACCGGGCCAGCCAATTACGCGCCGCATCGAACCCGCCCATGGCGTTGACCATGAAAACCAGGGTATAGATCGGCACCACATAGACGGCGATACGGATGATCCGCCCCGGCAGGCGTTGTTTAATCGTCTGAATCACATCTCTTTTTGTCCGGCCTTTTTCCAAGGGTTTCTGCATCCGGCATGCATTATCTTGCAAGACCCTGTCGGGCTGGCAGGACCAGCGGCCATAGAGCATCACCATCCCGGTTCGGGCCACCAGAGCCACAAAGGTGAGGAAAAAGTACAACGCCCCGGCTCGGCCGGTAAGCGGGATCACGATAAAAAAGGTGGTCGGCAGGTGGAGGAAATAGGCCGGAAACTGGTTCATGAGGTTGCTCAGGAACAATTGCCGGCGGGAAATCTTCTCTTCCTTGAAGAATTCCCACAGCATGGCGTTGGCAGCCACACCGGAAACGAAGGACGTCGTGAAAGCTGCCGAACAACGTTCCCCCAGGTGGCTGAAACGGAACAGGGGGGCCGCCACCACGGCCAGCCGCCGGGTCCAACCGGCGGCCTCGATGGTCTGCCCCACCACCAGCCCCAAGGTGATGAAAACCAGCAGGCGCGCCAGCGGCCAGAACAGGTGCACGGTCAGGCGCTCGACGGTATGCGTCTCCATCTTCAGCCAGCCCCAGCCGACGACCAGCATGGAAAAGGCCAGCGAAACCGTCAGGGCTTTATAGGGCAACCGGGACTCAGTGTGCCTCATGGTTGTGGTTCTTCTTGGCCAGGATTAGGGTCCAGTATCCCGGTTTGCGCTGCTTTAATGTTTGAATGTCTTCAATCACCTCTTCGTTGGCCAGGCAGCAGTTGGCCACCGCCACACTGTTTTCGAGCATGTGCTTTTCTTCCAGGGCATCGGTGATGTCCCCGGCGTTGCGATAGGCCTTCATGAAAACCACGTTGTCCACAATTTCCGATAACTGGCGCAGGCGGTGCCCCCCCTCCACACCGGACAAGACCAGCAGCGACTCCTCTCCCTCCACAAGGGGGCGGTTTACCCGGGCGGCGGCGGCCTGATAGGCGGTGATGCCGGGAACGGTGATCACCGGCGCGCCGGGCGCCAGGGCCAGCACGTACTTGAGCACATATCCATAGGTGGCGTAGGTCAACGAGTCCCCCAGGGTGAGAAAAGCCACATCATGGCCTTTTTCAAGCTCGGTGATGATGGTGCGTGCGTGAGCCTGCCAGCAGGCTTCTTTTTCGGCCTGGTCCTTGGTCATGGGAAAGGGCAGCAAACGCACGTCGCTGTTTTCGGGGATGTGCGGAGCGGCTATCTTGACCGCCTGGCTGTGGTTGTTTTTGGTGGAGGATGCGGCGAAGACCACGTCGACCCGTTTGATGATCTTGACCGATTTCAAGGGGATCAAATCCGGGTCACCAGGCCCCACGCCGATGCCGTAAAGTGTTCCGTAATGCAAAGTGTTCATTTTTTTTCTCCAGCCTTGATGATCAATGCGTTGACCACGGCCGCCGCCACATTCGAGCCGCCTTTGCGGCCCACGTTGGAGACATGGGGGACATCGCGCTCCAGCAAAAGGGCCTTGGATTCGGCGGCGTTGACGAACCCCACCGGCAAACCCACCACCAGGGCCGGGCACACGGTGCCCTGGTCCATGAGTTCGATCAGCCGCAGCAGGGCAGTGGGGGCATTGCCCACCACGTAGATGCCCCCGGACAGCGTCGGTGCGGCCACATCCACGGCCGCCTTGGCCCGTGTGATGCCCTCGCGCGCGGCGGTCTCGGCCACCCGTTCATCGGTCATGTAACATTTCACCATACCGTTGAACCGGGCCAGATCCCGTTTGCGGATACCCACACGCGCCATGTTGGTGTCTGTAACAATGACACATCCGCTTCGGATGGCCGCCACGCCAGCCGCAATGGCCTGCGGATGAAAACGGATCATCTGCTGCCACTCAAAATCGGCACTGGTATGAATCACCCGGCGCACCACCGGCCACTGATCCGTCGAAAAGCCGTGGTCGCCGGCTTCGCTGTCGATCATCTGGAAACTCAACTGCTCGATCTCATGGGGTTTCATGAATGGTTCCTCTAAGGTTGCTTTTTTTCGGCAGCCCATCGCCCGCAGGCGTTTACGAAATGCATGGCCGCCTGCGGGCAGCTTCCGAAATGCAGGTGGATGTAACTGCCCAGGGTCTGGTTGACCACAAAACCGTCGGCCGCCTTGTCCATGCCGGCGCGATCGGTCATACGGTAGACGCCGGGCAGATCGACAGCCTCTCCGACGGTGGTGGAATAATGGAATTCATGCCCTCGCATGACCTGTCCGGCCGGTCCCAGCACCGTTGCCATCGACTGAGTGACCTCACGATATCCCAATGCCTTGAGCCGTCCCAGCATGCGCGTGGCCAAGGGCAGGCAGCCGGTCATGGAAAAGGTGTTACCGTCGGTGTCGCCCATCTCCCGGCACAGGTACATGAATCCGCCGCACTCGCCGTAAATAGGCATGTTCATTTTGCTCAATTGCCGAATCTCCTGTCGCAGCGAGCGGTTGCCGGCCAGCGCGCCCGCATGCAACTCCGGATAACCTCCGCCGAAATAGAGGCCATCCACGCCTTCCGGCAGCCGCTTGTCCGTCAGAGGTGAGAAAAAGACCAACTGGGCGCCGGCTGCCTCCAACATCTCCAGATTGTCCGCATAGTAAAAGCAAAAAGCGGCATCCCGGGCCACGCCGATGCGCACGGTATTTCTCCGCCTCGCGATTCGAGGAGTTGAAAGATTACCCTGAAGATCAAGGTCCGGCAGTCCCTGGAGCAATGCCTCGAGGTCCAGCTGTTTTTCAACCAGGGCCGCCAGACGTCCGCGGTTCTCTTCAGACAGGTCGTGATCTTCCCGGGTCACCAGCCCCAGATGCCGCTCGGGAATGACAATGGCCTCGTCCCGCATCAGGCCGCCCAGCACCGGCATGTGCACATGGCCGTCCATGGCATCTTTCAGGTAGCTCAGGTGGCGGTCGCTGCCCAGATGATTGAAACACACACCGGCAAAGGAGAGCTCATCATCAAAGCCTTCGAAACCCTGGACCAGAGCAGCGGCGCTGCGGGCCATGGCACGTGCCCCCACCACCAGTATCACCGGCAGGCCCAGCCACTTGGCCATCTGGGCGGTGGAGCCGGCCTCGCTGCGTCCATCATAGCCGTCATACAGGCCCATGACCCCCTCCACCACGGCAAAGTCGGCCTCGGCGGCATGCCTGGCAAAAGCCTTTTGGTTGTAGGCCTGCGAAAGCATCCAGCCGTCCAGGTTGCGGCTGGCCCGTCCGGTGACCTGCTTATGGTGGCCGGGATCGATGAAATCCGGCCCCACCTTGAAAGGCGCAACGGAATACCCCCGTGCGGTGAGCGCAGCCATCAGACCCAATGTGACGGTGGTTTTACCAGCCCCGCTATAGGTGCCGGCGATGACGATGCCTTTGATAACAACCTCCTAGACCGGAAATCCGGTGCTGTTGAAAAGGCGGTGGCCGCAAATAACAAATGACAAACACCAAATTTCAAATAAATTCCAATATTGATGATTGGAATGTCCTGCCTTTCCAATCAGATGGTTTGGGATTTTGATTTTTTGTCCTTGTGATTTGTTTGTCATTTGTCTTTTGGTTATTGTGATTTAATGGTGTGAACCATCCATACCGGCGGCCGCCAGGATGTCCCGGCCCGCCGCGCAGTATACATCCGGATAGAGCAGACAGCCGATCCGGTATATCCCGTTGAGCAGCCCCAGGGTCGGACGCGAGACGATGGTCTCGTCCACCAGGAACACCTGCCCCGCCTTGACGGCTTTGATGGCCCCGAATCCGGGTTCAGCCATGATCGCCGCCACGGAAGTCTGGTTCATGGCACCCTGTTGGGAGAGAAACACATCGATCTTGGCGGCATGGGAAAGCAGCCGCTCCTTTCCGTATACGGCGATATTGTTGCTTTCGCGCACCGGGGCATCGCTGGCCACATTGACGCCACCCGCGGTTTCCAGGGCAAAAATGGCCATGGCCTGCGGGGTGAAGGTTTTCATTTTGCGGTGGATGGCCTCGAAGTAGACCCGCTGGCGCTCGCCCACCTGGGCGGACAGCCGCTTGAAGTCACCCACCGCCACCTGAAAGGCGCGATGCATGCCATCGGCTTGCGCCTCTCTTCCTGTAAGCTGGCCCAGCAGTCGCCAGTAATCCGCCAGGTGATCCACGGTGGTGGGTTGCACCGACACCACCTGGATGCCGCTTTGCTTCAGGCGCTGTACCAGCCGTGGATACCCTCGGTCGATCATGGGCCGGATCAGCACCAGGTCCGGACGGGAGGCCAGAAACCGCTCCGGGTCGTCGTGATAGGAAAAGATCGGCTTTCCTTCAGCTCCGACCAGATGGGTCGACTGGCCGTCGATGCCGATGAGCTGGCCGGCCGCACCCATGGCCAGCAAATTCTCCGTATGGGCGCCGTAAAGGGAGATGATGCGTCCATAGGGGGCATGGGCCAATACGGATGGGTCTACCTGGGAAGCGGTGGCATGACCCGTCGTACCTCCTATAAGCAGTCCCACTGTCAATATTAGGAAGACGAATTTTTTCAATTTCTCAGCTATATAAACCTCAACCAACAAATTCCAAAAAACAATTTCCAAA
>NZ_JBFELV010000072.1:0-16333 GCF_041551955.1 Desulfosarcina sp.
TACATGGAAAACCGTTCCAGTAAAACTGAGTTCGGCCTGCGGTTGTATGACCGCAATATTCGGTGGACCGTCCGTCCGGGCACCATCAGCGTCGATTCCATCGAAAAGGCCTCCCGCAATATCGGATAGGACCTGAAGACGCTATCTTATATCATTGCCGGCTCAACTGCTTGCACTGCTGTAGCGGCGGACCGCAAAGCGCCAGAAGCACACGCAGCCGCAAAAGAGTCCGGCAGCCAGCAGAAAAGCCACCGGCAGCAACAGCGGCTTCGCACGCCCCAGGATGGCGGCCGCCGGGAAAGTGGTGATAAAGGCGATGGGCACCACAAACGTCAGCACGCCCCGCATCCAGGATGGGTAAACGGAGACCGGAAACCGTCCGGTTTCGTATATGGCCGTGAAGAGTTCGCTGATGTTGTCGATGCGCACAAACCAGAACGCCGAGGTCACCATCATCAGCCAGATGCTGTAAAGGATCACGGTGCCGCACAAAACGAAGCCGGTGGCAGCGGCCAGATCGGTGATCGACGGTGCCCATGCGAGGTGGGCCATAGCATAAAAACAGATGCCTATCCCCATGGCGACATCGGCCAGTTTCCAGATGGACAGGTGCCGTAGCGAGGCTATGAATTGGCTGTTCACCGGCTTGATCAGGACGAAGTCGAAAGTGCCCATGCGAATCTGCTCGATAATGCGGGTCATGTTCGGTTGCAGCAATGCTTCGATGAGGCCGTTGAAAAGAGAAAAAAAGCCCACCACGAGCATGGCCTCGTAATAGCCCCACGCGCCGATCTGATCGCGATGATAAAAGAAAACATTCAGGCCCAGTATGGCGAAGGCCAACCAGAAGACGCTGGTGAAGACGTTGGCAAGGAAGTTGGCCCGATACTCCATTTCGGTGTAAAGGGAGTTGCGGTAGAAGATGCTCAGCAGCCTGAGGTAGCGCATCGACCTCCATCTCTCTTTCCGTCAGGCGCCGACGGCGCTGTAATGTTTGAGACCGATTCGCCAGAGCAGGCGATAGATTCCGATACAAACCGCCAGCCACAGGATCTGGATACCCAAGGCGGCCAGGCGCTCCGATCCCGTGAGTCGTCCGAGCAGCAATTCCACGGGCAGGGACAGCATGTAGCGAAACGGTAGCATCGCCGCCAGTCGGCCTGCTGCGGGAGGAAAGAGCTCCAAGGGCGCGATGACGCCCCCGAACATCACCATGCCGGCGTATAGCATCTCGTTGATGGCCAGCGACTGGGTGATCCAGAAACTGAGCAATCCCACGCTGTATTGGATCATGAAGCGAATGGCCAGGGCACATGCCGTGGAGAGAAGAAAAAGTGCCACGGTGACGGGATCGGTGGGATAGGCGACGCCGGGCACGACCACCGCGGCCAGCAGGATCAGGGGCACCACCGTGAAGAGACGGAAAATCTTATCGGCCAGGTGCAGCGCCATGTGGTTGTGGATCGGATCGATGGGGCGCAGCAGTTTCGGGGAGAGCTCGCCCATGCGGATATCGTAGTCGAGTTCCCATGCCACCCACACCGAGGTCATCTGGCGCACGAAAAGCAGCGCCAAATAATAGGCCGTGAACTCAGCGGCACCATAATTGCCCACGGGTCCCGCATCTGCGATGGAGATCCACACGGCAAGCATTACCAGCGGCAAGGTGTTGGCCAGCACCCAGATCACCATGCCGGCCCGGTACTCGAGAACCAGGCTCCAGTTGACCTTCAGCAGCACCCAATATTTACGAAGCATCGCCCGGTCCCTCCCCCCGCGGCGGTGCGTCGCCAACCTGGCCACGATCGAACAGATCCGAAACAATCGCTTCCACGGGCGGCTCCTCGATGGTGACATCTTCGGCGTCGATAGTACCGAGCAGTTGTGCAGCTGCGCGGGTGGCCGTCTCGCGAGGTACCCGAATCACCGCTCGCAAGCCGTTGCAGTCGACCACCTGTCCGTAGGATGACAGCGCCTCGCAGGACACCGGATGGCGCAGAAGCAGCTTGAGGACTTTGTAGGGGGCCAACCGGGCGATCATGGCCCGCAGATCGCCGTCATAGATCAATTTCCCATGGTCGATGACGAGCACCCGTTTGCACAGGGCGGTCACGTCCGCCATGTAATGGCTGGTCAGGATCACCGTGGCCCCGTGGCGGCGGTTGTATTCAGCCACGAACTGGCGGATGCGCGTCTGCATGACGACGTCCAACCCGATGGTCGGCTCGTCTAAAAACAGGACCCGGGGGTGATGCAGCAGGGCCGCCGCCAGTTCACATTTCATGCGCTCGCCCAGCGAGAGCTTGCGCACCTGTTTGTCGATCAGCGGTTCGAGGTCGAGCAGTTCGGTCAGTTCGGTCAGCGTCTGGCGGAAGACGTCGGCGGGGATGTCGTAGATGGCCTGGTTGACGATAAAGCTTTCCATGGCAGGGAGGTCCCAGTTAAGCTGATTTTTCTGCCCCATGACCAGGGTGATCTGCTTGAGGAACGGTGATTTGCGCTCGTGGGGGGTGAAGCCGAGGATGCGCGCCCTGCCGGCGGTCGGATGCAATAGTCCGGAAAGCACCTTCAGGGTCGTGGTCTTGCCGGCCCCGTTGGGCCCTAAAAAGCCGACCACCTCGCCTGCTTCTATCTGAAAGTTAATGTCGTCAACAGCCTTCACGCTCTGGTAGCGGCGTCGGAAGAAACTGCGCAGCGATCCCATGAATCCGGCGGCTTTGCGGTGGACCCGATAGTGTTTGACGAGGCCATGGACATCGATTTGGGCCAAGACAGAAGTTCCGTTTGGGTCAGTTAAGACGAATCGAGGCGGATTGCCCGGCCCAACACATCGACCGGCAGGATATAGCGGCCTTTTATCAAATCAGATTGACCTTCTGCCGTCAATGCCAAACCGATTTTCGTGATCCTGGTATTTTGATCAGATTAAAACGATGTACGGTATCGATGTAATCACGCTTGTCTCCTACGATCAGGTTCAACACACAGACGAAGGAATGTTATCACTATCTTATTGGACCATCGTTGGTGCATATACGGTGAGGGGTGAAAAAAACGATACCGGTACGATGGTAGATGCTGTACTGTACGATATTCCCAGCAGGAAAATGCTTTTCCGCGCCCCAGGTACCAGCCGCATCAAAGGCTCCTCAACGCTGGTCAATTTGTCAGAGCAGTTGCGCACTGACTCCCTGAATGGCTTTCATCTTGCAGCCGACAATTTGGTCACCAACCTTCAGCTCGAGCTGGACCGTTTTAGAAAAAAGGTAAAAGCAATGCCGGAATCGTATGCGATTGAGCATCAACCGGGTTACACAGGTGGTGGGAGTCTGGAAGCTCGGTATGCTTTGACACTGCTTGTAATTGGAGGCTTTGCACTATGGTCAAGCAGAAGGAAAGAAGGGTTCAGGGACAAATTCTGACACTATTCATCGTCAGCCTCACAATGATCGCTTATCGCTTTCCACAATTTTCAGACTTGCTCGTGTATGACAGGCAGGCCATATTAGGTGGAGAACTGTGGCGACTACTGACCGCACCGTTGGTTCATTTTTCAGCCAGCCATATTTTTTGGAACGTTGCGGTTTTCAGCGTTGCCGGATTCACTATCACTGCGGCAGGCTTTCGCAGCTTCTGGCTGGTATGCTGTTTTGCCAGCGTCCTTCCCAGCATCATATTCCTCCTGACACTGCCTGAGCTTGAACGTTATGGCGGACTCTCGGGGTTAGCTACCGGGGCAGTTGCTTATTTATGTCTTTGTAGTGCGGTCAAAGCCAGAAAAAACCGGATGCTATGGCTGCTCATCTTGTTAAGCATGGGTACGAAGATTATTGTAGAGGCTACCATTGGCACCCCTATTTTCGTGCAGACGGGTAAAGTGCCATTTCGCGTGCTGCCTTCGGTACATGTCTTCGGATATTTAGCTGCATTAGCGGCTATTATTTGGTCTTGGCCCAAGGTTGCGCCCCACCGGACGCTGAACGACAAGGACCTGTGTGTTCGGCGTGACTGAAGGTATAAACTTAGTGCCGAGCAGCCCCCACAGCAGATAGCCCAATTCCGATGCTGCAAAATCACTTCATGCATCGGCACAGCCATCGATAATTTTCCGATAGGTACCGATCTCGTTGCTCAAGCGGACAAATTCCGCCACGGAAAGACTCTCCGCCCGCCGCATGGGATCGATCCGCGCCTTCTCAAGAACTTGCTCGCAGGCGGAGGGTGCAAGATTCAGGTCACTTTGGGACAGCGCGTTTCTCAGGGTTTTGCGCCGCTTGCCGAAGGCTGCCTTGACCACGCGAAAAAGAAGGGCTTCGTCATCGGCCGGAAAGGGTGGTGGAGAGGTGAACCGGATGCCGATCACGGTCGAATCCACCTTGGGTGCGGGGAAAAACAAAGGTGCGCGCACCTGCATCAGCACCTGCGTATACGCACAATACCCCAGCATGACGGACAGCCGGCCGTAGTCCTTGGATCCGGGACCTGCGCAGATTCGAAGGGCCATCTCTTTCTGCAGCATGAGCACCGCCCGGTCGACTCGTCTTCTGGCCTGGATCAATTGGACGACCACCTGGGATGAAATATTGTAAGGAAGGTTGCCCAATACCACCAATGACCGGCCGGCTTCGCGGGCGATCGCTTCCAGGTCCACCCGCAGAATGTCAGCCTCCCGAATCTCGACGTTTTCGATGCCGGCAGCCAGCAGTTCCGTCCGGAGCAGATCGATGATCCGGCCGTCCTTGTCCACGGCAATCACCCGGCTGGCGGCCGCCGCCGCGGGAATGGTCATGGCCCCCAGGCCGGGACCGACCTCCAGCACGACATCGTTGCCGGCGATACCGGCTTTGTTCACGATGGCCCGGGCCACGTTGGGGTCGTTGAGAAAATTCTGACCCAGCTGCTTCCTGGCCTGGATGTTCCAGGCGGTCAGCAGCGCCCGCGGCGATGTCATGGCCGCGGCCTTGAATCGGTATCGATCTGCCGGGCCCGTCGTCGGATGATGATGAATACGCGAAAGGTGATGAAATAAGCCGCTGCACCAAAAACTGCCCCGATGACCACCCCGCCGACGATCATGGCCCAGGTGACCTCCAGCCCCAGGTCCATCAGCTGGGAGAATGAGTCAAAGGCGATGCTGTCCAGCGTTTTCTGGTATCCCAAGAGCATACACCCCAGCTTGTAGTTGGCATAATACACCACGGGGATGGTAAGCGGGTTGCTCAGCCATGTGCCCAGCACTGCCGCTGATTTGCTTCCCCGAACCAGAAAGGCCAGGGCAATGGCAACGATGGTCTGCATAGGAATGATCGGCGTGATGGACACGAAAATACCCACCGCCATGCCCAAGGCGATAAAGTGGGGGTTGCCCTCCAGTTGACGCATGCGGACCAGCATCTGGCTGAAGCGTTCCCGGGGGCCCGTGAACACAGGCGGTTTTCTCTTGTATCGGTGGTGCGTTGAATTCATGGTACTGGCAACCGTCTCAGGATCTAAGGCCCGGATCACCCCGAACAGCGGGGCGGGGTATGTGCCTGCTTCAAGAATCATCGGTTATTTTTTCGTTCCCGATCCAGCTCTCGTTTCTGGTCGCGGCGCCGGATGGTTTCACGTTTGTCGTGACTCTGCTTGCCCCTGGCCAAGGCAAGGCTGAGTTTGGCCTTGCCTTCTTTAAAATACAGCCTCAACGGGATGAGCGAGTACCCCTTTTCGTTGACCTTGCCATAAAGCTTTTTTATTTCGTAGTGGTGCAGCAAAAGTTTTCTGGGGCGCAGGGGATCGTGGTTGTCGAAGTAGGCGAAGGGGTAGGCGCCGATATGCATCTGGTAGACGAAAACCTCGCCGTTCTTGATGCGAGCGTAGGAATCCTTGAGATTGGCCTTGCCCATCCGCAGGGATTTAACCTCGGTGCCGGCCAGCACGATCCCGGCTTCATATTTGTCCTCGATGAGGTAATCGTGTCGGGCCTTGCGGTTCTCCGCCACGATTTTGATCGGTTGCTTTTCCACGGAATTACTGCTCCTGTTGTTCGGGCTCGATTGGTGAAACGACGCTACCGAAGTGTCGCTCCACCAGCACCCGAACCTCGTCAGCGGTCGTCTTGCGCATCAGCGCATCCATAAAATCACGCAGATCGGCAGTATTGATTGAGCGGATGGCGTTCTTCACCAGGGGGATAGCCTGGGGGTTCATGCTCAGTTCGTGCACCCCCAGCCCCAGTAAAATGGGGGCAAAAAGCGGATCTCCGGCCATCTCACCACACATGTAGGTCTTGATGCCTTTTTCCCGGCCCACATCGCAGGTTCGCTTGATCATACGGAGTATGGCCGGATGCAGCGGCTGATGAAGGTGGGCCACATGCCGGTTGCCCCGGTCGATGGCCAGGGTGTATTGGATCAGGTCGTTGGTACCGATGCTGAAAAAATCAACCTTTTCAGCCAGAATGTCGGCGGTAACCACTGCCGATGGGACTTCGATCATAATTCCCAAGGGAATATCCCGTTTGTGAGCAACCCCCTGCTGCTCCAGGCATTGGGCGGCCTCGTCCAGCAGATCGATGGTTTGTTCGACCTCTTCAATCCCTGAAATCATGGGAACGAGAATGCGAACCTCCCCGAAGGCCGCAGCCCGCAGGATAGCCCGAAGCTGGGTTTTGAATATTTCTGGCTTTTGAAGGCAGTAGCGGATGGCCCGGAGACCCAGCGCCGGGTTGAGTTCGTGGCTGTCCCGGACATAATTCACCGCTTTGTCGCCGTTGATGTCAAGGGTCCGGATGGTCACCGGCCGAGCGCCCATCACGTCGACCACGCCTTTGTAGTTGTCGAACAGCATCTCTTCGGTGGGAAAATCCGGACGGCTGAGATATTGAAATTCGGTCCGGTACAAACCGATGCCGTCGCCGCCGTGATCCAGCACGGAAACCACCTCTTCGGGAAGTTCGATGTTGCCCATGACCGAGATGCGGACGCCGTCCCTGGTCTGGGCGGGCAGATGGCTTTTTCTGGCCATCAGCGCTTTTTGAATTTCGTACTGCTCTCTGCGCTCCTCGGTTTCCAGCAGCGTCTGCTCGGTGGGGTTGACCACGACGATGCCGGTCTCGCCGTCCACGATGATAATATCGTCATTTTTAATTTTCAGCGTGGCGTTGCCCACCCCTAATACGGCGGGAATTTCAAGCGTCCGGGCGATGATGCTGGTGTGGGAAGCCCGACCGCCGCGGTTGGTGACAAATCCCTTGATCCGCTCCAGCTGAATCTGGCTGGTCTCCGCCGGAGAAAGGTCCCGGGCCACTAAAATCACCCGCTTGTCGATTCGCCCAATATCCACCTGATCTGCACCGACCAGGTTTTCCATGATGCGGTCCGACACATGAGTGATATCCTCCGCCCGCTGTTTGAGATAGTCATCGGACATGTTCTCGAAGATCGGTTTGACCAGGGAAACTACCTTTTTAAGGGCCCATTCTGCGTTGACCCGCTCCTTCTCGATGACGTCGATCGTCCGATCATAGAGCATCTTGTCTTCCAGCAGCAGCATGTGGGTCTCTAAAATCTGGGTATGCTGACGAAGCTCCTCGGGAACGGTGTCGATGATGCGACGCAGCGCAGTCCGCGCTTTTTTTACCGCCGTCTTGAAGCGGCCCACTTCTGCAGATCGCGATTCCTCAGGGATCACATACTTTTTGATGACATCCACACCCTCTTTGTCCACCAGGTAGGCTTTACCGATGCATATGCCAGGGGATCCGCCGATGCCCTTGAGAATGATTTCCTGGTGTTCCTGATTTTCCATGAACCGTTATTCTCCAAACCCGGATCGAACCAGTGTCGCGATGCGTTCCAGGGTATTCAGATCGGCGTCATCGTCGATGCTGACGGTGATCTCCGTGCCCGCGGGGCAGGCAAGTGTCAGGATGTCCAGTATGGATGTGGCGTCTGCCGTGTTGCCGTTTTTCATGATCCATACCCCCCCTTTGGCTTCTCCAGCCAGTTTGGCCAGCTTGGCGGCGGATCTCGCATGCAATCCGAGATCATTGACGATCCGAAGGGTTCGGGATTGGGCCGTTTTCATGTCGTCCCTGAATTCTGCCGGTATTCTGGTGGCGGCTGCGCCGACTAGATCTCAATTAACAGGCTGTTAAGGCAACCTGGGCCGTTTCTGTTTAACCGGCCAGTCAGATCTCCCACCAACAAAAAAAGGGAATCATCCCTTTATTCAAACCTAAATTATCTATCAACCACCGAAACCGATGTCAATGTGTAAACATTGACAATACCAGCCCTTGAGGATATGTTGATTTCCATTCGATCCGGGTAAAATTCGCACCTATCACCGACAGCCATACCAAAGTGAAACCATGGGAGATAGCCATGACTGCAAAGGTGACGATCTTCGGCAAAAACTCGTGACCCCATACATCGGCGGCCCGTGAGGCCTACGCAAGCGAAAACAGATCGGTTGAATACGTCAGTGTAATCGATGATCCCCTCGCAATGGAAAAAATGCTGGCGCTCTCCAATGGCCAGCGAAAAGTCCCCGTCATTGTCGAAGGCGAACGGGTAACCGTGGGTTTCCAGGGAAAAGGGTGAGCGGTGTGAACCTGGCGGCTGGAGGCCGTCCCTCGATATGCTTGTGGTTCAGTATGTAAATCATTAAATTCCTGTCTCTAATTTTAAATTTGGTAAAGACAAAAAGCAAAACAACAATAGCCAAAAACCAAATCACAGATAAATAACAATCACTCAAATTCGAAATTCCAAACCACTATTTTAGTTGGCCCTATTTGTGATTTAACTTTTTGGGATGTATTGGATATTTGGTGATTGTAATTTGTTATTTTTGATTTGTTTGTATCAGGTCGTTTCATCGATGGATGGACCAATGAATGTGCACCATCGAATGTTGGCTGGGAAAAGAGGCCCTGAATGGAGAAGCAGTTTTTAATCGACGATCTGAAGCTGGGAGAATCCTGGCGGCTTTTTAAGATCATGGGTGAATTTGTGGAAGGCGTAGAGGGCCTTCACGACCTGGGTCCCGCAGTCAGCATTTTCGGATCCGCAAGAACCAAACCTGACGATCCGCAATATAAAAAAGCGGAGGCCATCGCCGCCCTTTTCGTTAAAAACGGTTTCGGGATAATCACCGGCGGGGGCGGAGGGATCATGGAGGCGGCCAACAAAGGCGCCGCCGAAGCCGGCGGCACGTCGGTGGGCCTGAACATCCGGCTTCCCTTTGAACAGAAGCCCAACCCGTATGCAACGATCCAAATGGAATTCAAGTATTTTTTCATCCGCAAGGTCATGTTCATCAAATATGCCGCTGCCTACGTGATCATGCCCGGCGGATTCGGCACCATGGATGAATTATTCGAAGTGATGACCCTGGTGCAGACCCGTCGAATCCGACCCTTTCCCATCATCATGGTGGGAACCGACTATTGGGGCGGATTGCTGGAGTGGATCCGCAGCCAGCTGCTGGCCCAATCGTTCATTTCTCCCAAGGACATGGATATCATTCAAGTATTGGATGACCCTGAAGCGATCGTTGGCACAGTCCGCAAAATCCTCGTCGTCTGACGACCGCCTCTCTTGATCAGCAAGTGTGACTATGTCTAAGTCAGCACAGCAGGGTTCAGCATCGGCAAACGCCATGTCCACGAATCCTTCAGATCCGACTGTCCAGCGCCAAAATGCATCTCTGCGGGCCCTTCACGAAACCGCCTTGGGCCTTCTGGATAAAATCGACAAGGAAGAATTGCTCGAGACCATTATCGAGCGCGCAGCCGCCTTGACCGGCACCCAGCATTGCTACATCTATCTGTTGGAACCGGACGCACAGACCATGCAGATGCGCGTGGGCAAGGGTTTTTTTGCCGAGCAGTTGGGCCGGTCGGTCCGCAAGGGCGAAGGCATGGGCGGGTGCGTCTGGCAGACGGAGGAACCCGTGCTCGTCGCGGACTACAGCAACTGGTCAGGGCGGCTGGAGGATCCGGCCCTTGACGGCCTGCACTGCATCGTGGGGATTCCGCTGAAATCCGACAGTCAGGTTCAGGGCGTCATCGGTCTGGCCCATGTGGATCCGGAAAAGCGCTTCGACCAAGAAGATGTCATTCTCCTTGAACGCTTTGCCGCCTTGGCGCTGCTGGCACTGGAAAAGGCCACCCTGTACAGCAAGGTCACCCGCGAACTGGCCGAACGAAAAAAAGCCGAGGCCCGGATTCGTGAGAGCGAACAGCGCTATCGTTCTTTCCTGGAGTCTTCCCCGGATCCCATTGTCGCCTACAACATGAAAGGGGTTGCCACCTACGTCAACCCGGCTTTCGAACAGACCTTCGGTCTATCCCGCCACGAACTGCTGGGCAAACAGATTGATTTCGTCCCTGAAGAGTGCTGGCCGGAGACCAAAGCCGCCATCGACGAAATGCTGAGCGGTCGCAAAATCACCATGTTCGAAACCAAGCGGCTAGCCAAGGATGGTCGGGTGCTGGACGTTCAAATCAGCTCGACCCTGTTTCAAAATCAAAACGGACGGCCGGTGGGCAATATCGTTACCCTGCGGGATATCAGCGCCCGCAAAAAGGCGGAAGAAGCCCTTCAGCAATACCACGACCAGTTGGAAGAGCTGGTCCAGGAGCGAACCGCGGAGCTGGCCGACACCAACCGCCGGCTGAAGCAGCAGATCGAAGAGCGCAAGCGGGCGGAATCGGCATTGAGGGCCCAATCCAGTTATTTGGAAGAGGTCAACACCGCGCTGCAGGTGCTGCTCAAAAAGCGGGAGGAGGACAAACGTGAAGTGCAGGAAAACGTTCTTTCCAATGTCAAGGAACTGGTATCTCCCTATCTGCTCCGTCTGAAAAGAGGACACCTGGAGCCTCACCAGGCGACCATGCTTGAAATCCTGCAGTCCAACCTGGACAATATCATCTCCCCTTTTATCAGCAAGCTATCTTCTCGATATTTCAACTTCACACCCACCGAAATCCGGGTGGCCAACCTGATCAAGGAGGGCAAAACCAACAAGGAGATCGCCGAATTGCTGCTGATTTCAAAAAATACGGTTTTATTCCATCGCCACAACATCCGCACCAAACTGGGCCTGCGAAATAAAAAAATAAACCTCAGAACCCATCTGCTCTCCTATGATGATTAGCGGTTATTGCCCGCTATTTACCTGCTATTTTATCAACTTGACATTCTTGCATGTTAAAACGATAATGGCCCTTGAATGACCCGTACACCACCTTAAATCTGTGCCGCTTTAAACCCAATAGATTGATTTTAATATAATAATTGAAGATAAGATAGTTTTTTAAAATAATATGAATGTAATTTATTTTTTTAATTATCGAGTGAAATATTAAGGACGCTATTTTTATCTGTCGCGCTATTATGGTAGACCCTGAACCCGGCAACATGTTGAGCTGTCACCCACATCAGGTTGAGCTTATATGACCACCTTATCCATTGAGAACGTTACGCTTACTTTCGGCGGACTGAACGCGCTTTCCGATGTAACCATGACCATCGAACCGGGATTGATCACCTCCATCATCGGTCCCAACGGTGCCGGAAAAACCAGTATTCTGAACTGCATCTCCGGATTTTATCACCCGACCACAGGAGAGATCAAATACGGGGACAAACGCCTGACCCGTGCGCTTCCCCACCAGGTGACCAAACTGGGCATCGCCCGGGCGTTTCAGAATTTAGAGCTGTTTAGAGGCTTGTCGGTCCTCGACAACCTGATGCTGGCCCGCCATACCAACCTGAAATACAATTTTCTCCAGGCCATGATCTACGTCGGCAAAACATCGCGGCAGGAGGCCGAAAACCGCGCCTACGTGGAAGATATCATCGACTTCATGGAGCTCGAGCCCTACCGCAAAAGCACGGTGGGCAATCTGGCCTACGGCATCCAGAAACGCGTCGAGGTCGCCAGGGCGCTCACGCTGAATCCCCAACTGCTGCTGCTTGACGAGCCCATGGCGGGCATGAATATCGAAGAAAAAGAAGATATCGTAAGATTCGTCATGGACATAAAAAAGGAGCAAAAGAAAACAATCATTCTGGTTGAACATGATCTGGGTGTGGTCATGGATATTTCCGATCGCATCCATGTGCTTGACTTCGGGGAAGTCATCGGATCGGGGACACCTGAGGAAGTGGCTGCTAACGAAAAGGTTATCGAGGCTTACATCGGAGAAGATTAATTGGACACGACAGATACGCAACACCTTCAGTCACTGACCATTCCACAATTGCTGCGCTGGCGCGTTGAAAGCACCGGGGATAAAGTCGCCTTGCGGGAAAAAGAATTTGGCCGCTGGAACTCCTACACCTGGAATGAATATTACCATTTGGTTCGCAAGACAGGATTGGGCCTACAAAAACTCGGCTTGGAAAAAGGCGACACCATCGCCTTGATCGGCGACAACATTCCGGAAATGCTCTTCACCGCCATTGGCGCACAAGCAGTAGGCGGCATCTCCGCAGCCATCTACCAGACCACCATGCCTGAAGAGATCGCTCAACTGCTGGTATACATGAATGTCACCATGGTCTTTTGCGATAACCAGGAGCAGGTTGACAAAATTGTAGAGATCCGCAAGCGGGTCCCGGGCGTCAGGCATGTCATCTACGAGGACCCCCGCGGCATGCGCGGCTACCGGTCCGATGACTGGTTCGTCTTCATCGAAGATCTCTACCGGCTCGGCGATGAGGTCCACGCCGAAAATCCGGAACTTTATGAATCCCTGTTAGACCAAGGCACCGCCGACCAGGTCTGCCACCTCTGCCTGACCTCCGGCACCACCGGTCTGTCCAAGGGGACCATGCTGACTCACAAGAACTTTATCAGCATGGGATTGCAGCTCACCGAAGCCGACCCTCTGGCGGATACCGACGAATATCTCTCCTTCCTGCCCTTTGCCTGGATCGGCGAGCAGATGAACTCGTTTGGTGTGGCCATGGCCACCGGGATCACCATCAATTTTCCCGAATCGGTGGAAACGGCCATGGACGACCTCAAGGAGATCGGCCCCCATTTCATGTTCGGGGCACCCCGGATATATGAGACCATCCGCTCCCAGATCTGGCTTAAAATCGATGAATCCTATTGGCTCAACCGAAAACTCTACAATTATTTCATCAAAATCGGTGAAAAGGCGGCCGGCTACCGCATGTCGGGCAAATCCATGCCGCCCGGCCTGAGATTCAAGGCCTGGCTGGGTTACCAGATCATGTTCCGGCCCCTAATCAACCAAATTGGCCTGCTGCGCCTGCGCCGGGCCTACACCGGCGGCGCCGCCCTGGGGCCCGAACTGTTTACCTTTTACCAGGCCATCGGGGTCAACCTGAAGCAGATCTACGGCCAGACCGAAATCGTGGGCATCGCCTACATGCACAGGGACGGCGACGTGCGGCCCGATACGGTCGGCAAACCGCTTCCCAACACCGAATGCAAGATTTCAGAGGAAGGCGAAATCCTTTCCCGGTCACCCTCGGTGACGCCCGGCTACTACAAACTGCCTGACAAGACGGCAGAGTTGCTGGAAGGCGGCTGGCTGCACTCCGGCGATGCCGGTTACATCGACGAACACGGTCACCTGGTGGTCATCGACCGCCTGGCCGACGTGATGCACAATGCCAATGGTGAGATGTTCAGTCCCATGTTCCTGGAGAACAAGCTCAAGTTCAGCCCCTATATCAAAGAGGCGGTGATCTTCGGAGACAAGCGTGACTACGTGGCCGCCCTGATCAACATCGACCCCATCGTGGTGGGCAAATGGGCCGAAGACCGGGGTATCTCCTACACCACGTTCATGGATCTGTCGGCCAAACCCGAAGTGGCCGGGCTGATCAAGGAACAGGTGGCCGACATCAATTCACGGGCAGAAAAAGAGCACTTCAAGATCAAACGGTTTGCCATTTTATACAAACTGCTGGACATGGATGACGGTGAATTGACCAAAACGGGAAAAATTCGCAGGAAATTCGTGCGGGAGAAATACCAGAACCTTTACGATGCCCTGTACGATGAAAACATCAGCGAAAAGGAGGTCGAGGCCTTCTTCCAGTACCAGGACGGACAATCAACCACGGTGAAAACCAAGATTTCATTTTATACCATGGAAGGGTTCTGATGAGTTACTTTTTTCAACTGGTGGTCAGCGGCATCGTGGTGGGCTCCATTTATGCCTTGGCGGCACTCGGATTTGTCCTGATCTATAAATCGAGCAAGGTGCTCAATATCGCCCACGGGCAAATTATTGCCGCCGGTGCATTTATCGCCTATGCATTGACCGGTATGGCGGGGATTCCGATTTATATCTCCTTTTTCCTGAGCATGGTGATTACTTTCTTCCTGGCCATGAGCGTGGAGCGGATATTTTTACGCCGGTTGATCGGAGAGCCGATCATCTCTGTCATCATGGTAACGATCGGCCTGATGTCCATCCTCGATGGGTTGATTTTTCTGACCCCCTTTGGATCGGTAAACTTCTCTTTTCCCAGATTTTTACCCCGTACCCTGATATCCTTCGGCGGCGTGTCCATCTCCTGGACCCAGCTGGTGGGCGTCATCGTGACCGCTGTGATGATCGGGGGGTTCTCATGGTTTTTTAAGAAATCAACGGTGGGCATCTCCATGCGGGCGGTATCGGACGATCAGTTCGCCTCCATGTCCGTGGGCATTTCCGTGCCCCGGGTGTTCGGCCTCGCATGGGCCACGGCCGGGTTGAGCGCCGCCGCTGCAGGCGTCATCATAGGAAATATAACCGGTCTCAATTTTGAGACGCTGCAAGCCTTTGGCATAACCGTTTTTCCGGTGGTTATTCTGGGCGGACTGGATTCCATTTTAGGCGCGGTAGTGGCCGGCGTCATCATGGGCATCATCCAGCAGTTCGCCAGTGGATACCTGGACGGCAACTGGGGGCTCAACGGCACCGCGGAAGTGCTGCCCTATATCATTTTGTTAATCATCCTGCTTTTCAAGCCCCACGGACTTTTCGGCATCCATGAAATTGAACGGGTATAAATCATGTCAACCAATCGTTGGTTAGCCACCGGCAACTACTTTACCGATTACCAGGACGAACAGCGAATATTCTTTACCCACTTGGACCGGACCATCCTCATCCTGTTCCTCTTTGTGCTTTTTGCCTGGCCGTTGCTTTTTTCCCTGAGCAACAAATACATGCTGGTTTTGGACAACATCCTGATTGCCATGGTGGCGATCATCGGCCTGAACATCGTCACCGGTTTCGCCGGCCTGATATCCATCGGGCATGCCGCCTTTATGGGCATCGGGGCCTATACCCTAGCCTCTATTTCAAGGACCCTGGGTGACAGTCATGTGATTATCACGCATGCCTGGCCGCTGATGATTGTTCTTTCCGGGTTGATGGGTGCGATCTTCGGGGCCATCGTCGGGCTTCCGGCCATGCGTCTGAAACATCTCTACCTGGCCATCGCCACCCTGAGCTTCCAGATGATTTTTTCGTGGACGATCAATTTTCTGGAATTTTTTAACCAGGGGCAAACCATCCCCATCAGCCGGGTGTATTGGTTTACCGGGAAATTGGCCAGAGATGAGCACTACCTCTTCTGGTATTATGTGCTGCTTGTGGTGGTGGTGCTTTCGGGGTTCATGGTGCGAAATCTCCTGAGAACACGCTACGGGCGCTGCTTGAGCGCGGTCCGGGACAATGACCGGGCCGCCGACGCCATGGGAATGCATCCCGGTCTAACCAAAGTATATGCCTTCGGTCTGGCCGGTTTTTTTGCCGGTGTCGCCGGCGCCCTTCACGCATACGTCTACCGGGGTGTGGGTTTTGAATCCTTTACCCTGCATCACTCGATCACCTATCTGGCCATTGCCATCGTGGGCGGTCTGGGGACACTCAGCGGATCTTTCTGGGGCCCGACCGCGATCATCGCCCTCGAACTCCAGGTGGAAACCCTTGCCGAGCACGCCGGCCAGATATTGCCGTCAGACTGGAATCTCGCCACCGCTTTAAAACCTTTTTCTTTTGGCCTGGTAATCGTCCTGTTCTTGATGTTTGAACCGAGGGGGATCGCAAACTGGTGGCGCATCGCACGCTCTTATACCAAACTGTGGCCATTCCGGTACTGAGCCGCCGGGATTGGCCATTTTGTTCGGCCCACAAATAACACCCAACCAACTAAAGAGGGGGAGTCATGAAAAACAGGAAAAGGATGACCATTGTTTTATCGCTTACACTTATCGTTCTCTTTGCGTTTACCGTTCAGGTTCAAGCCGAGACATACAAACTGGGCCTCTCCCTGGCCATTACCGGACCGACCTCTGATGCCGGCGA
>NZ_JBFELV010000073.1:0-16046 GCF_041551955.1 Desulfosarcina sp.
CACCTGCATGTATACCCTGACGCCGGATGACCACTTTGTGTTGGGGCCACTGCCCGGCAACGAGAATGTGTTCGCCGTGGCGCTGGCCGGCCACGGCTTCAAGTTCGCACCGGTGTTGGGTGAAACCCTGGCTGACCTGCTCGAAGGCCTCGTCCCAGCCATCGACATGGGATTTTTCTCACCACGGCGTTTTGTCCGGCGGGAATGATGCCGGCCGTGCATCCATGGCGGATGTCAAGACCCGTGTTGAAGTCAGGGTCAAAAACGGACGGTTACTTCTTTAAAATGATTGGTTTCGGCTGGTAATCTCCTGATCTCACCTGATCCCAGAAGGTCTGCTCCTCCTCCATCCACTGGGAACCGAATCGCTTGTTGAACAGGCCGCCCAGCCGCTGAAACATTTTTTGTAGATTTGAACGGTGACCGAGGGTAATCACATCTTCCAGGAATGCGGGAATGTCGGTCATTCGCTCCTTGGGAATGTAGGCCCTCGCACCCAGGGTGATGGAGCGCTTCAAATCGTCGGCGGACAAGGCATGCGCCGTGAGCATCACCGTCGGAAATCCCAAGTGCACCGCCGCATTGAGCAGATCGTAGCCCCTGACCCCCATGATGTCGAGAATGACTGCATCATAGGTCCAGGAGCGCAGCAGATGGTAGCCGCTTTCATAGTCCGATGCCTGGTCAAGAACCAGTCCGGGATAACCGTCGAGCAGGTCTTCCAGGGTTTCCAGAACATCGGCCTCATCATCTACGGCCAGTATGCGCTTACCGTTAAGGATGCTTTCCGACATGGTAATCCTCCAGTGGTTGTCGCGGCGGGGGCTGCCGCTGCGACAGTATCCCATCAGTTCAGGTATACGGTTTTCTCCTGGATCGCTTTTCGAGGCACCGGCCCCTGGGGAGCGACGGGTTTGCCGATACACACTAGCGCCACCGGCGTTTTTTCATCTGAGATGTCGAGGATGCGTCGCATGTGGCTTTTTTCGAACAGGGTAAAGAACAGGCTGCCCAGATCCAGGGCGTGGGCAGCCAACATCATATTCTGAATGGCGGCGGCGCAGGCCAACTGATAACCGACAGGACCGTCTTTCTGGAACATGTCCATGCCGCTTTTTTTGGGGTCGCCGACCACGGCCACCAGTACGGGGGCCTGCAGGAGAAAATCTGTTTTATATTTGCCCAGCCATGCCCAGCCACTTTGTTCAATGGCCCACGCCCGGCAGCGTTCCGCTTCCGCAAAAATTTCCTGCTTTTTCGCCTGGGCGGTGATCACGATGAATTGCCACGGCTGGGCGTTCAGCGGCGACGGCGCGCGCACCCCGGCAGCCAGGATTTTTTCAATGGTTGGTCTATCTATGGCATCGGGCAAAAAATTGCGGCAGCTGGTGCGCGTCTCGATGGCGGAAAAAAGATTCATTCTACGCTCCTTTCGCAACTGTTGCGGGTTTACTTTTGGTTATCCGTCGAATCTCGTCATCGCGCACTTCGCGGCGAAGCAGCTTGCCGACTTTGGATTTGGGCAGCATATCCCGAAACTCGATATAGGAGGGCACCTTGTAAGGGGCCAGCCGGTCCCGGCACCAGCGGATCAATTCGGTGCCGCCCACACCGCGGGCATCTTCCTTGAGCACCACGATCGCCTTGATCCGTTCTCCCACCTTGGGGTCCGGAACCCCCACCACGCAGGCACCGATCACCGTGGGATGGTCCTGGAGGGCCGCCTCCACCTCGGAGGCCGACACGCGAAAGGCCTTGTGTTTGATGATATCGGCCGACCGCTCCATGTAGATCAGCTCACCGGTGGGCAGGGCGCTGACGAAATCGCCCATGCGGCACCAGCGCTTTCCATCGATTTCAACATAGGTTTTTTGGGTTTCCTCGGGTTTGTTGTAATAGGACTTGAGCGTATAGGGTGAGGTGACCAGCAGTTCACCACTTTTGCCGGCTTCCACCGGTTCCAGTGTGACGGGATCGACGATCAGACAATTCCGGCTTTTCAAAGGAAATCCGATGGCCCGTGGACTGGGTTCCACACCGATCCGGCTGTAAGCCACATGGCCGACTTCGGTGGAACCGTAGACTTGGTAGATGGGCGTATTGCAGCGCTTCTGCCAGCGCTCTTTGACCTCTTCAGGGAGGACGTCGCCGCCGCAATAGCAATAGGTCAGCGAACTGAGGTCATAGCGGTCCTGGCGATCGTTTTCCAGAATCATGCGATATAAGGCCGGCACCCCCAGCAGCCACCGGACCTTGAACCGTTGAATGGATTCCATTATGGCATCCACCTGGGGAAAGGGCATGAGCAGGGTCGTATTGCCCCGGTTGAGCCCGACGGCCATGAACAGGCCCAGGGCCATGATATGAAAGAGCGGGTTGATGGCGATGTAAGCATCTTCCCCCTCCTTGAGGTACTTGCCGGCGACATCCTCGGTGACGTCATTGACGTAAGAGGTCATACCCATATGGTTGCCGGGCACACCTTTGGGAAATCCGGTGGTTCCCCCCGTATAGAGAATGTAGGCGAGATCTTCCGCCGGATCTATCGTTGCGACTTCTGTTCTGGGGGCGTGTTTGAGCAGCCGGGTAAAACGATGCACCTGCGGGTCGTTATCCACTTTTCCCGTGGGGATCTTGTCGAAGAGGTGGCCCAGAACGCGTTTCCAGGTCGGAAGCAAATCCGTCAGGTTGGTGACGACGACCCGTTTGAGGTTGGTTCCCGCCAAGGCCTCCTTGACATAGCAGAAATTGGTGTCCATGCAGACCACGGTTTCTGCGCCCGCATCCTTGATCATATAAATGATTTCGTGGGACGTATAGATGGGGGCTACCGGAACGACCACCGCGCCGAGCTTTTGAATGCCCAGAAAGGCGATGACCCATTGGACGCAATTGGGGATATACAGCATCACCCGGTGGCCCTTGGCCACACCCAGGGACGACAGGGCGCCGGCGAAGCGTTCACTCAGATCCCTCAGCCTGCGGTAGGAGACGTGCTCGCCCAGATAAACCAGTGCGGACCGGTTTGGGTATTTTTCACTCATCCGGTCGAATCGGCTGAAGGTCAGTTCCTGTTCCAACGTATCGGTGTCGGTGTACATGCGCTCTCTCTTCGTAAAATCCAGATCGTCAGGTAACGCCTGCTGCGCAACCTGACCTGCGGTATTGCCGATGCAGGTCAGATAGGGAATGACAGCGAATTTCCTTTCATTGCCCCCAACCAACCCAACCAACCCAACCAACCCAACCAACCCAACCAATGAAACCAATGAAACCAATGAAACCAATGAAACTAATGAAACTAATGAAACTAATCGAACCAATGAAACCAACCAACGATCTCAACGGTTAAACACCGAAATAGGCCGAGCGCACGTCCGGGTTGTCCATCAACTCCTCACGCGTGCCTTCCAGTACGGCGGAACCGTTTTCCAGAATAAAGGCGTAGTCAACGATGGGAAAAACCGGGCGGGCGTATTGTTCGGTAACGATAATGGAGATCTTTCTTTTGTCCCGGATCTCCCGGGTGGTGCGCATGAGCATGGCCTGCATCAACGGACTGAGACCCAGCAGGGGCTCGTCCAGGAGCAGGATCTTCGGTTGGGCCATCAGCGCGCGACCGATGGCCAGCATCTGCTGTTCGCCACCGCTCAAGAACCCGCCGATACGATTCTTCAGCCGGTAAAGGGCCGGGAATACGTCGAACACATACGCCAGGGTCTCCTTGGCTTGGGATGGCGTGGCCAGATAACCGCCGATTTTCAGGTTCTCCAGCACCGTGCTTTCCTTGAATATGCGTCGGCGTTCCGGGCACAGCACGATGCCCATCTTTGCCCGCCGGCTGGGTGAAACGGTTATCACTTCCTTTTCCTGGTACCTCACACTTCCGGCCACGGTGATGCGCTCGCCGCCGGCCATGGCTTCTTTCTTCTGCATATCCAATACGATGCCGGACAGGGCGTGCATCAGCGTTGACTTGCCGGCGCTGTTGGCACCGAATACCCCGACGATCTGATTGTGATCACAACGAATGTGGACATTGTTCAAGGCCAGATTGTTCTCATAAAAGACCATCAGATCGCTTGCCTCAAGCATGGTTCATCACCTCCTCGACCACTTCGGATCCGAAGTAGGCTTCCCGAACCCGTGGATCGGCCATGACCTCTTGGGCGCTGCCTTCCACCAACTTCTCGCCGAAGTTGAGCACCATGACCCGGTTGGCCACCTGAAACAACTCGCGCAGCCGGTGTTCGATCATGATCAGGGTGATTCCGTCCATCTGCAGCCGTTCGATCAGCGGCACCATACTGGCGATTTCGCTCATGCTGAGCCCCGAAAACACTTCGTCGCAGATGATCAACTCCGGTTTGAGGGCCAGGCACCGGGCCAGTTCCAGGCGTTTCAGGTAACCGGTGGGCAGGGTGTTCGTGGTCTTGTAGGGGACGTAGGAGTCTCGCTCAAAACCGATCTCCTCCAGGATGTCGATGCTCACCGTGTTGCGGTCACCCAGCTTGCCGCCGCCGCGCCAGCCGCCGGTGCGCCGCGCCCGGGGTGAGCAGAGCGGAATCACCAGGTTCTTATAGGCGGGCAGGCTGAAGTAGGGACGCATAATCTGAAAGGTTCGCAGGACGCCCATGTCGGCGATTTTGTGGGGTGGTTTGCCGGTGATGGTTTTGCCGCGAAATAACACGCGGCCGGAGGAGGCCTTAACAAATCCGGTGATGCAGTTGACCACGGTTGTCTTGCCGGAGCCATTGGGGCCGATGATTCCGAGAATTTCTCCTTTCTTTACATCAAAGCTGACATTGTTCAGGGCGATGATGCCGCCGAAGGTCTTGGTGATGTTGTCGACCTGCAGAAGGGGGGTGTCCGTCATATGTCCGTCCATCTTTCAAATTGGTGATATTTGCGTTGGCCGTAAATCATCAATCCGTCGCTGCGAAATACGATGAAGCCCAGCAGGATCAGCGAATAAAACACGATTCGAAGGGTGCCGAAGTCCCGCAGCAGTTCGGATATGGGCACCAGGATCAGGCATCCCAGCACCGGCCCGACCAGTGTTCCGCCCCCGCCGATGACGGTGGCGGCGATGGGCAGGATCGAGAAATCCAAGGCAAAGGTGGAGATCCCTGCCCACATGTAGGTATGCACCAGGCAGGCCCCGGCCAGACAACCCACCGAGGATGCGATAAAAACGGCCAGTGCCTTGTAGTGGGTGATGTTCATCCCCGATGCCCTGACCGCCTGGTCGTTGTCCTTGACCGCCCGCATGACCAATCCCAGATCGGTGTTGACCAGCCGGCGCAACCCGAAGAGAATCAACAGCAGGATCACGATGATCCCGTATTGCTCCAGCCACACATAGGGAAGGCCGTCGATGCCCATGATGCCGTCGGTGCCGCCCAGGATGTTCAACGCTTCGATCACCCGGGCGAGGAAAAGGGGATACATGAGGGTGATGATGGCGAAGTAGACGCCCCTCAAGGGCAGGCAGGGCAACAGCAGGATGGTGCATATCACGCCGCCGAGAATCCCGGCGGCCGGGATGGTGATCAGGGGGCTGATCCCAAATTCGGTGTTCAACAGCGCGGTGAGGTAGCCGCCGACACCCACGAAAAACGCCCCCCCAAGGGAGACCAGCCCCACATAGTGGGCCAAAAAATCAAAGCTCAGGGCCAGCAGGGCGTAAATACAGACGATGGAAAGCACCCGCAGCCAATACATGCCGGGAACCACCAGGGGCAGCAGCAGAAGACCACCGATCAGCAACAGCCGGGGGGCAATCAGGTAGGCCAGCTCCCGCCAAGACATCAAGGCAAACAGCCCGTCTGTGCGAACCTTGATTCCCCGGTCGATTCTCTCTTGGCGACGCTGTTGGGTTCCAATTTTCAAACGCGTTCCTCCAGTTCTTTCTGCTGGCCGAAAAGACCCGACGGTTTCAGTATGAGGGTTAAAATTATGGCCAGCAGCGCCACCATCATCTGGTAATGGGCCCCCAGGTAGACCACGGTCAGGATTTGGGCAAATCCGATCAGAAAGGCCGCCAGCACGGCTCCCATCCAACTGCCGAGGCCGCCGACGATGCACACGGCGATGGCCAGGATCAGCACATTGTAACCGGACTCCACCACGATGTTGCCCAGAGGCAGCAGCAGTATGGCGGCAAAGGCCGCTAGCATGGAGCCCATCCCCATGGCCACCACCGCCATCATATCCGAGTCGATGCCCAGCATGAGGGCTGCCCGTTCGTCCTGGGCCATCCCCCGGAGCGCCAGGCCCACCCGGGTGTAATGGGTGAACAACCAGAGACCGGCCACCAGGGCGGCGCCGACGACCACCACCAGGATTCGCTGATAATCCACCGAAATACCGCCGATGGTGATGCTACCTTCGATGAAAACCGGCAGGGTGTAGGTCATGCCTCTGAAGCCACCCCAGCGCAGACCTTCGAGAATGGCCAGGGCGATGGCATAGGAGGCGATGATCTCCGAGATCTCCATGCCCCTGACCCGAATCAGAAAAAGACGGTAAATGATCGCACCGATCATACCGGTAACGATAAGGGTGGCCACGACGGCGACCAGGAGATTGGTTTTGAGGGTGTTGATCATGGTCCAGGCAATAAAGCCGCTGAGGACGTACAGGGCGCCATGGGCAAAATTGGGCAGACGGCAGATACCGTAAACCAGGGCAAATCCCAGGGCATACAGGGCCAGGGCCACACTGTTGATCGTACCGTAGATCAGGATATCCATCGGCCTTACTTCCCCATCCAGGGTGGCAATTGAATCTCGCCCATGGCGATGCTTTTGGGATAGACCACTACCCGTTGACCCTTCTGCCATTGCAAAATGCTGCCCACGGCACCTTCTTTGGGATCCGTCGACGGGATGACCTGATGACTTTTGGGGTCAAAGCGCAGTCTGCCGTAAACACCCATCATGTCGGTCTTTTCCAGTTCGGTCACCACCTTGTCGGGTTCCAGGCTGCCCGCCCGCTCAATGGCATCCTTCAGGACATAAACCGCCATGTAGCTGCTCGATGTTCCCAGGCCTTCGGGCTCGACCCCCCAGCGTGTGGTGTATGCATCGTAGAATTTCATCGTCCACGGGGTGGCGTTGGAAGGGGCGTTGCCGGCATTGACCACATTGCAGAGCGTATATTCGCCTTTACCGTCTGTGGCGTCCCAGAAACCGGGCTGTTCGGCGGCGGCAAGGGTGGACCCGAATGGCAGGGCCGGAATTTGCATGTCGTACCACTGTTTCAGGAGGATGGCGCTTTCGGGCATATCCATCCATATATTGATGATTTCGGTGTTGGTTTTTTTGGCCTTGAGCAGGCCTATTGAAAAGTCGGTGGCGCCCGTGGGATAAACCTCCAGGCCGGTCACATTCCAGCCTTTGTCGGTGGCCACTTTTTTGATGATTTCCGCCGCGCCGCGGGCATGGGAGACATCCTGGGCGATGATAAACAGATTGTTGAATCCGTATTTGGCCTTCAAATCAGCAAAATTGGCGAAAATTTCACCCACCAGATTCTTGGCTTCGCCGTGAATCCGGAAACAGTATTTGAATTTGTCGTAATTCTCGGCCACCATGGCGTGGTATTTGGGTGTCAGCACCCCGGTCGTGAGAATGGATACCTTCTTGTATTTGCTCAGCAGAGGCATGGCCGCCAAGGCCGCCTCGGACCGCACCGGACCGCCGATGAGGAAATCGGCTTTTTTGTCCAGGATGAGTTTTTCCACGGCCAGCAGCGCTTCACTGACCGGCACGCCCGGCTCCAGATCGCGGGTGTCGATGACTTCGATTTTAAACGGCCGTTTCTTGCCGCCGACATCTACACCCCCTTGGGCATTGATCTCCTCGATGGCCAGGGTCACCCCTCTTTCGGCATCCCAGCCATAGAGAAAGGCTGTCGCGAGCGGGCAGCCGATAACGATCGGCTTTTCCGCCAGTGCGCTGCCGCTGGAAAGCGCCATCAACACAGCGATCAGCAGAACTACCATCAGTCTACCATGGGCTGTTTTCATCCGTTTGTCCCTCCTTTGGTTGTTGCAACTGGGTTTGTATGCTCATACCGGTTCATCCGTTTTTTGCAGGCCGTGTTCCCGAATTTTCTTTTTCACTTGCGAAAGGGAGATTTGTAAAAGACGTGACGCTTTTTCAAGATTCCAGTCGGTTTTGGTCAAGACCTCTTCAAGGAGCTCTTGTTCCTTGTGCCGCAGGGTTTTGAATTGCATTCCGCTGATCCAGTCCATGAAAGCGTTGAATGGTGATTACAAGAAAAAAAATGAAGGCGGTTTAGACAGTGAATATGCCACAGCAAGTCACATGCCAGGCTGGCAATAAGCTGCGCTTTTGAATAACATCATGATGATAAACGGTTTTTATCCATTTTACAGATCGGTTTCGAATGGTGAGACGGCCTGCGACATGAAAGAACCTTTCAGGGGTAGAAAGAAACTTTCAGGGGCTTCACGCTTTATCGTCCGGAGGGAGCGATATCATATTTTCTTATTTTTTTCCGCAGGGTCGGCAGGGAGATGCCCAGAACCCGGGCGGTCTCGGACCGGTTCCAGTCGAGCCGGTCCAGGGTCGTCCGAATATGTTCTTTCTCCATATGCGGCAGGGAGTAGGTCGTCAGTCGGGTGGTGGTAATCGGGTAATTGGATGCGAGGATGTTTTCAATTTCATCCACCAGGATCACCTTGCCCCTGGCCCTTACCACGGCTTCAACCAGTACGTTCTCCAGTTCACGGACATTGCCGGGCCAGGTATGCGCGGTCAGCCGGTCAAGTACCCCCTTTTCAAGGCTGAAGATGTCCGTGCCCAACTCCCAGTTGATTTTCCGCAGAAAATGACCCACCAGATCCGGGATGTCGGTCAATCGATCTACCAGCAGCGGCACCTGGATCATGACCACCTTGAGCCGGAAGAAGAGATCCTGCCGGAACGTGCCGCTGTTGACCATGTCGGCCAGATTCCGGTTTGTCGCCGCAATGATCCGGCACCTCGAGGTGAGCGGGTGCTTGCCACCCACACGATCGTATTCATTGCGCTGCAAAAAACCAAGAAATTTACGCTGCATAATCAATGGCAGTTCACCGATTTCATCCAGAAACAGCGTGCCGTTGCCGGCCAGTTCGATTTTGCCCTCTTTGGATTGGGTGGCACCAGTAAACGCGCCTTTTTCATGTCCGAACAATTCGCTCTCCAGAAGCGTTTCCACAACGGCGGAGCAATCGAAGGTGATGAAGGGTTCCATGGCAAACAAGCTGTTGCGGTGAATGACCCGGGCGATCAGCTCCTTGCCCGTTCCCGTTTCGCCCTGGATGAGAACAGGCGCCCGATTCTGGGACAGCAACCCGATGGTTTTGAATATGTGGCCCATCCGGTCGCTCCTGCCGATGATGACTTCCGGGTTGGGCGGCCGAGTCATCTCAGCCGCCTGGGGTGTCTCGCGGTCAATTTTCAGGGTGTACAAGGCACGCTCCACGGCCCGTTCAACCTTATCCACATCCAAGGGTTTGTGAATGTAGTCGTAGGCCCCCAGCTTCATGGCCTGAATGGTGGTCTCCATGTCCTGAAAGGCGGTGATCATGATGACCTTGGACGGTTTTTCAAGTGCCTGGATCTGCTCCAGCAGAGAAATGCCATGGGTATCCGGGAGCCGTATGTCTAAAATCACCACATCCGGCGCGTGGTGCTTGTAGAGTGACATGCCGGTTTTCCCGCAGTCGGCCGTGAAGACCCGGTAACCCTTTTCCGCGAAAAACATTTCCAGGCTTTCCAGGATTGCATGCTTGTCGTCGATGATCAGGATCTTATCCATGATTCTCCTTAGGCCGAATTTTCAGCTGGCAGGATAATTTTAAAAAAGGCACCGGGGACTGGGCGATTGTCGACATCGATCCTCCCCCCGTGGGCTTCGATGATCCGATGGGCGTTGCTCAGCCCCAATCCGGTACCGCTGCTTTTGGTGGTGAAAAAGGGTTTGAAGATTTCCGATGCATGCTGGCTGGAGATGCCGTGGCCTTCGTCAGCGAGTGTGATTTCAACCTTACCCCCGTTTCCGGTCCCGAAAGCGGTCTGGATCTCGACCTTGGAGCCATAGGATGAGGCCTCCAGGGCATTCAACAGAATATTGATCAACGCCTGCACCAGCTTCTCTTCGTCGGCCTCAATGGCCGGAAGGTTCGAATCGAGATCGGTACGGATGGTTATGCCCGCTTCGGCGAACTTCATGTCCAGCAGTTCGAGTGCGGCCAATACGATCGCGTTGATTTCAACACGGCCCGTTTTGATATGGAGGGGTTTGGCAAAGTCGAGCACCTCTTCCAGGATACCTTCCAGCCGGTTCACTTCCTTGGCCGATATTTCGATGCGGCGCTGGTCGTTGCCTATGATTTGGGGGTTCTTTTTTAGAATCTGCAGGTTCATCTTGATAGCCGAGAGCGGATTCCTGATCTCGTGGGACAAGGAAGTGGTGATTTGGCCGATGGTGGCCATCCGTTCGCTTTCACGCATCTTTCTCTCCAGGCGAACCCTGTTGGTGATGTCGCGGCAGATGCCGATCCTGGAGATGTGGTTGTCGTATTGGGCCATCTTTGACTGAATTTCAGTCGGATAGGCCTCCTTCTTTTTGGTCAGACGGAGGTACTCAAACGTTCGCTGACTGGTCCGCTCCTCAAGTCCATGCTTGTAGATGCCGACGATTTTCTTACTGTCCCCGGGGGCCACAAAATCGGAAAAATGGCGGCCCAGAACCTCTTGCAGACCATAGCCGTGCATGTTGCAAAAGGCCTGGTTGGCAAAGACGATCACCTTGTTCTGTACTACGAAATAGCCATCGTTTATCTCCTCCACCAGCGTCTTGTAGTTCAATTCAGATTCTACCAGTGCGGCTGTACGTGCCTGAATTTCCTTTTCCAGCAAGCGATTGTGCTCAAGTATCTTCTTCTGGTGCATGGCCTGGAAATAATCGCTGAAACGGTGGATGGTATAGTTGAGGCAATCATTCATCCTGCTGACGGCATCGGAAAATTCCGCCAGCGTGGCCTCCTTGACCATCAGGTCGATGGCCAGCCTCCTGAACAGCTCGAACGCCTTCTGGACATCGGAGAGCAAAAATCCGGCTTCCAGGCGCATTTTCGTGATTTCGTAGATGAAGGCGTTGATCTTCTGATAATTATTGTGAAGGATGACATCCACTTCCGCGTCATAGGCCTTGGATACGGTTCCCATCAACTCCTTGCGCGACCTGGCGGCGTATTGTGCACCCATTTCGGTTTTCAGCACGTCAACCCATCTGGTGACGATTTCATGGCGCCTGGATGTAAAAAAAGATGGAAGGCAAAATCCCACAGAGACCTCCTTGCAAAGAAGTGCGTGCTGCACAGCACTTCAACTCGGCTACTCTTGGTAAACCGAAAATGCCACCAAGTCCATTAAAATCCAGAAAGCCAACCACTTCATAGATAGATTGACCTCGATGATAATCCTGTGAGAAACTAGGCTCAGGTTGTCGAAAAAACTAAAGCGACTGGCAGTTCAGCGTTGAATGTCCGCCCAACCGCTCATCGATCATTCCAATAGGATGTGTTGTCCCCCCTATTCTGTATGCTGTGTCAGTCACTGTCAGGGCTATCTGCGGCCAGGGATCGGGCGAATGAGAGGAGGTGGATGATCGATGAAAATCCAAATCGATAAACCGTTGTTGAAATCCCTGGCCATGATGGCCTCCGTGATCGAGGCTCGGGATGCTTATACCGGCGGCCATCTATGGCGGGTTTCCCAGTATTCCCAGCAATTGGCCGAAGCGGCAAGTCTGACGACGGAAATGGTTTTTTTGTCCAGGCTGGGCGGCTTCCTGCACGACATCGGCAAGATCAGCATTCCAGATGTCATTCTGGGCAAGCGCGGCCAACTCACCGAGCCGGAATATGAAGTGGTCAAAACCCATCCGGGAATCGGGGCCATCCTGATCCAGGCCCATCCGCTGGGCAGCCTGGCTCTCCCGGCCGTCCATCAACACCACGAGTGGGTCAACGGCAAGGGCTACCCGATGGCTCTTCAGGGCGATCAGATCTCCATCTTTGCCCGGATTGTCAGCATTGCGGACGCTTTCGATGCACTCACGAGCACGCGTCCCTACCGCCGGGGGGTGGACGCGATACCGGCGCTGGAGGCCTTGAACGCCGAACATGGCAGTCAGTTTGATGCCGGCCTGCTGGACGCCTTCATTCAACGGACTCGCCTGCCCGCCATACAAGAGATTGTCGGGACCAGTGAGCGGGGAGTGCAAATGGTGCGCTGCCCGACCTGCGGTCCGGTGATCACCGTTTCCAGCAGTGCCAAGGACGGCGACCTCGGCTATTGCCGCGTGTGCGGCAACCAGCATCGCCTCCACCGTGACGGTGATACCTTTGTGGCGGAGCCGACCGGTGTGAAGGGCAGCGCCGAAGATCTCAAGCCGCGCCACGAGAAAGGCGCCATCGATGCCTTTATATCCATGGCGCCGAAGTGGGTCGATATCTAATCATGCCGTCACAAGCTCTCCGTGGTGACCCGCTTCACCCGTCTGTCACGAGTCAGGAAAATCGTGGGGCTGCCGATCGTATGTCTTGGAAAGGTAGCCACTGTTCTCACCACTCCCCGAACCTCGGGGTGTCGCTGGACGGTCTGTTTTCATTTCATCTCGCCTCGCCGGGCAGCGTCTCCGGCCTCCATACCATCCCCTTTTTGCGGCAAGTGCTTGTCCGGATTAGAGAATTCATGGTTCTTCTCATCGGATCGATGCGGGTAGTCAAACACGGCTGAAGCTTCTGTAGGTAAAACCATTACGCGTGAATCCGAAAATTTCCATATTTACTATAAAATAGGGAAGGTATAAAGCCTGGATCCTCCCTCCCGCGGTTGTGCCTGGAAGTAAAACCGGCGACTGCGGGCAGGAGCACAGCAGGTGCGATCCTCTGCCGGGGGATGGTATTTGTTAAAAACCCCCCGCCTGGTCGGATCGCCGACACCCATTTCCATTTTAAATAAGGAGCAAGAGGCATGAACAGACAGTGGATGATTGCATTGGTGGCCCTGGTTGCTGCAGCGATGGTGGTTGTCCCTGCAAGCGCTGCAGATTACAGCGTCAAGATTGGTGGCGGCCCCACCGGGGGTACGTTCAACACCTTCGCCAACGCCATGGCGGTGCACGTGCCCAAGGTGAATGCCAATATCAAGGCCTCGGCCGTGGGTTCAGGCGGCTCGGTGGAAAACGTCAAGCGGGTCCACAAAGGTGAGTCCGAATTCGGGCTGTGCTATGCGGTGGATCTGGATCTGGCCGCCAAGGGTCAACTGCCCCAGGACAGCGCTACCTACCAGAACGTCCGCACCCTGGGTTACCTTTACGGTGCGCCGGCCCAGCTGGTGGTGCGGGGCGATGCCGGCATCAAGAGTGCCATGGACCTGAAGGGCAAGCGGGTGGCTCTGGGCAACGCCGGATCGGGTGCGGCCGCCAGCGCCGAGCGGTTCTTCCGCCATATCGGCCTGTGGGACACGATCAAGCCCGAATTCTTAGGATACAGCCAGGCCGCCAGCGCTTTCCAGGACGGCAAGATCGATGCCTTCTGGGTGTTGGTGGGCTATCCCAACCGCTCGATCATCGAAGCCGCCGTCCAGGTGAAGATCGCCCTGGTCGATGTGGGGCTGGATGCTGAACAATCAAAATTTTACGATGCGTTTGCCTACGGACCCAAGGTGATTCCCGCCGGCGTTTACGGCAAGGACATGCCCGTATGCAACACCTTTCAGGACGCCACTATACTGGTTGCCAACAAGGACCTTCCCGAAGAGCTGGTCTACGCGGTCATGAAGACCCTGTGGTCCGCCGACGGCATGGCCGCCGTGACCTCGGCCAGCAAGGCCTTCGACGAGATGAATCTGGAGAACGGCTTCGAAGGAACTTCGGTGCCCCTGCATCCCGGCGCGGTGAAATTCTGGCAGGAACAGGGTAAATCGATACCGGAGAAGCTGATGCCGTAAGGTGGCGCACGGCAGTCATGATGAACCCCCGGGGAAAGTGCGATGAGGCGCTTTTCCCGGTTAACCTTTTTGCGCACTTTTGCGAAACCATGAACCCCAATGAGGCAGGCCCGCCATGAGCGAACCCGAGATTCCCGCAACTGCGGCTGACCAGGAAAAGCTTAAAAAAATAATCGAAAAAGACGAAAGGAGCGGACGACCCCTCAAGGGGTTCTGGTATATGCTGACCGCCACCTTAGGGATATTCATGGTGGCCTTTTACATGTACTGCGCCGCCGTGCCGGTGTCCACGCAATATTTCCTGGGGCTTTATGTTACCATCACCTATGTGATGATTCTGTTGGTCTACCCGTTCACCCGGATCGACCCGAGTTTCTATCCGGTCAAGTTTGCCATCGACTGTCTGCTGCCCTTCGGCAGCATCCTTGTTGCGGTATACTTCGGCCTTCACTTCCTGATGGGATCCAACGGCCCACGGCAGGCGTTTATCGGCCTCAACCCCATCTACCTGCTGGCGGGCCTGATGGTGTCCGGTGGGCTGCTGGCATATGCGGTTTACCGGCGGCAAATCGGGTACCGGGTGCCGCGTATCACGGACATCCTGCTGATCCTCATCGCCATCGTGGCCACCGGCTACTGGATCATGGAGTACGCCGCCATCAACTACCGCATGGGATCCGAACTGCCCTTGGATACGGCCATGTGCACCCTGGGCATTTTGATCAGCCTCGAGGTGGCCCGACGGGCCCTGGGGTGGTCGATGACCCTGGTGGGGGTGGGGTTTCTGGTCTACGCATTCTGGGGAGACCTGCTCCACGGCATTCCCGTGCTCGATTCTTTCGCCCACACCGGCTTTGCCGTCGACCGCAGCCTGCACCACATTTACCTGAGCCAAGAGGGCGTGTTCGGCATCATGCCGTCCGTGCTGGTCACCTACGTGATCCTGTTCATTTTTTTCGGTGCCTTTCTGAAATACTCCGGTGCCAGCCGCTTTTTCCTGGATCTGCCCATGGCCCTGGCCGGCAAGGCCGTGGGTGGGCCGGCCAAGGTCGCGGTCATGGCCTCAGGTTTTTTCGGGTCGGTTTCCGGCTCGGCCATCGCCAACACGGTCTCCACCGGCGCCTTCACCATCCCCTTGATGAAAAAGAACGGCTTCAGACCCCATGTGGCCGGCGCCATCGAACCGGCCGCATCCATCGGGGGCATGTTCATGCCGCCCATCATGGGGGCCGGCGGCTTCATCATGGCCGAAATGACCGAGATCCCCTACAAGGACATCATGCTGATGGCCATTTTTCCGGCGGTAATCTACTTCCTGTCGGTGTTCGTCATGGTGCACTTCGAGGCCAAACGCTACGGCCTGAAAGGCCAGCGGGAGGCCGACGCCCCCACGGCCTGGCAGATTCTGCAGCAGCAGTGGTTCATGTCCTTTCCGCTGGTCATCATCGTGGTGCTGATGCTCTGGGGCTTTTCCCCGGGGTACTCGGGGTTCTGGGCCGTGCTCTCGTGCATTGCGGTCAGCTGGCTGACCCGGGAGAACCGCATGGGACCGCGGGAAATCCTCAAGGCCATGACCGAGGGAGCCAACAGCACCCTGATCATCGGGGCCACAGTGGGCGTGATCGGAATTATCGTGGGCACCATCCAGCTTACCGGCATCGGGCTCAAGTTCTCCCAGATTATCATCGAGCTGTCCGCCGGGAACCTGATCTTCGCCATCCTGCTCATCGGGCTGGCCTCCCTGGTGCTGGGCATGGGGGTGCCGGTAACCGCCGCCTATCTGATCACGGCGGTGCTGGCGGTGGGGGCCATGACGGACATGCTTTCGCGCACCCTGTGGGGGGTCGGCTTCCAGGAGCTGCAGCTGCCCCTGGACAGCCTCATGCCCGACGACCCCCAACGCTTGGAGATCATGGGCAAGGTCTCCTGGGCCCTGATCGCCTCGCACATGATCGTCTACTGGTTCAGCCAGGACTCCAACATCACGCCGCCGGTCTGCGTGGCGGCCTA
>NZ_JBFELV010000074.1:0-15986 GCF_041551955.1 Desulfosarcina sp.
ATCATAATTAGGCTAATTTGTAGCTAAAATTTGGCTGATACTATTCAAGTTTCTGTTCCCCTTCGATGCCGAAATGGTTCTGCAGGCATCCCTCCATCCGCTATCTAATCATTGTTAGACGCAAACAAAGAAGCCAACCATGAAGCAGTTAGAAAAAGCAAAGGTTGATGAGTTCAAAGCGCACTTCCGGGGGGATGTGCTCTTTCCCGGCGACGCGGACTACGACGACGTGCGCAAGATCTGGAACGGCATGTTCGCCGCAGTCGCCCTATATTTGTGAAAACAGGAGAAAGTGAAAAGTGTGCTGGAAAAAAACCAGGTGGCCTTTATACCGATGAGAAGTACATCGCCAGTCGCTATGGTCTTGGATCCGCGGAGCGATCTTCAAAACGATGTTGAAATGAATAGCGGAAGAAATGAAAGTTTTGAAAATGAAGTTTTGAATATCCAAATCAAAACAAACGAATTGGAAACCTTTTGATATCTGCTATGTTTTTCAATCAGATCTTAACTTTTGAAACCTTTGATTATAATAGCTAATATTGATCTATGTCTGATTTATTGTTTAAGCTCATCATTTTTTGCAGGAGGGTTTTTCTGATACTTCTTGCCTGAACAAAATGCCAATCAATAAAAACATTCATCACTCATCAAATCCCATTCCACTGAACCGTTCAAGCACCGCACGATCCACCAACCAGTCGCCACCCTGTCTGGTAAATAGCAGTCGAAGACGATGGAGATCATCAGTATCCCCTACTTCTACAAGCCGAACCTTGGGGTCGTCACCCAGTTTTTCAAGGTCCGGGAGGTTATACTCCTTTGTGCGGAAAAAAATGCATATCGGGAGATTGAGGGACGGGAAATGCTCGGCGTGGTTTAAAGCTGTGGTCTGTCTTCGGTTATCCGACCTCTGTTCGTCGGGCCGCCATGGCCACCCAACCCTCCTTTTCCAGCACCTCAACCACCGTGAAACCCTGTTCCTGCAGACCTGAAAACACGGCGGCTTTTTTGGCCGTGATAATTCCGGAACAGATGAGTATGCCGTTTTGCTTCAGCACGGCAGTCACATCCGGTAGTAATTCCAAGATGACTTCGGCCAGGATGTTGGCGGCCACCACATCGACGGTCCGGTTCACCCCGTCTACGAGGTTGCCAAAGGAGAGGGTGAACTCCTTGCGGTCAATCTGGTTGGCCAGCAGGTTTTTTTCGGCCACGGCCACGGCCACCTCGTCGTTGTCCACGCCGCAGACGGTACCTGCCCCCAGTTTGGCGGCAGCGATCATCAGGATGCCCGATCCGGTGCCCACGTCTAAAAAGGCGTCACCGGGTTTGAGATGGGCCTGGATCATGTGGATGCACAGGGCTGTGGTGGCATGGGTGCCGGTGCCAAAGGCCATTCCCGGGTCAATCTCCAGAATGATCTCCTGCGGACCGGCCGTGTAGTCCCGCCAGGTGGGCTTAACCACGATGGTGTCGGTGATTTTCTCCGGCCAGAAGTACTCCTTCCAGGCCTCGGCCCAGTCCTGCTCGTCGATGCGGGTGTATTCAACACGGGTGTTGATGCGGGCGACGCGCGCCAGTCGCTGCAGTGATGCTTCAAGCGTTTTGCACTTGTCGCCCGAACCTTGCGTGTCCGCAAAATAGCCCGTGACGCCGGGCGTTTCCGGGGGGGAAACGGCATCATCACCCCAGTCCTGCTCTGGATCCACGTCCGGGTCGTCCACGACGACGCCCTTCAGGTCCAGATCGTAGAAGATATCGGCCACCAGGTCTGTCGCCAGAGATCCGACCGGGCTGTCGAAGGTTACTTTTGCGGCAATCCATTTCATGACGGTTCCGTAAGAAGTCCGATATCTGCGTTACGCTTCATCCCTCTTCACTGCGGCGTACTTCAAGTACGCCTCGTTCCTCTGGATTTGCAAGCCTTAATCTCGAACTTCTTACGGAACCGTCGGAATCACCCATTTTTTTACGGCCCTCATGTCATGGCTTGGTTTTCTTTATCGCCGCATCCGGGCCGTTTTGAAAATGCTCCTTCGGCGGGTTGAAATAGCCGTACTGAAGATCGGGAAAGCGGTTGCGGATCATTTTCAGCAGCGGCGCCATTCCCACGGGCGGGCCGAGGGGCGTGACGGCGTTCATTGCCTGGAGATAGCGCTGGGGATCGAAGTTGAGGTTGCGCCATTGAATCTGGTGCACCGGGTGCTTCTCCAAAAAGACAAACAACGCCGCCGCTTCTTCGGGACTGTCGGTAAAGCCCGGACAGTTGAGATAGTTGATGGCCACGTGCCTGCCTTTGGCGATGGCTAGGTCGATGCTTTCCACGACGTGTGAAAAGCGATATCCCTTAGGGCGAAAATAGGCGGTGTAGCAGGCTTCCCGAACCGAATTCATGCTTACGCGGAGACTGTCCAGGCCTGCATCCAGAAGCGGTGCAAGCAGGTGCGGCAGGCTGGCGTTGGAATTCAGGTTGATGGTACCTTGTGCCGTTTTTTCACGGATCCGGGCAATGGCCGGGCCGATGGTTCCTGCCGCCATGAGCGGATCGCCTTCGCATCCCTGACCGAAGCTCACCACACTGTTTTCTACGCGCGCAATGTGGGCCAGGGCCACGTCGACGATCTCTTCAACCGACGGGGAGAAGGCGATGCGGTTCTGACTGCTGGTTAACCGATCGTTGTGCTGCAGTGAGATGCAGCCCAGGCAGCGGGCATTGCAGGCGCGAGAAGTGGGCAGGGGCGCCTCGTAACGGCCTAAGAAGAAATTCTTGCCTGCCGGACAGCCGTATGTCAACGCGCAGTGCTCCAGATGCCTCACCAGACGGTTGTCTGGCAACCGACTTCGCATCTGTTCGACGCCGGACACGACCTTTTCCCTGGGCATCCGACGAAGGTCCTGGCGGGGTTCCGCGTCCACCACGATGCCCGCCGATCTGAATCCCTGGCTATGCCAGCCAACCGCACCATAGGAAAACAGGGGTAGAATAGCTGCACCGGGGCGCTCTTCATAGGGGCAGGTTCGGGTCAGCACCACGCCGGGAGAGTTAAAGGCCGCCACCGGATAAATTCGTTCGTCCGGGGCATAGGGGTTTCGGTCGACGGGTTTGATCCGTCCGGTTTCCAGATCCATGACCACGGGCGACCGGTCCGGCAGGAACATCAATTCACTGCCGTAAGGCAATTCGATGGTGTCTTCCGTTGTCATCGGCGACAGCAGCGGTCCGTCGGCACCCACGGCGGCAAATCCCTCCAGGTCGAAGATCTCACCTTTTTCATTGGCCACCACGGCAACCAGCAGGCTCGGTTTTTTGCCTGGTTCGGGTTTTCTTTTTCTGGGCGATCGCTGTAGTCTTTTCATGGGTTGGCCTTTTGGGCCGGCAATCGATACAGTGGCGCCAGCCGCTCTGGCGCAACACCGGCAAGAATGCCGACGGCAAGGATGGTATTGATCAGCGTGGTTCGCATTGGCCCCAAGCGCCGCCAGCGTCGACCGGAGGTGACCGCTGCGGCCGGAGCTATGGCGATGCGGCCATGGCGGGCCATCCGGCGAACCAGGTAGAGGTCTTCGGCGATGGGCACTTCCGGGAAACCGCCAACCGCGGCGAAATCACGTTGACGCAGGAACAGCCCCTGGTCGCCGTAAGGCAGCTTGAGCCAGCCGGCACGCAGGTTGGTGAAAAAGGCAATCCATCGCATGGAAGGGTAATGGAGGTCCGTTGCAAAGCGAAACGCCCCCAGTCGGGTGCGCCGGTCCATCATGATGTCGAACACATGATCCACATAATTACGGGGCAGCCGGGTATCCGCGTGGAGAAACAGCAGCACCTCGCCTCGCGCGGCGGCCGCTCCCCGGTTTTGCTGACCGGCCCGGCCCCGTCGACCCGAGACGATGCGGGCGCCGAGGGAGCTGGCAATTTGCACGGTGTGGTCCGTGCTGCCACCGTCGGAGACGATGACCTCCACATCGGGGGATGCGGCGGCGGCCAGGGTTCGGGGCAGTTGCCGTGCCTCATCGAGCGTGGGAATGATCACCGACAGGTAGGGCGTCGGCACATGCATGCTTCCCCGTTCACGGGCCAAATCGTCCGGCGTGTCCAAATCATTCAACGGCGCCAGCAAATGAAGCGTCATCCCTTTTTTCCGGGCCAAGGCCAGGGATTTTTCCAATACATCCGGCCTGGACCACACGATGCCCCCGAAGATGTTTTCGGGTTTTGCCATGCCCACCAGCCAATAGCCGCCATCGATGCTTGGCCCAAACACCAGGTCCTTTTCATGCAGCGCGTTGAAGGCCTCCTCCACTATTTCAGTCGTCAGCCCGGGAGCGTCCGTCCCAACCAGCACCACCCGGCGGGCACCCGCATCAAAGGCGCTTAGCATGGCCAGGTGCATGCGACGGCCTAAACCACCGGCGGCCTGGGCCAGATAACGAATGGGCCCGCCGCCCAGCCATTGGCAAAGCAGTTGCTCACTGCCGCCGTCATGGCAGAACACCAGACGGGCACCGATCCGCATCGACGCCTGGCGGGCGGTTGCCACGGTTTTTTCGGCCAGTCGTTTCTGAAGTGCCGCAGCACCGGCCGGACCTAAGGCAGGGATCAGGCGGGTTTTGGTCACTCCGACGCGTGGGTATCGGCCGAAAACGATCAGATGGGCGGTATCGGCTGGATTTAACACAGTTCTCCTATGGGCGTCGGCTCGGCAAGCAGCAGTCGGTAAGGGTTTTACACCCCTTCATTTATCATATCCTGCAGTCAAAGTACATTCGACAGCAGGGCCTGGATAGCCTTTTACCGCCGCAACGGGATGCGCAAAAACAGCTTGACCGTCGCGATAATTTGCGATACGGCTCATAAGAAACGGACAGGCTGAAGCTTGTCTTTTGCACCTAAAAAAGCGAACAATCCATTCACCCAGGCCACGAAGGTATCCGTCCAGAAGGACGGTCGACGTCGTGGCTTTTTTTGTTTCTTCAGCCGGCCGACGGATGGATCCGTTGATGTCGGCGCCTAATCTATAATTGGCCAATCGATTTGAGTCACAACCCATAGTATGACATATTACGAGAAACGGAGGAGACCGATGCGTTCATTCAAAGCGGGTGTAAGATTAGCCATCGTAGCGTCTGTGGTCCTGTTTACCTGCCCGGCCATGGCTCATTTCGGCATGCTGATTCCTTCTGACAATATGGTGATGCAGGCGGACAGCCGCACGGTCAATTTAACCCTCTCTTTTTCCCACCCCATGGAAATGGTCGGCATGGCGCTGGAAAAGCCCACGGTCTTTGCGGTGTCGGTCAACGGAAAAAACGAGGAACTGCTAGGTATGCTGAAGCCTGCCAGGGTGATGGATCATGCGGCCTGGACTGCCGAGTACCCCATCAAACGCCCCGGCGTATATATGTTCTACATGGAGCCCCAACCATACTGGGAGCCGGCCGAAGACTGCTTCATCGTGCACCTGACCAAAACCGTGGTTACCGCTTTCGGCGATGACGAGGGCTGGGATGCGGAGCTGGGCTTGAAAACCGAAATCGTGCCCCTTTCCAAACCATACGGCCTCTATGCAGGCAATGTGTTCCAAGGAATTGTTAAAATGGACGGCAAACCGGTTGCCTATGCGGATGTGGAAGTGGAGTTTTACAACCGGGATAAGACCGCCCACGCCCCCACGGACTATATGGTTACCCAGACCGTCAAGGCCGACGGCAACGGCGTTTTTACCTATGCCGCACCTGTTTCAGGATGGTGGGGGTTTGCCGCCTTGAACACAGCAGACTACACCATCAAGCACGACGGCAAAGACAAGGATGTGGAGATGGGTGCCGTGATCTGGGTATACTTTCACGATTGGAAATAATTGACGATGCACATTTCCGAAGGTGTCTTGAGCGGGCCGGTGCTGGTTGCCGGGGCGGCCGTGGCCCTGGCCGGTACGGCTATCGGCCTGAAAAAACTGGAGTTGGACCGGGTGGCCCAGGCCGGAATGCTTTCTTCCGCTTTTTTCGTGGCATCGCTGATCCATGTGCCGGTGGGACCGTCCAGTGTTCACCTGATCTTAAACGGCATCGTGGGGCTGTTGTTGGGGTGGGCGGCCTTCCCCGCGATTCTGACGGCCCTGTTGCTTCAGGCCATGATGTTTCAATACGGGGGAATCACCACCCTGGGTGTCAACACCGTGATCATGGCTCTGCCGGCGGTCCTCTGCTACCACCTGTTCGGCCCGTTTGTCCTGAAGCCGTCGCGGATCGCCGTGCCGGCGGCCTTTGCCTGCGGTGCCGGCTCCGTTTTTCTTGGCGCGGTTCTGGCGGGTGTCAGCCTGATGTTCACGGAAGGCAGTTTTCTCGAGGTGGCCGGCCTGGTGGTAACCGCCCACCTACCGGTGATGGCTATCGAGGGGATTGTCACGGTCTTTTGCGTGGCCTTTTTAAAGAAAGTCAAACCAGAGATGCTGCCCGGCTATGATGCTGCGGTCGGGCAACAGGCAAAAAGGTGAGTTAAAGGAAAAGGATATGAAACGATTGGCTGCCGGATTGGCCGTGACGTTGCTCTGCTGCTTTGCTGCCCCTCATGCCGCCCATGCCCACAAGGTGACTGTTTTCGCATGGGCCGAAGGGGACCGGGTCTTCACGCAAAGCAAGTTCAGCGGCGGCAAAATGGTCAAAGCGGGCAAAGTGGAGGTGTTTGACAGCAGCGGAAACCTGCTGCTGGAGGGCCGGACCGATGACCACGGGGAGTTTGCTTTTCAGGCGCCGTCGATCACCGATTTGAAGATCGTGCTCACCGCCGGTATGGGGCACCAGAATTCGTGGCTGCTTTCCGCCGCTGATCTGGGCCAGGCAGAACGCACCCCGCGCGCAACACAGGCCTCACCGCCTGATCCGGCATTCTTGGAGGCACCCCGGGCGTCGGTTCCATCAACAGTGGGTCCGGATTTGACAGCCCGGGACATCGAGGCCATTGTCGCCCGTCAGCTCGAAGAGAAGATCAAGCCCCTGGTCCGAATGGTCGCCGCATCCCAGGAAAAAAAAACCACGATGGCTGACATTGTCGGCGGCATCGGCTACATTATCGGCCTGGTTGGGCTGGGCGCCTATGTGCGCTACCGAAAGGAGCCCCGTCGTCCATGATCCGAGAATCTTTTGCCGAGGGCTCCTCGTGGGTACACGGCATCGACCCCCGGTTGCGGGTGGTCGGCGCCGCGGCGTTTGCCGTGGTGGTGGCCGTTTCCTACGACTTTACAGCGCTGTTCTTCGCCCTGATCCTGTCGTTTTGCATGGCATTGTCGGCCCGGCTATATGTTCAGACGGTTCTGCAGCGCCTTTTGGCGCCGGCCGTCTTTCTGCTGCTGCTGTGGGCGGTGCTGCCCTGGTCCTATGAAGGGGATGCGCTGGCTGCCTTGGGACCGCTGACCATCACCCGCCCGGGTGTGACCCTGTGTGCCCAGATCAGTCTGAAGACCGTCTGCCTGATGGTGGCCTTCATGGCCCTGGTGGCCACCATGACCGTGGACACCCTCGGCCACGCCCTGAACCGCCTGTGGCTGCCGGACAAGATGGTGCATCTGCTTTTGATCACCTATCGCTACCTGTTCGTCATCGAGCAGGAATACCAGCGCCTGGTGCGGGCGATGAAGATCCGCAATTTCCATGCGAAGACCAACCTGCACAGCTACCGCACCTATGCCTACCTGGTGGGCATGCTCTTCGTCAGGGCTTCGGAGCGCGCCCGGCGGGTGCACAACGCTATGATCTGTCGCGGTTTCAACGGCCGGTTTGTAAGTCTTCGCGCGTTTCCACCCAATCCCCTGAACCCCATTTTTGGCCTTGGCGTCAGCCTTTCGCTGGCCTTGCTGGTGACGCTGGAGTGGGTGAAATGAGTTGATGCGATCCGTGAGCCCATGGTACAAGGCAGCTGTCATTTCCCGATGCAGGCCGGTTCCAATCCATCGCAAGGCGCCAATCCATGAGTCCCGTTATTTTTAACCTGTCCAAGATCCGCTACGCTTACCCAGGCGGGCCGCTGGTCCTCAACGACCTCGATTTTCACTTGCATGTCGGCGACCGCATCGGCCTGGTGGCCCCCAACGGAAGCGGCAAGACCACCTTGTTTCACATCATCATGGGTTTGCTCAGACCTCTTTCCGGAACCGTCGAGGCGTTTGGTGAGGTGCGGGAAGCTGAGGCCGATTTCATCGAGGTTCGCCGGCGCATCGGGCTATTGTTTCAGGACGCCGACGACCAGCTTTTTTCTCCCACCGTGCTGGAGGATGTGGCCTTCGGACCGCTGAATTTAGGAAAATCCCGCGAAGCGGCGGTGACCGTTGCCAGAAAAACCTTGGATTTCCTGGGTCTAAACGGTTTCGAAGACCGGGTCACCTACAAGTTGTCCGGTGGGGAAAAGCGACTGGTTTCCCTGGCCACGGTGCTGGCCATGGAGCCCGAGGTGCTGCTGCTGGACGAACCCTCCTCCGGCCTGGATTCGGCGACCAAGGAGACGCTCATCGACATTCTCAACGGACTGGATCTCTCTTTCGTGCTCATTTCCCACGAATTTGATTTTCTCTCCAAAACCACGCAGCACATCTATACCTTGGATGGCGGGCGGATCCGCTTTGACCAGGAGCTTGACGTCCACACCCATGAACACGCCCATCTGATGGGCAAGCAGCCCCATCGGCACCTGTGACGCGTGTCTGCCTTCCCGAAAACCTTTCTTCGATTGTAACTCATTGATCAAAATAGATATCTGCTTTACAGCCGTATGAATATGTATTATTTCACAATTGGTGGCAAACGATAATCCGGTCTATCGCAAAGGAAAAATCATGGGTATGGACAAAGGTGGCTTGAAGCTGCAACGGGGCGCCCTGTTGCGGTTTGTTGACGAAGAGAAGGGTGAAATGACCGAAGCGCTTTTCATCGGTCCCGAAGACAACAGCGACTTTGTCGTTGTCCCGTTGTCGGAAACGATGCTGCTGAAAAAAGAAGGTGAACCCTTACACGCCAGATGCCAATTTCAAGGCGATATGGTCGAATTCCGGTCCACGATTGTGGAAATTTTCGACCGGCCGGTCCATCTGTGGCGAATCAAGGTGCCGACGGAGGTCAACACCTTCGATTTGCGTGACCACAAGCGAATTCAATGCTCCGTGTCCGCAAATATCGAAGCCATCCACCGAGGGCAGTTCATCACGGGTATTATGCGGGATGTCAGCAAAAGTGGCGCACGCTGCGTGTTTCAGCGTTCGGAAGAGGCGGAAAACGCGTTTAACCTCGACCAGACGATTACCCTGCGCTGCGCGTTTCCGGGCATTCCAGGAGAACAGTCCACGGAGGGCACGATTACCGAAATCCTAAAATCGGAAACAGAGCTGTCCATCGGCATTCAATTCGCCGAATCGGTCTGGTGGGTGCCGCCCTATCACTGAAATTTAGTATCCACCTACCCCTGGCAGGCCACGCCGGCCGTCAGGGCGTTGTCCAGATCGTCCACAATATCCTGAATGTCCTCGATGCCCACGCTCAGACGGATGAAATCCGGGGTGACCCCGGCGGCCTGCTGTTCGGCGTCGGTGAGCTGTTCGTGGGTCGTGGAGGCCGGGTGGATTACCAGGCTCTTGGCGTCGCCGATATTGGCCAGATGGCTGAACAGCTGAAGGCTTTCGATGAATTTGACGGCCGATGCCTGACCCCCCTTGATCCCGAATCCCACCAGCGCCCCTTGTCCTTTGGCGAGATATTTTTCCACCAGGGGGTAGGTTGGCGACGATTCCAGGCCGGGATAACGAACCCAGGACACACAGCCGTGGTTTTCCAGGAAGCGGGCAACGGCCATACCGTTTTCCGAGTGGCGCTGCATTCTCAAATGCAGGGTTTCCAGCCCCTGGAGGAACATCCAGGCGTTGAAGGGGCTCATGGCCGCGCCCATGTCCCGCAGTCCCAGTACCCGGGCCCGCAGGATAAACGCCAGGTTGCCGAAAGCCTCCACGAACTTCAATCCGTGGTAGGCCGGATCCGGTTCGACGAAATCGGGGAACCGGCCCGAAGCGGCCCAGTCGAATGAACCTGAATCCACGATGACGCCGCCGATGGAGGTGCCGTGCCCGCCGATAAACTTGGTGGCCGAGTGGATCACGATGGCCGCCCCATGGTCGAAAGGCCGGGTGAGGTAAGGGGTCGTGACCGTGTTGTCCACCACCAAAGGGATGCCGTGGCGATTGCCAATGGCGGCTATGGGCGCCAAGTCGATGATGTCGAGCTTAGGATTGCCGATGGTTTCCACGAAAAAGGCTTGGGTTCTTTTCGTGACGGCGCCCTCCCATGCCTTCAGGTCGTGAGGGGATACAAAGCGGACCGTGATGCCCATTTTTTTGAGGGTGTGGGAAAACAGGCTGACCGTGCCGCCGTATAGCTCTGCCGAGGCGACGATCTCATCGCCGGCCTGGGCCAGGGTCAACATGGTCAGCGTCTCCGCCGCCTGCCCGGATGCAACCGCCAGGGCGCCCACACCGCCTTCCAACTCCGCCACCCGCTTTTCGAGCACATCTGTCGTTGGGTTCATGATGCGGGTGTAAATGTTGCCGAACTGACGAAGGCCAAACAGGTCGGCGGCATGTTTCGAACTGTCAAAGGTAAACGAGGATGTCTGGTACAAAGGCACCGCCCGTGAGTGGGTGGTGGGGTCCGGCGTGTGGCCGGCATGCACCGCTTTGGTTGCAAAGCCTCTTATAAATTCGGTCATTTTCGATTCTCCTTGGTTTGGCGGGGGCCTTTTTATAGGCAAACAAAAAAGCCGCGGCCTCTAAGGGGAAGGCGGCGGCTGAATCGTTGCCTCTGGCATTGGGCCGCATGTTTCCTGTTGGGGCTGGAATTGGCACCTTGTCCGTTCAGGTTGCCGGGCGATCAATGGGCCAGGTCCCTATCGCCACTCTTCATGATCGTTTCAAAAGAAGCTAATTGGAGATGAAGGTTTGTCAAGGGGAGCAGGGTCAGGCGGCTTCCATGAAACCTTGAATGACCCGATTAAAGCTTTTGTATACGATCATGAGGCTTTTGATCTGCTGTTTGTCGGTGAAAAAGTCGTTGAAGACATCTTGGTATACATGATAGGCCAGACGGTCGACGCCGATGCCTGTGTCCACCATCATGGCCACCATGTCGGCCAGGTAGAGCGTGGCGGTGGCCGGGTCGTTTCGCGAGGCTGTATCGGGTAGGTGGTGATTTTCGATCATATAGGTCATATGGGGGCTGAAATGCCATTGTTTGGCGATGATGCCCCCCAGTGCCGTGTGGTCGATCCCCAGCACCGCTTTTTCGGCTTCGACGAAACTCATGCTTTTTTCGGCCACCAGTTTTTTGATCGCCGGAAGCTCGTCAGCCACGTACTCGTGGAGAATGACCTTGCCGATATCCTTGAGCAGGGCAGCGGTATAGATGGCCGGAAGACTCATCAAATCCTTCTGGCCGGCAAGGGTTCTGGCGACCATGGCTACGGCCAGGCTCTGGCGCCACAGGTCCCCTTTGGCCAGGCCATATCCACTCTGGGGGCGCTGCAGGTTGCCGGACAGGTTTTGCGACAGCACCATTTCAACGACCTGCTGCAATCCCAGCATGGAGACAGCCTGACTGACCGAATCGACTTTGACCGGCAACCCCAAGTGGGCGGAGTTGACCGTTTTCAGCAGGTTGGCGGTAATTGCCGGATCCCGCTCGACCACCTCCACCAGGTCACGCAGCGACGATTCCGGGTCGTCGGCGAGATCAAGGACTTTGTGGATGACCGTTGGAATGGGCTCCAACCGGTCTACTTTCTTGATTATCTGGGTCAGGCTGGCCATCGTTCATCGATCCTTTTCTACCGTTTTGGGTGCTGCCCCCGCTATCGGGCGCGCTGCTATAACACATCGGTCTTTTCAGGGCAGACATTAGAAAATTTTATGGCGGCTTTTCATTATCCTGGAAACCATTCGGCAAGATGCCCGCGACCCTCAACGATGGCGGCCAGCAGCAGCAGGGGGAGAACGATCAGAAAAAAAATTTGGTTGGACCGTTGCCAGCGTTGAAAATAGGTTCCGGGATCAGTGCTGAACCGATACCCTGCGCCGCGCCAGAGACCAACGCCCCAGGCGATCAACATGGCGGGCCATTCAAACATGCCGTGGGGAGCCAGCATGGCGGCGGCATCAGCCAGGGAAGGAACGCCGGTGGTCACCACGATCCAGCCCAAGATTAGACCGTTTGCGATGGCGGTGACCATGGGAAGCCAGCCCCACAGGGTGACCAGACACATGGTGATATAGGTGGCCACCAAGTTATGCATAAACAATGAAAAGATGAAAGCGGGGCCACCTTTTCCAGCGAACTTGCCGGCCAGACTGCTGGCCGCCTGCTGGAAAAAACCCAGCTTGTCGGCATAGATCCACCCCCCCAGACAACTGGCGGAATAGACCAGCAGGGCGATCAACAGGCAGTAGCGGGCCTGGTAAAGGGTTGACAGGGCAACGGCGTAGTGACGTTTCAACACATTCTCATCCAATCCTGCGGAGTGGGGTCTGGCGGGACGCGTCACGACCCTGTCAACGGTATTGGTTGATGTCCGGGGTTCAAGGTTTCGAGGATTCCTTTCAATTTAAACCGCTCATCCATGTTGAGGTGATTCGATGATCCGTCTTGGCCTTTGCTGCATTTTTCGAGAGGCACCCATCAAGTTCCGGCGCACCACGGCCAAGTACCTGTTGTCAAAAACCGAGGCGGATCGGGCAAGGCACTTGTCGTCCATTTGTATGCACAACGCCGATGCGCTTTACCAGGCATTGAAATTTTGTGCTGACAATGGCATTGGCGCCTTTCGGATCAACAGCCAGATCCTGCCCGTTAAAACCCACCCCGATGCCGGATATGCGCTGCATGAACTACCGGAAGGAGACCAGATCATCGCGCGTTTCGAGCAATGCGGGAACTTCAGCCTGAACAACGGCATCCGAACCTCTTTTCACCCGGATCAGTTTCTGGTGCTTTCCTCGCCGGACGCCGGCGTGGTCAACCGCTCGGTGGCGGACTTGGAATACCATGCCCAGGTGGCCGAGTGGGTGGCTGCCGACGTGATCAACATCCACGGCGGCGGGGCTTACGGTGATAAGCGGACGGCCCTGAGGCGCTTGGCATCGGTTATCGACCGGTTATCCCCGAAGGTGAAAAGTCGGTTGACGCTGGAAAACGATGACCGGGTATACACGCCGGCGGATTTGCTGTCCGTGTGCACGGCCACCGGCGTTCCCCTTGTTTATGATGTTCATCACCACCGCTGCCGGCCTGACGGGAAAAGCGTAAAAGCGGTTACCGCCGCGGCGATATCTACCTGGCGTCGTGAGCCGCTTTTTCATCTCTCCAGCCCACTGAACGGTTGGGATGAGGGGCCGTGCAGGCCTCATCACGACTTCATCGATCCGGCGGATTTCCCTGATTGCTGGCTTGATCTGAATATAACGGTGGATGTGGAGGCCAAAGCCAAAGAACTAGCCGTGCTGAAGCTAAAATCGGATTTGGCAGGCAGATGATTGAAGTCTCCCCACGAATCCAATGCGCGGGATCTATGCTGCTTCGCGCGGGCAAGCGGCGGAGAGTGCGTTCGCAGCCGCGGTTCAAAAGCCGGCCCTGTATTTTTCCTTCATCAGCCGTTCAAGTCCGCTGAGTACGTGATTTTTAACGCTGTTGATGTGCCCCGAGAGCACTGTTTTGGCATCATTCAACTGGTTGTTGCGAATGTGGCCAAACAATTCTTTGTGGGCGGTGTCCGCTTTGTCCATCGAGGTGGAAAAAAGAATATTCCCCCCATATTTGAGATAAAGCAGGTCGAACAGCAATCGCAGGGTCTGATGCTGAACCCGGTTGCCGGACAGGCCCGCCAGTGTCAGGTGAAACTCCATATCCTTGAGCAATCTACCGTACAGGTAGATCTCCCGTGAGGCTTTTAGGTGGGCATTCAATGCCTCCTCCAGCTTTTTTACAGCCGTATCGTCCAATCGGGCCATGGTCTGGGGCAGCAGGGCCAGCTCGATCTGCTCCCGAAAGTCGTAGATCTCCTCCACTTCCTGGATGCTGATCGGCTCGGTGTAATAACCGCGATGGCGCTCATGTCGGACCAGGCCCTGAAATTCAAGCCACTTCAACGCCTGGATCACCGGCGTCTGGCTCATGCCCAGCCGTTCGGCCAGATCCCGGTAAGCGATTTTCTGTCCGGGTACGATCTCGTTGTGAAACAGCATGTGCCGGATGCCCTGGTAAGCCTTGTGCGTGTGGCCGGCATCCGACATCTTTTTTGCTTTTTGGGGGGGCATTTAATCGTCCTTTATTTCAGCGAAAAACGCCAAGCGCAATACCAATCGGCCGGATGGTCATCCGGGGGGCAGGCGATGCATTCGGTTCGAATGCGCGGGTCGATGGCCCGGGCAAAATAGGAGTACTCCACCAGACCGGCTGATTTGCAGGGATAGTCGGGCAGTTGCTTGCCATTGCGGGCCAGCTGGACCCGGCATTCGTTCATGCAGAAAATGAAGGCGTCAGGTCCCTCGTCGGTAAAAGACTGCACGTTGATCCGGGCGTAGACACGAAAACGCAAGGCTTTTTTCAACCCTTCCAGGCCGGGCTGCTCGCCGAGTCCCAAAAATCGTTTGACGGCCCAGGCCTCGAAGGGGGAGAAATGGGCCCAGCATGAGTCGTTGCAGCGTTTGGCGTCGTTCATGCCGCTGGTGAACTCCACGGACTGAAACCATACGCCGTCATTGGCCAGCCAGTTGATGGCCGCGCCGTCAAGAAGCGCCAGGAGATCGCTTTTGGGCAGGTTCAGTAGAGGTATCGGGATGCCGTCTTGCATGTCGAAACCCAAAAGCTTGGAGAGCCGGTTGAGTTGAATGCCCACGCTTTTTTCCGAGGCGACCGACAAGGCCTCCAGGGCCTTCTCCATGCCCATCTGGTGGCGGATCTCGGTGAACCAGAGTGCATAGTGGACGATGGTCCGATGCATGACATCCATGATTAAGCGCGCGGTCTGCTCCTGGCTCAGATCATCGATGCTTTCAGCGGTATCGGTCATGGGGCGCCTCCTCTCGTGGATCGGGAAATTCCTGGATGGGTCCGCAGGCGAAAGTCGATCGGTGAGCACTGTAGGCAAAGGCCGTGGTGAAGTCAAGAGATGCGAACATTAGCCCAAAAGACGGAGTTGCCGGCAGCACCGAACCGGTGCGTTGGCGCCAATCGATTCAGGTAATGCTAGCGCCATGGATCAGAGCGAACCGGTTGAGTGGACCATGTGCCGGTATGACCCTGCGGACCTGCTTTTCAAAACGATAAAAGCCAGGCGGTCTGGCCATATGGATCAGGTGTGAGCGGCATTTGCAGTCAGCGGCTCCGAAACCTTCAATGGGGCGAGAGGCCCCATCGAGGCCGGAAAAAAGCGTCGCCCAATCATGCTCGCGTTTGACCGGATCAGTGGTGGTCCAGATTTCTACCGGACGCAGGGCGCTCTTGATATAGTCCAGATGCCAGTGGGGCCGGTGGGATGGCTTCAGATGATGGGACAACCGAGAGTGCAATCCGCCGGGGCCGAAAGCGCTGCCCACGTAGATCCAGTACCCCCTGGATAAAAACACCAACCCGAGTTTTCCGGCGACCGCCTGAAAAGACACCGGACTACGGAAAACCAGGGCATAGGTGCCATGACTGGTCATGAAGGTTTCCTGGACGGTATAGTAAGGGTGATGGCGCTATTGATTATCGGAAATCGGCAAGCGGGTCAACGGCAAGGTGTGTTAACCGCCCGGTCGGGGCATTGCCTTCTTTACTTTACATTGCCGGCAATTTCAGTTATTTTTACGAGCTTATCAATCGTTCATGGTTTTAAACCGACTTACAGCCATGCCCGTTAAGGAACCCATAGTGGTATTGATTTGATGACGCCATCCTACACCATCTCCAACATGCTTGCC
>NZ_JBFELV010000075.1:0-15978 GCF_041551955.1 Desulfosarcina sp.
CTACGGCCAGATGACCGCCGGCGGCTGGATGTACATCGGTCCCCAGGGCATCGTCCACGGTACTTACAATACCCTGCTGGGAGCAGGCCGCAAGATGTGCGGCGTCCCGGCCGACGGGGATCTGTCCGGCCTGCTTTTTGTATCCTCGGGACTGGGGGGCATGAGCGGTGCCCAACCCAGGGCCGCGGAGATCGCCCGGGCCGTGTCCGTTATCGCCGAGGTGGACGGATCACGCATAGAAACCCGCCACCGGCAGGGGTGGGTGAACATGGTTTCCGCCGACCTGGCCGAGATTTTCAAAGCGGCCCTTGCGGCAAAGCAAGAAAAGCGGGTGCTCTCCATCGCCTACCACGGCAACGTGGTGGACCTGCTGCAATACATGGTTGACAACCACATTCCCGTTGATCTGCTTTCGGATCAGACCTCTTGCCATGTGGTCTACGACGGCGGCTATTGTCCCCAGGGTGTCAGTTTCGAGGAGCGCACCCGTCTGCTGGCCGAGGATCGTCAATCCTTTCGCCGGCTGGTGGATGCCAGCCTCAACACACACATGTCACTCATCCGGACGCTGGCCCAACGGGGCACCTATTTCTTCGACTACGGCAACGCCTTTTTGAAAGCCGTCTTCGACGCCGGGGTCACGGATGTGGCCCGCAACGGCAAGGATGTGAAGGATGGTTTCGTATTCCCCTCCTATTTCGAGGACATCATGGGGCCGATCTTCGACTATGGCTATGGGCCTTTCCGCTGGGTCTGCCTCAGCGGCGACCCGCAGGAATTGGAGAAAACCGATCGGGCGGCCATGGCCTGCATCGACCCCGACCGCCGCCCCGAGGATCGCGACAACTATGTGTGGATCCGCGATGCCGGCAGGAACCGGCTGGTGGTGGGCAGCCAAGCCAGAATTCTCTACCAGGATGCTCAGGGACGCCTGCAAATCGCCCTGGCCTTCAATGCCATGGTGAGAAACAAGGAGGTGGGGCCCATCATGCTGGGTCGTGACCACCACGATCCCGGCGGCACCGATTCGCCGTTCCGGGAGACCGCCAACATCACCGACGGCAGCAACGTCACCGCAGACATGGCCACCCATTGCTTTGCGGGAAACGCCGCCCGGGGCATGTCCCTGGTGGCGTTGCACAACGGCGGGGGTACCGGCATCGGCAAGGCCATCAACGGCGGTTTCGGCCTGGTTTTAGATGGCAGCCGACGGGTGGACGGCATTATCCATTCGGCCATGAACTGGGACGTCATGGGTGGGGTCGCCAGACGCAGCTGGGCCAGAAATCCCAATGCCATCAGCGTGGCCGCCGCCTACAACCAAGAGAATGACAACGGCGATCAGATAACCCTCCCCTTTATAGCCGACGACGATGCGGTGGATGCGGCGGTGGATGCGTTGTTTGCCAAAAAACATGGAAAAGATCAATGACCATAGAACCATTGCTTCTGGATAAAGAAGGCATAACCATCGATGATCTGGTGACCGTGGCCAGATCAACCAGAGAAGTCGGCGTGTCCTCGGCCGGAGAAGGCCGGGTGGCCAGAACCAGCGCCTTGATCGAGCGCTGGGTGAAGGAGAAGCGGGTGATCTACGGCATCACCACCGGGTTCGGGGCCCTGTGCAACGTCACCATTTCCGAGAAAGACACGCGTCGGCTTCAGGAGAACATTCTGATGAGCCATGCCGCCGGCGTAGGCAACCCGCTGCCCGAGACGGTGGTCCGTGCCATCATGGCCCTTCGGGTTCACGACCTGTGCCTGGGCTATTCCGGATGCCGCATGGAGACCATTCGCTATCTGCTGGCTTTTCTCAATCACGGGGTGACGCCGGTGGTGCCGGAGAAGGGCTCGGTGGGGGCCAGTGGAGATCTGGCGCCCACCGCCCACCTGGGTCTGGTGCTCATTGGCAAGGGTGAGGCGTTTTACCGGGGAAACCGTATTCCCGGTTCTGAGGCGCTGGATCAGATCGGTCTTGCTCCGCTGGCCCTCGCGGCGGGAGAAGGGCTGGCCCTGATCAACGGCACCCAGGTGATGACAGCCATTGGCGCACTGGTGGTTAACGACGCGGTGCGCCTGTCCAAAATGGCGGACATCGCCTGCGCCATGACCCTGGAGGTGCTCATGGGCTCAAACAGCGAGTTCGACCCGCGCATCCACCAAATCCGCCCCCATCCGGGTCAGCTGGTCACCGCGGACAACATGCTGCGCCTGACCGAGGTCAGCGAGATCATTACGTCTCACGAAGGCTGCGCCCGGGTTCAGGACGCCTACACCCTGCGCTGCGCTCCCCAGATCCACGGGGCCAGTAAGGATGCCGTGGCCCACGCCCGCCGGGTCATCGACATTGAAATCAATTCAACCACCACCAACCCGCTGATCTTCCCGGAAACTGAGGAGGTGCGGCTGGGCGGCAATTTCCACGGCCAACCCGTGGCCATGGCCGCCGACTATCTCTCCATGGGGCTGGCAGAGCTGGGCAGCGTTTCCGAACGCCGTATCGAGCGGCTGGTCAACCCGCAGCTCAGCGAACTGCCCGCCTTTCTGATCAAACAGGGAGGGATCAACTCCGGTTTCATGATCGGTCAATATGCCGCCGCCGCTCTGGTGTCGGAGAACAAGGTACTGGCCCACCCGGCCTGCGTGGATTCCATACCCACCTCCGCCAATAAAGAGGATCATGTGAGCATGGGCACCATCGCCATGCGCCAGAGCCGGGAAATTCTCACCAACGTGGAGAGCGTCATCGCCATCGAACTGCTTTGCGCCGCCCAGGCCTACGACCTGCTCACCGAAACGCGCCAATTGATGGCCGGCAAGGGCACCCGCGAGGCCTACCGGGTGATCCGTCGACATGTGCCTTACATGGCCCAGGACCGGGAGCTGTACAAGGACATGGAAACCATGCTGAACGTATTGCGATCCGGTGAGATCCTCGATGCGGTGGAGGCGGCGGTGGGGCGGATCAAGGTCGTGGGATGATAAATATGTGGTTAAACGTTTAAGGTTAAGGTAGAGGGTTAATCAACCTCAAACCGGAAACCAAATTAGGCGCTGTCCATGATCGCTGAATGTTCCTCCATTATTACCGCTTTGAAGTCAGGATCGGAAACCGGGCCCATGCCGGTCCTGTTCGTCGGCCACGGCAACCCCATGAACGCCATCCAGGACACGGCGTTCAGCACGGTATGGGATGCGCTGGGTCCCAGATTGCCGCGACCGGAAGCCATCCTGTGCATCTCTGCCCACTGGCTGACACCCGGGGAAACCCGGGTGAGTGTGACTACTCGACCCAAAACCATCCACGACTTCAGCGGATTTCCCTACCAGCTCTTCGAGCAGCGCTATCCTGCACCCGGCGCCCCGGGCATTGCCCGGCAGGTTCTGGAATTGGTCGACGACCGCCGGGTCATCGCCGACGACAGATGGGGTTTGGATCACGGGGCATGGTCAGTACTCGGCCGCATGTTTCCCGCCGCCGACATTCCCGTCTTCCAGTTGAGCCTGGATTACCGGATGACGCCCATGGACCACTACCAGATGGCCAGCCAGTTGAAGCCGCTGAGAGACCAGGGTGTTCTGATCATGGGCAGCGGCAACCTGGTGCACAATCTGAAGGCCATGCGCAGTGATGGACAGCCCTATGACTGGGCTGTGGCATTTGACGGGAAGATGGCCGAATTCATGGATCGGGGCGAAGACTTGGCGGTTGTCAACTTTCAGAAGCTGGGTGACTTGGCAAAAAAGGCTCACCCAACTTGGGACCATATTCTGCCGCTGGTCTACACCCTGGCCCAGCGTGACGAAACGGATCGCGTGAATTTTTTCAATGCGGGATTCGATCTGGCGTCCATTTCCATGCGTTCAGTAATCCTGAGCCAATAAAAGCCGCAGACGATCTTCATGATTGGAGCCATGGGCAAATGAAAGATAACCGGGTGCCGCAATCCGGCAGTCAACTATGGAGATATTCATGAATGCACTGTTTTATATCAAGCTCTATCTGCTCACCATCCCCGTTTTTTTTCTCATCGACATCATCTGGCTGGGGTACCTGGGTCGCGGTTTTTACAAGAAACAAATCGGTTTTATTCTCAGCGACAAGGTCAACTGGACTGCGGCCATCGTCTTTTACCTGATCTACATCGTCGGCATTCTCGTGGTTGCAGTGTTGCCGGCCCTGGCCCAGGGATCCATCAGGCAGGCTGTCTTGTGGGGCGCCCTGTTTGGCTTTTTCACTTACGCCACCTATGACCTGACCAACATGGCCACCATCGAGGGGTGGCCCCTGGCCATGGTGGTCGTGGACATCCTTTGGGGGACCCTTTTATGCACCCTTGTGGCCGCCTGCAGTTTTTTTGCGGGGCGCTGGCTTATGGGCTGAGCGCGCTACCCATTTGTCCAGCCCATGCCGCAGAAGCCGATGTGCCTGATGGATATACGAATTAAGGAGCTTCTTCAGCAGATGATAGAATGAAAGGGACCGGAACGTGGATTATCGCACCGGGTCGAATACCTCGGAGCGGGGAACCATACCTCCTTTTTTTAAAACTTACCTGATCGTAGCGGCAACCTGCCGCTTTCCATATGGTGAAAGACGGCGCCACCCCATGCACCGCCGACGCCAGGCGTGAGAAGTCCCGGCAGCCATGCAAAAATCAGGCGGTTCATGACCTGCCGCGGGTTGCCATACTATCGGTCTCCGGTATATGTTCCGTATTGCAGATATTGGTCTCTTCAGGAAAGATCTGGGTGCTCACGGGAATGAAAAGATAGACAGAATGCGCAAAGTCCGCAGTAAGATCGTTTGAGGACAGCGCCTTCGCCCTTGGAATGAACAGCCTCTTGAACCCACCGGATTTCAATAAAACTAATTGATTTTTTAATATAATAAGATATTCAAGGTGTACAGGCTTTTTTCGGAGAGGGCGTTCGCTGTGGCGGCAAACCATTAACCTGTTGACCCCCCCCGCGCTGATTGTTATGAATGGATAGTTCTCTTTTGACCCACACCAGGTGGATTTATCTTAGCGCAGGATGATGTCCATAGATGGAAGATACCGATCAATTGCCCTTTGTGCTGGAAAACGCTACCCTAAAGCAGGATGCTACCGGGCACGTTTTTCCTGATCGTTATGCGATCAAAGAGGTGGGAACGGACCGGGCATTGACCTGCTTTGAAGCCCCCAATCTGCAGGTCATCATCAAGGCGGGGTTGACTGTCACCGCCTCGGCTGCACGCAAGGCCCCTCCGGGAACCATCTATCTGGACGGAGTCGCCCAGGCAGAACCCTTCCTGGATCACGACAAAAAAGTCTACAACTTGGACCATCACGAGGGCTGCGTCCGCACCTTCACTCTGGCCACCTGCGAGCAAGCCCTGATCATGTGTGTGAAAGGTCTGGACCTGCGTGACCGGGAGTGGAAAATTTTCGCCAACGAACCGGATCTTGACACCATTCTGGCCATCTGGATTATCCTCAATCATCAGCGAATCAACAACCGAGATGCCATCCACCGGCGATCCCTTTTCGCGCTGGTCAGGCTGGAAGGAATTATCGATGCCCTTGGTTTGGAGCTGCGCGAACTCAGCGGCTTGCCGGCCGATCTATTACAGAAATTAATGCGTGTGATCGACAGACTGCGAATGGAAGAATTGGAGCTGAAGAAGGCCGGCGAGTGGTCTAAAACCGATTTCCTTGCTTATACCATCGGCGTGCTGCGTAAGTTGGATCAGTTTCTGATCAGATTGGGGGAACTGGATGACTTCAAGGGTGTCGAGGAACTGGCCCGGATCGAGCTGACCAACAACCGTATTGCCGTGGTCGTCGCTTCGGATATAGGCATCTACGAGTTAGAACCCCACCTGACCAAACTATACGGCAACCGACTGGGATGGGTGGCCCTGCGCAGAGGCAAACACGACTACACCCTCAGGCAGATGGACCTGTTCATGCCGGTAAACCTGGAAGATGTGTATCAGCGATTGAACTTCATGGACCCCGCGGTCAAGGGTCGCATAAAGGTCAACCGCTGGGGGGGATCCGGAGACATTGGCGGCTCGCCCAGAGACCTCGGCACCCGGCTGTTGCCTGGAGAAATCGTTTCGGCCTGCCGCGATGTCATCGAAAAGCGCAGCGACATTCGCCACGTGAAACGGTTTTTGTCCAGCGCCGCGATTTCAATGCTGATCGTCATCGCTTCGATTGCCACCGCTCAGAATTGGGAGCCGGCACGGTGGCTGGGCCGTGAAGCGCTCGGCGAGGTGTTCCTGAGCCCGGTCGTCGGGTTACACGCCGCACTCTTATTTTTTACCCTCATCATGCTCGGCATCGTGGCCTTTCGCCGGCCATGGCAGTTTGGCATGATGCTACCGGCCGGCAAAGACTGGTGGCGCCTTCTGCCCATGGCTATCATTTGCGGATTTACCGGTGACATCCTGGTGCCCACCGAAACAATGTTTAACGCCGATCCCGTGGTGGCCTGGACCTTTGCCCTGGTATTGGTTCCCCTTTCCCTGGAACTGCTGTTCAGGGGTTTGGTGCACGGCATGATGGCCCAGCTGGCAACCATTCAGGACTGTGAAAGCCGGTGGTTCTTCTCCGGCCCAACCATTGGATCGGCCCTGCTATATGCGACCGCTATCGGTTTCCAGATGACCATGATGGCCGACCATCCCATGGAAATCTTGACCAACGGCCTTCTGATCAAATATATCGCTGTGGCGGCCATATTCGGCCTGGTGGCTGGAATGATCCGGGAACGGTCGCACAGCATTCTGCCGGCCTGGCTGTTTCACGCAGCAGCCGCGGCGACATCGCTTTTGGCCTTTGGACCTTCTTGAGAGATACCGACGCCTTGGCACCCCTCTACGGCAAGGTGTCGTAGCTGCTTTTTGCTTAGTTCGCGCACCTCGGCCAAGTCCTTCCCAATCGCATACCCACCACAAATGCCTTGAAGCGACTTGACGGCCGGTGTTCAACATGTGGATGCGAGGCAGACCTGAACGATTCCGCCGGCAAGCTGTTTAACGGTTTTGTACAGCAGGAGTCGACGTGATGAAATTGAAGACAACGCCGGTGAAATTGGACGGTGGCGAGGCAAACATCCACGTGCTGAGAAATCGTCACGGCATTCCAGAAATCACCGCAAATACAGTGGCAGATCTGATGAGGGGGTTGGGGTGGGTTCACGCCAATGACCGTCAGATGCAGACGCTGCTCACCAGAATCCTTATCCAGGGGCGTGCCGCAGAATTGCTCAAGGCTGATGACGGCCTGATTGAGGTCGACACCTACATGCGTCGGATGAATTTTCTCCCGGATCCACAGGAACAGGTCGCCCGGATCGAACCGGGCGCCCGCACGGCCATGGATGCTTACGTGAGCGGATTCAACGACTGGATGGCGGACAACGGGCCGGTGTTTGAATTCAAACTGATGGGATATCGCCGCCCGGAGCCCTACTCGACGATCGACTGTCTGCGACTGGCCAAGGTTTTCGGATTTTTAGGCTTGGCCGACATCCAGGCCAATATGGAAAAATTCCTGGTAGAAATGATTCAAAAAGGGCTGCCGGAAGAAAAATTGATGGAGTTGTTTCCCTATCTCACCGATCCCGTGGACAAGGCCTTGATCGGCCAGGTCAGGCTCTCGCCGCCCCTGGTGCCGTCGGCCGTCGAGTGGCTCAACCGGCTCCCCCGGATCAATGCCTCCAACAACTGGGCCGTGGCCGGTCGTCACACCCGTTCCGGCTTTCCGATATTGTGCGGCGACCCCCACCTGGAGATCAACCGCCTGCCCAATGTCTGGCAGGAAGTCATCCTCCGGCTGCCCGGCAACACCATGATGGGTGTCAGTATCCCAGGGATTCCCGGACTGATCATTGGACGAAGCAAATACCTGGCATGGAGCGCCACTTATGCCTATATGGATATGCTGGATTATCGCATCGAACGATGCCGAATTGGCCAATACTATCGAAAAGACGGCTGGAAACCTTTTACCGTTCGTGAGGAAACAATCAAGATCAAGAACAAGCCCGCCATCCGAATCATGATCTATGAGAATGAGAATGGACTGCTGGAAGGCGACCCCCATCGGGAAGGTCACTATCTGGCGATGGGATGGTCGTGCGCCAAGGGATGCGGGGCAGACATTTTTGACACGCTGTTTGGGCTGATGGAGGCAAAAAATGTACACTCCGCCATGACCCTGTTTCGACAGCTGAAATCCGTTGCCATGAACTGGGTCTGTGCCGATGTCGGGGGGAACATCGGCTATCAGATGAGCGGCCGGCATTTCAAGAGGCCCAAAGGAATCAGTGGGTTGCTTCCCCACGCCGGATGGGAGAAACAATTCGATTGCCTGGGGTTTAGCGACCCCGACGACTTGCCCAATGTGTACAATCCTCCCGAGGGCATCATCGCCACTGCCAACCAGGACCTCAATTATCTGGGTCGATCCAATCCGATCAACTTGTGCATGGGGCCCTATCGGGCGGACCGCATCGTTGAACTCCTGGAGACGGGCAGCGGACTTGATGTGGTATACATGAAAGACATGCACTATGACCTTTACTCCCTGCAGGCGGAGCGGCTGATGAGAATTATCGGCCCCCTGCTGCCGGATACGGACAACGGCCGTGTATTGAAAGCGTGGGATCTGCGTTATCATGCCGACTCGACAGGGGCCATGCTGTTCGAGTCCGTATACCGGGCCATCATCGACGTGGTATTCGGCGACCACGGGTTCGGACGCGAGGTGGTGAACCATATTTTATCGGAAACCAGCCTGTTCAACGACTATTACGCCAACCTGGACCGAATTCTGGAAAAGCAGTCATCAGCCTGGTTCGACGGGCAGACCAGAGAGGCGCTGTTCAAGCAGGGTGTCAACGAAGGACTCCGCGTCGATCCGAAAACATACGGGTCCTCACGATCGATCATTCTGGCCCACCTGCTGTTCGGTGGCCGGTTACCAAGATTTTTTGGGTTCGATTACGGCCCGATTACCCTCCCCGGGTGCCGGGCCACCATCCCCCAGGGCCAGATATTCAAAAATGCAGGGCGGCTGACGACCTTCAGCCCCACTTATCGATTCGTTGCCGATCTGGCCACCGATGAGATCCACACCAACATAGCCGGTGGCCCATCGGATAGACCCTTTTCCCGATGGTATATCTGCGACCTCAAAAACTGGTATGAAGGAAATTACAAAGTGTTACGATGAAGTCGTCTCCCCCGTGTTTCGACCGGTGGCTTAGAAAGGTCGGCGGATCGGACGGGATCGTTATAAAAGGATGGGTGGTAAATGATGAGAAAACAGAATTTGATCCTCATCGGCATGCCCGGGGCTGGAAAAAGCACCATTGGGGTCCTTCTGGCCAAACGCATGGGGGTGTCCTTTTTGGACACGGACATCCTGATGCAGACGGGAGAGGGTTGCTATCTGCAGGAGACCATTGCCGACCATGGATTGGACGGTTTCCGCCGCCTCGAGGAGCGATATCTGCTCTCTGTGCCGCCGGACTGCGGGGTCGTGGCCACCGGGGGCAGCGCCGTATACAGCCAGCAAGCCATGGCCCACCTCAAATCCTTGGGGCCGGCGGTTTACCTGCAGATCGATATGGTGTGTCTGAAGGATCGATTGGGCAATCTGGATGAACGGGGGGTGCTGAGAATGCCCGGTCAAAGTATCGACATGCTCTACGACGAACGGTGCCCGCTGTATGAGCGCTTCGCAGACATCACCGTTTCCACGGCCGGTGTGACGCCGGATCAGGTGGTGACGCAGGTGCTTCGGCGACTAAAATCGTCCAGGCCAGCTCAAGATAAAGCGGCCGACTGGTGAGTAGAATTCTCTGCGGTTGATTTTTTCTGAGAAATAGGCCAAAAAAAGCTGGAATCCTTTTCTAAAAAATACTTGTGCCAACTAAAAGGAGACATCGATGAACATCGGCAGCCTTTTACCCCACCATGCGCGTTATCGTCCTGACCACCTCGCTTTTGTCTGCGGCGAAGAACGGTTTTCCTACGACGCTTTTAACGCATACGTAAACAAACTGGCCAACGCACTGCTGGACTGCGGGCTTGCCAAGGGAGACAAATTCGCCACTGTCTTGCCCAACTGTACCCAGCTCATGGCAGCCTATTGGGCGGCGGCCAAAACAGGGTTGGTCATTGTACCCAGCAGCACCATGCTCAACGCGAGCGGACTCACCACCCTGCTGAAAAACTCCGACACCACCCTGGTAATCGCCGACGCCGCGTTTGCCGACACGTTGGATAGTATCCGCAATGATTTAGCGGCCATCGGCGATGATCGCTTTATTCTGGTGAATTTAGACAGTCCGCGCGATGGATTCCGCAGTTACGGCGAATTCGTTGGCCATGCAAGCGAGCAAAACCCCCCGGAGATCCCCATCGACGACCACGATATGTACAACATCATGTACTCCAGCGGAACCACCGGCGCACCCAAGGGGATCGTTCATACCCACTATGTACGGGCCATGTACTGCACCATCTTCGCCGCCTCCTGGCGTATGACACCGGAAAGCGTGGCTCTTCACGCCGGCGCTATCGTCTTCAACGGCGCCATGCTGGACCTGATGCCCTGGATGTTTCTGGGTGCCACCTACATTCTCCATGAGAGCTTCAACGCCGAGGCGGTCATCGCCGACATCGAAAAAGAAAAGGTAACCCATGTGGTCATGGTTCCGGCCCAGATCATCGCCATCCTCAACAGCCCGGCCTTTGAACCGGCCAAACTGGCCTCTCTGGAAATGATCCACAACGTGGGCGCCCCGCTGCTCCTGGAATACAAGCACCGCCTCAACAAGGCACTGCCCGGTCGTTTATACGAGTTGTACGGACTGACCGAGGGCTTCATGACCGTGCTGGACAAGCATGACGCCGTTCGCAAGGTGGGCTCCGTGGGAATCCCCGCCCCTTTCATGGAAATGCGCATCCTGGATGCGGAGAGTCGGGAATGTGCACCCGGAGAGATCGGCGAAATCTGCGGCAAGAGCCCGATGATGATGCCCGGTTATTACAAGCGGCCGGACCTGACCGAAAAAGCGATTGTCGACGGATGGCTGCACACGGGGGATTTGGGCTACGTGGACAACGAGGGATTCCTCTTTCTCGTCGACCGCATCAAAGACATGATCATTTCCGGCGGCGTGAACGTCTATCCCAAGGATATCGAGGAGGTGGTGATTCGCCACCCGGACGTCAGCGAAGTGGCGGTGATCGGGGTGCCCGATGAAAAATGGGGTGAGGTGCCCATTGCCGCGGTGGTGCTCCATCGAGGGGCCGAGCTGCTGCCGGAAACGTTGATCGATTGGACCAACCAACGGGTGGATGCCAAATTCCAGCGCATCCGGGACGTGGTCATCATGGAATCGTTTCCTCGAAATGTCGCCGGCAAGATGCTCAAACGCGACATGCGGGAGGCATATAAGAGACCCGTGGGCTGAAGTCGGCCAACGGATGACGGACGGCAGAAAAACGGGAGACTGAAAACATGGCACAGCAGATTGCAGACCGCCGGGACATCGATTTTGTCCTCTACGAACAATTAAACGTCGAGCAGCTGTTTACATCTAAAAAATACCGGGAACTGAATAAGAAAATGGTAGACATGGTGATCACCGAAGCCCGGGCTTTCGGCATCAAGGAAGTGCTGCCCACCCTCGCCGAAGGAGACAAGGCCGGCGTTGCTTTCGAAAACGGCAAGGTGATCGTTCCGGCGTGCTATCGCCGCCCGTACCAATTGATGGTAGAGAATGGGTGGACATCCCTCGCCGAGGATCCGGCGATGGGTGGCCAGGGGCTGCCCCACATGGTCATGCGCGCTGCCTACGAATATTTCTACGGCGCCAATTGGGCCATGGTGACCTATGCGCTGGAGGGTCACGGCACCGGCAAGATGATCGAATTGTTCGGTACCGACAAGCAGAAATCGTTGTTTCTGGAAAAGCTCTACACCGGCCAATGGGGGGGGACCATGGATCTCACTGAACCAGAAGCCGGGTCCGATGTGGGTGCCCTGACCACATCAGCCAGGCGGCTCGATGACGGCGCTTATGCCATCACCGGTAACAAGATCTACATCACCAACGGTGAACACGATCTCACCGAGAACATCATTCATCCAGTGCTGGCACGCATTGACGGGGCCCCGGCGGGAACCAATGGCATCTCCATTTTTATCGTCCCTAAAATCTGGGTCAATGCCGACGGCAGCCTGGGTGAGACCAACGACATCGTATGTACTGGTACGGAAGAGAAGATGGGCATTCACGGCAGCGCTACATGTGCCACGTCTATGGGCAGCAAGGGCCTTTGTCGGGGTCTTTTGCTGGGAGAAGAAAACGCGGGCATGAAAATCATGTTCCACATGATGAATGAAGCCCGGCTGGATGTGGGCTTCATGGGATTTTGCAATGCCACGGCAGCCTTCCTTCATGCGGTGAACTTCGCCCGGGAGCGTATTCAGGGGAAAGACCTGGCCGAAGGAAAGTCTTCCGAGGCCACCCCGGTAGCGATCATTCGACACCCTGACGTGCGTCGCATGCTGCTGTGGATGAAGGCCCACGTGGAGGGCATGCGAAGTTTCATCTACTATGTTGCCCGCTGTTTTGACCTGGCCGAATGCGCCGACGAGAAAATGGAGCGAGAGCGCAACGATGATCGCATTGCGCTGCTCACCCCCTTGATCAAGGCCTACTGTGCCGAACGCGGATTTGAAGTCTGTATCGAGGCCATACAGGTGCACGGCGGATGCGGCTACACCATGGACTACCCGGTCGAGCAGTTGGCCCGGGACTGCAAGATCGCCTCCATTTTCGAGGGCACCGACGGCATCCAGGCCATGGATCTCCTGGGCCGCAAACTAGGTATGAAAAAGGGAGCGGTGTTCATGGATTTTATCAGTGAAATAAAAATTACCATCGGCCAGGCCAAGGCCATCGCTGTCATCAGCCCCCTGGCAGCAGCACTGGAGACTGCTGTGGAGCAGCTTGGAGAGACCGCCATGGTCATCGGCAAGCAAGCCGTCGGCCCGACGTTCAAAATCGCGTTTGCATCGGCTCACCCCTTCATGATGGCCATGGGAGATGTGATCATGGGCTGGATGCTGTTGTGGCGGGCAGCGACAGCATCAGCGCCATTGGAGAAGATCATTGGCGGACTGGACGATGAAAAAAAGGCCAAAAATCTGGATAAGGATAAAAACGCCGCTTTCTACGATGGTCAAATCCAGAGCGCCCGCTATTTCATCAATGCAGTGCTGCCGATCACGCTCGGCCGCCTGGCTGCCGTGCGCGCCGGTGAAGATGCCGTGCTGAACATCACAGAGCGGGGTTTTGGAGGCCTATAGACCGCTTCTCGCAAAGCACACACCAACCAAAAGGATACACACCGGACCCATCTATGAACAGGAGAAGAACATGAAAGACGTCGTCATCGTTTCAGCCTGCCGGACCGCGATCGGGGCCTTCGGTGGAACACTCAAGAATTCCAACGCGGCGACCATCGCCAGCATCACCATGAAACAGGCGGTGGAGCGAGCCGGCATCGATCCGGCCATTATCGACGATGTGCGCTACGGCTGCTGCATGGAGCCTGCCGACGCCCTGAATGTCAGCCGGGTGGCCGCGCTTCTGGCCGGCATTCCCGACACCGTGACGGCCGTCACCATCAACCGCGTGTGCATTTCCGGGATGGAGGCGGTGCTGTCGGGCATGGCCATGATCCAGGCGGGTATGGCCGACGTCATCCTTGCCGGTGGTGTGGAACACATGAGCGGTGTCGCCTACCAGGTGCCCAATGCGCGCTGGGGATGCCGACTGCAGGACGCCGTATTCGTGGATGCCATGATTCACGCCCTTCACTGCGGTTCCCACATCATCCCTCACCCTGAAGACGGCCCAGTGGATGCCACCCAGCCGCCGCTGAGCATGTGTGTGGGCAAGCCCTACATCATGGGCCAGACCGCTGAATTCATCGCCCAGCACATGGACATATCCCGCAGGGAGATGGATGAGGTGGCGCTGAAAAGCCAGAACAATGCCGAGCGGGCCAACGACGACGGCTCGTTCAAGGACGAGATCGTACCCATGCAAATTCCCCAGCGCAAAAAAGAGCCCCTGGTCTTTGACCGGGACGAGCACTTCCGCCCCGGTTTGACCATGGAACAACTCGAAAAACTGCCACCGGCCTTCGTACCCAAGATCGGCAAAGTCACCGCCGGCAACGCCTCGGGCATCAACGACGGCTCGGCAGCCATGGTGATCATGAGTGCCGACAAGGCCAGGGAACTGGGCATCCACCCGTTGGCCAAGATTGTCGCCACAGGCCGCGGCGCTTGCCATCCATCGGTCATGGGGCTCTCCCCGGTGCCAGCCGTCAGGAACCTCATGGACCGCCAAGGCATGACAATCAGCGATTTCGAATTGGTGGAGGTCAACGAGGCCTTCGCCGCCCAGTATATCGGCTGTGAGCGTGAACTGCACCTGAACCGCGACATCACCAACGTCAACGGCTCCGGCATCGGCCTGGGCCATCCGGTGGGCGCCACCGGCTGCCGGATCATGGTTACCCTGCTTTACGCCATGAAAAATAGGGGTCGCTCGTTAGGGATGGCCACGCTGTGCGGCGGCGGCGGCGTGTCCATGGCCTGTGCGTTGGAAATGCTTTAATGCCGTTTCTTTAAATGCTTCAAGTTGCGGTGTGGTTGAGAAAATCAACCAATTAAGCTAAAAAAATGCAACCCGCATAAAAGAATCTGCCCCTACCTCCGGATAAGTTTGGAGACAGGGGCAGACTAATTGATTTAAATAAGTCCACTGCACGTTTTTCTTGATCACTCGATCCTACGGGCTACTCTCATTGGCACCCACTCTGCCCGTATAGATTTCGAAGGATTGCAAAATCCAATATATTAACGTAGCCGTCACTGTTGACATCTGTTGGAATCCAACCGGGATCACCATTTTTACCGTAATCAGATCTCAGCTGAGCAAAATCTAGGATGTTCACAACCCCATCGCTGTTCACATCAGCGGCCAATTTAACACATAAGTCCGAGACTCCCAAGTTAAAATCGTTGGTAATAGCGATGGTATCAAGCCTCGTACCGTCTTCCCCCTGCCTGATTGTCAGCGTGTGGAATCCAGCCTCCAACCAATATACCTGCGGGTTAGTCGCGTCGCGCGGGGCATCGACATCGCGATCACTGACCACATCCCACGTCCAAACGCCCTGGCCGCCCAATTTAGTGTGCCAGACCAGTTCTTCTTGACCGTCCACTGAGACGAAAAAAGAATCACTGGCGGAGTCGTTTGAAATCTGGCGACCCCATATAATATAGTCACCGGCTTCCGGCACTTCGAAATAGAATTCTGCATATCCGGCATTGACCGAAGGGTAGGTAAAGCTCCCGGTTCCTTCTGGCACCCACACATAACCGCCGGCTGAGGCAGAAGGATCAGCACCGATTTCCATCGGCAATTGCAAATCCCCATCTTCCGCTTCGATCCATATGAGTGAAGAAGTACCATTGTTGAATTTAACTTCAATGGAATCGGCGCTTTCCTGCACGCCCACGAAGGCTCGCACCACGAAGAAGTAGGCGACATTCTCTTCCAGGCCATAGACGGTTGCGATGGTACCGTAACCGGTCCAGCAGGGCTGACTGTAGTCATATGCCTGGCCTTCTGCCCGAAGATAGATAGAGTAGCCATCCGGTGCAGGATCATTGGGGTCCCATGTAAGGGTGACTTGAGCGGCTTGAGACAGGACGGGAATAGACAAGAACGTTAAAATGAACAGCGCTGAGAACGAAAATCCGGTGGTACGGGCGAAATACCAGCTCAACATACATTAGCCTCCGTATTCATTGTGGACGATAGATGGACTTATGGTGGACACAACCACTTGCCTTGGGCACCCCCGCTGTTAATGGATGATGA
>NZ_JBFELV010000076.1:0-15842 GCF_041551955.1 Desulfosarcina sp.
CAAAACCGGGATGAACCGCGAGGTCGCTGAGAAGGAGTACTACCGGCGAATCGAGCAGGCCTTCCGTTTTCTTGAAGGGGCGGTGCAACAGGGGCGTATCCGGTTTTACGGCATCAGCTCCAACACCTTTCCCGCATCTACGGATGATCCTGAATTCACCCTCCTGCAGCGGGTGTGGGAGATCGCCCAATCCATCGGCCGTGAGCACCATTTCCGGGTGATCCAGCTTCCCTTCAACCTGTTCGAACCGGGCGCGGCGGTGCAGAAAAACCAGGCTGACCAGAAAACGGTCCTGGACCTGGCTCGGGAAATAAGACTCGGCGTGCTGGTCAACCGCCCTCTGAACGCGTTTACCGACAAACGCATGGTTCGACTGGCCAGTGTCGAGGTGCGCAGCCGGATGGACTACGCGGAGATTATCCAATCCATCAAGGACCTGGCCCAAAGTGAAACCCGGTTGTGGCGCAGAATTCTCCCCGATATGGAAACGGTTCCCGGCGGATTGAGGGTCCGTATCAAACAGCAGGGATGCTTTGCCGACACGCTCAAACATCACTGGCGAACCTTCGGTTCCTATGAACGCTGGCGGGAGGCCAAGGACGGCATCTTTCTTCCCCGCATTCAGGGGGTGATGGATTTTTTAACCCCGCATGCTGACAACCATCCCGATCTGGCTGCCTGGATTCCGTCCCACGAAAAAATCCTCGACCGCGCTTTTCGTGCCGTGGCGTCCGTTTATGCCGATCAAGCAGTGGCCCTGGAGAAAAAAATTCTCGACATGATCGGCCGAGCCGACCCTGCCTGGGCCCACCCCGGCACCTTGAGTCAGAAAGCCATTCGTGCGATCGCTTCGACTGCCGGGGTTTCCACCGTCCTGGTGGGTATGCGCAAAGAGTCCTATGTCTCCGACGTGCTGGCCGAACTTCACCGATCCATTGACAAGGCTGATCGGACCGACTCGTGGAAACGGCTGCGAAAAAGTGCACTGGAGATTTTTTCCGACTGAAGGCGCCTTTGAACGGACAACCCGTCGACGATCTGCGCAATCCCATTTACAACGCTGCACAGGTGAGCAGCATCGTTTTTCAACAACCTGTTAAACTTGTGCGCTGGAGACAAATCCATGCAAACTGAAAAGCACACGATCACCATGCTGGTGGAAAATGAACCGGGGGTGACCGCCCGGGTGTCCGGGCTTTTTGCCAGCCGAGGTTACAACATCGAGACCATCTGCGGCGCCCCCACGGCCAATCCGGAAATGTCCCGGATCACGATTACCACCAATACGAACCCGGACCAGATGGAGCAGATCATGAAACAGGTGCGGCGGTTGATCAACGTGATCAAGGTCAGGGACATGACCGGCGACGAAGCGGTGAGGCGGGAAATGGCCCTGATCTGCGTCAACGCGCAGGAGTCGCACCGATCTGAAATTCAGCGCATCGTCGACAGCTTCAGGGCCCGCATTGTTGATACCGGACTGACCCACTACATTATCGAGGTGACCGGCCAGATGGAAAAAATCGAAGCCCTGCTGCGGCTGCTGGCGCCGATGGGCATCAAAAAGGTGGCCCGGTCCGGTATACTGGCCCTGTACCGGGAACCCGGCTGAACCGTGGGATGGCAGAATTTGCCGATGCTTTCCCACTTGGAACACGGTTTGCATAATTTTATGGGAAAACCCGTGGACCGATGGTGAAAGGAAGCGCACTGAAATGGGGACCGGTGAAATTAGAAGGCGGTATGAACGCAAGAGGTATCACAGCGATGTCGTTTTCTCCCTGAACGGATATGCCTTTGGCGGAACGCTGAAAGACATCAGCATGGGCGGGGCCTTCGTGCTGACCCTGTCGGTCAATCAGGTGCAAAAAGGCGATGTCGTCACCATCAGCATCCCATTCACCAGTGGTCGGAAAAACGTCAAACGGCGGGGCAGGGTGCTGTGGACCAGCGGGGAGGGATTCGCGGTCGAGTTTTTGTAGGCCCTGCCGCTTCCGACCGTCAGACGCCAGCCTATAGAACCGTCGACGGCCCAGCCGGGTTTTCAATCGGCAGCAGGCGCTCCAGAATCTGTTTCAAAATACCCACATTCTCTTTGATACGCTGCCTTGTCCGATTCAACGCATCGGTGACGGCTTCGTGGGTAATGAATGTGCCATAGATGGTCAAGAATTTCTGGTCGTATTCAATTTCCTTGATGGCCAACGTCAATCCCTTGACATTCAAGGTCAGGTAATCGCGCATCATTTCAGGGCGAATGTAGTGGAGCACGGAAAGCTGCTCCCATCGGTGATGGGTCCTTACCGCGGCGTCCTGAATGTATAGGCCGGCTTTCTGGATGTAGGCCAATTGCCGGTCGTCCGGATCGAATAGAAACCCTCTTTCCAGGAATTTGAAATCCTTGTACGCCTGATCCAATTCATGCCAGGAAAGGTAAAGGATTTCGATGTCCGGGGTGAGAATGGCGATGATCGGGTCCGTGTTGACCGCCTCGGTTTTCTCTCCCTGGGTATGATTAAAAAGGGTACAGCCGATAAATGTAGATGTAGCTATCAGCAGGATCACAACCGTCCAACCGATAGCGTTTAGGCGTCCGCTCTTCATCTGTTGCTTTCCGAATGGGTCATGCGACACCCAACCTGGATGGCATCTCAGGATAGGCGCTCATTTCGTTCGAAGGCGTTATAGGCTTCCAGAAACGCCCCCATCTCTTGAACAAACCTTTGTATATCCGGCAGGTGGTTGGTCAGGATGGTATGTACTTCTTCATCGGTCACTTCATATAAAAATGGGTCCATCCGGTTCCTGTAACCGGCCATTAGCCCGAGTTTTTTGCTCAGCCCTTTAGATATCACAGTATTGCGCGCTAACAGGCGGGTGATCTCCATGTACTCAACTGCCGCATTTCCCGCAGGCTTGGAAATGATGGGTCTGCCGATGTCAAATCTATTGGTTAGACTGAAACTTGTCAATACCAGGAAGGCATGCCGTGGGATGACTTGATCATTCGTCGTTGACCACCCGATAGAGCTTTTGGCTGAATTCAACCATTTCGTAGGGTTTGGCCACGACTTCGCAAAACCCGTAGTGTTTGTAGTCTGCAATTACGGGGTTGTCGGAATAGCCGCTGGAAACGATAGCCTTGACCGAGGGGTCGATCTGCTTGAGCATCTCGATGGTTTCCTGGCCGCCCATGCCGCCTTTGATGGTCAGGTCCAGGATCACCGCGTCGTAGGGCGTTGAAGCCTCGAGGGCGGCCCGGTATTTGGTCACGGCGCACTGGCCATCTTCGGCAAAGTCGGCATCGTATCCTAAATGGCCAAGGATGTTCCCGGTCAATTCTCGGATCATGGCCTCATCGTCCATCACCAGAATTCGTCCCTGGCCCATAACCGGCTTGTCGGGTTTTTCGCCGTTTTCTTGGTCGCCAACAGGCTGAACAAGATCAGCCGCCGCTTGCGAGGCGGGAAGCAGGACGTGGAACGTGGTGCCCACGCCAACCCGCGAGCAGACCGTAATCTCCCCGCCATGGCTGGAAATGATCGAATGAGAAATCGAAAGCCCCAATCCGGTCCCCTTGATGGCACCCTTTGCCTTGGTCGAAAAATAGGGGTCGAAAATTTTTTCGATGTGTTCGGCGGGAATGCCCACACCTTGATCCTGGATGGCGATATCGACGTATCTGCCGGGGGCCAGGATGCTGTTGGGACTGTCAACCATCGTGTTTTCGAAGCTGATCGATACCGTCCCCCCGGAAGGCATGGATTCAGCCGCATTGATCATCAGGTTGTGGATGGCCTGGCCGATCTGCTGCGCATCGATGTTGGCGGACCAGGTGCCGTTGGACGGTCCCCATTCACAGCGAATGTTGGACCCGCTGAGGGAAAACGCGGCGGTATTTTCGATCACATTGACGATGTCGGTTGGTTTTTTGGTGGGCTGTCCGCCCTTTGAAAAGGTGATCAGCCGGCGGGTGAGTGTTTTGGCCACCCGCGACGCAGCCAGCGCCTGTTCCAGCAGATCGGACACCTTGGAATCGGATTGCACCTGTTCCAGAGCCAGGGAAATATTGCCCATGATGGCGGTCAGCAGGTTGTTGTAGTCATGGGCGATGCCACCGGACAGGGCGGCGATGGACTCCAACTGGCGAATCCGCCGCTTCAGGTTCTGGCGGTCTGCAGGGCTGTCGTTTACCGCATGCTTCATCGGATCACTTTTAAAAAAAGGTTATGGTCCGTGAATTCATCAGCGCCCATCCAGAAACAGGCCAATTGGTTGTTTGTGGATCGGCACTAACGAACTTATCGGTCGGCTTTTAAGCAACTAAAGCGGCTGGTGGCGCTTTATTATTTTCAATGGCCAGAGAATAGACCATAGGGCGGATGCAACAGGCTGTTACACGTTATATGCTAAAGAAAAACGCTTGAAAACCGATAAGGGTGTCAGGACCAACATCGACAACGGACGACGACAATGGATTGGTTGGCTTCGGCATCACTTAACAATGCGTTTTATGATTCTGGGTCAGGGGTTTTAGGCGAAAAAGACCCTTCAGCCATCTTCGATGCGCTGTTGCAGCGACAAACTGGATTGGAAACCCTGTCCAGCCAGTTCCTGCAGACCGGTATCGATCAATACCTGAACAAAGACTACCCGGAAGCGGCCAAATCCTTTGCTGCCGCCGTCAGCCTGGCGCCCAATTCTGCCTACAACGTGGACGCTTCCAAATATCTCGTGCAGACCTACCTCAAGCTGGAAGAGACCGACAAGGCCATCGGCACTTATAAGGCAGCCATCCAACGCAATCCGGATCGGGATGACCTTCGAAGCGCACTGGGTCAGCTGTACTATTCCGAAGAGAGATACGACGAAGCGGTGGAGCAGTACCGTGGTGCGGTGCAGGTATCCCCCGGGGCCACCAACCGTTATTCCTACGGTGAAGCGCTGATCAAGGTTGAAAACTACAGCGAGGCCGAATACCAGTTCCGGGAGGTCAAACGGCTCGAGCCGCAAAGCCATGTCGGCGACTACGGCCTGGGAAAATTGTTTGCCCAGACCGGTGACCATGACAAGGCCATCGCGCACTTTGAGGATGCGTTGGCGTTGCGGCCTGATTTTTATGATGCGCTGGCCGAAATTGGCTATACCTATGCCGACATGGGTGACATCGATAAAGCCAGGGGGGTTGAGGAACGGCTGGACCAAGCGGATGAGGGGCTGTCCCTGACGCTCAAATCTTACATCGACGAAAAAGAACCGCCAAAGATCGCCTTTGCATTTGCGACCAGCTCTTTTCCCTACAGCAGTTCCAAGGGTTTTCCAGTCTCTGCCATCGATTCCTATCTGGTAAATGCCGGCGCCCAGAAAAGTGTCACCATGGAGTTCCGTTTTTCCAAAGCGATGGATCCGGCGTCGGTGGAAGACCGATTCAACTGGAATATCTCGCGAGCCCTGGACAGCAATATTGCCAAAACATACAACTACGGCGACGAGATCCCACCCACGGAAATCAACCTCGACGCCTTTCCGGACTACGTGATTTACGACCGGGATTTGCTTACCGCGACCGTCGGTTTTACGATTCGCCAAAACGAAACCGCTGACGGCACCATCGACCCCTCCCACATCGTTTTCAAATTCGATGGCGAGGACGTCTATGGGGTGTCGATGGATCCGGACGGAGACGCGTACAGCGGGTTTTCAGGATCCGCATGATGCCGCCGGCGGCATGCCCGCCTTTTGATTTTCATCCCTTGGGTAAAGCGTAAAACGGAATATCCCATAATCTTTTCCACTACCTGGCTCATCCCAGTTTTTCACTTTGGCACATCACTTGCTCGATTAACGGTTGAACGAGTGGACCCGTGATCCGTAATCAACGCCCCATGAACCTATGAGGTTGGTTGGCAGGTCCGGTAATATTGCATGCAAGGGCCGTTTGGACCTGCCGCATAGGCACCATCTAACGGGCGAAAGACAGATGTATTAGCCCTTTCAAGATCTTAACCATCAGTCAACGAGCTGACAATAGATCGTCAATATCGTGGCAATCGACCTTCTAATGAAAGGATGACCGATGATGACAACGTGTGATGACAAGTATGATGCCATTCAGCGAATGATCGCCCAAGAGCGCCACGATGAGGCCATATCCGCACTGGAACAATTGGTGACCGACAACAATGGCCATGCACCGGCGCATTTTGATCTGGGCAACCTGTACTACGCCGCCGGACTGAAGGACCTGGCACTGACCCATTATGAAAAAGCTGCCGAGTTGAATCCTGAACGCCCGGGATATTTGAAAAATTTAGCGGATATGGTCTACAGCGAAACGGACGATGCAGAGCGTGCGTTGTCGATTTACGACAAGATCCTGTCCATGCACCCTGATGATCTGGACACGCTTATGGTTGCCGGACACATTGAAGTCGCTTTGGGACGCTTTGATGAGGCGCTAAAACGTTACCATCGAATTATTGCGCTTGACCCGTCCAATCAAGAAGCCAGACAGTTTGCTGATCGCATCGCCAGTTCACCGGTTGCTCCGGAGACTGCGGATAGCCCGCAGGCGGACTACAAGCATTGCCAGGAGTTGGTGGCCCAAGGTCAGATAAACGAGGGCATCGCCTGTTTACGGAGGGTAACGCTAAAATATCCTGCATTTGCCCTTGCCCACAATGATTTAGGGGTTCTCTACTATCAGCGGGGAGACAAATCCCGTTGTCTGAAAAACTATAAGCAAGCGGTAGCCATGGATCCCAAGAATCCGACCTTTTTAAAAAATTTGGCCGACTTTTACCTGGTCGAGGAAAGCGCGGTAGAAAAGGCCCTGGAGATATATGCATCGGTTCTCAAGGACCATCCTGAAGATACCGACGCATTGATGGTGGCTGGTCATATTTGTTCCGCGATGGGAAATGGGGATTCCGCGAAAACGTTTTACCAACGTGTACTGGATGTCGAACCATGGAATTTCGATGCAATCGAACAATTGGACAAGTTTGCTGAAAAGGGATAGCCGATCCATTTTTTCCGAACCGTGATCACTGCACTGCTGACGGGTAAACAAGCCTCGTGAGGAATTGATGGCGCATCAACGGCAACTTGTCGGCGCAATGTCCAGCTGCCGTATAGTGTCTGGCCGTTAAGCCTTGTGCATATTCGACATCCGACAACTTGCCCGTCTCTGTGGCAACCTCGACAGCGGTCCCTCTCAGGCCTGGGCATTTCCTTTAATTCCTAATGATATAAAATCGTTGCCTGTTCACTAAATATAAGTTAGAAATACCGGTCAATTGTTCTGCAAAGCGCACATGGCCAGCAGATCAATCAACCGTTTCACGCGTTTCGGTTGTTCTGCGCGTTCTGCTATGGTCGATAAACCTGCATTGAACGATTTAAATATAATAACAAAAAGTTAGGTTGTAACCGGTGATGTGATTCACCAGGCGAAGCTATCTGTTGGGACAATTCATATGGCCATCCACTCCGATGCGTTTGACAATGCAAACATCCTGATTACCGGCGGCACCGGTTCGTTTGGACGAAAATTCGCCAAACAGATTCTAACAACGTTCAAGCCGAGGCGGGTTATCATCTTCAGCCGGGATGAAGTCAAACAGCAGGAAATGAGAGAAGATCTGTTGGATTTTTCCAGCCGCCCGATGCGCTACTTTATCGGCGACGTCAGAGACAGAGAAAGACTCTACCGGGCTTTTCGGGGGGTGGACATCGTCATTCACGCTGCAGCGCTCAAGCAGGTTCCCACCGCCGAATACAACCCGCTGGAAGTGATAAAAACCAACATTTTAGGGGCATCCAACATCATCGATGCAGCCATTGACTGCGGTGTCAAGAAAGTCATCGCCTTGAGCAGCGACAAAGCGGTGAGTCCGGCGAATTTATACGGCGCCACAAAGCTGTGTGCCGACAAGCTGTTTGTTTCTGCAGGGGTCTACACCGGCCCGAAAGACACCCGTTTTTCGGTGGTCCGCTACGGCAATGTCATCGGCAGCCGCGGAAGCTTCGTGCCGCTATTGATCAAACAGTGCCCCAAAGGCAAGATTCCGATAACCGATGAACGCATGACCCGGTTCTGGATTTCCCTCAAACAGGCAGCGCAATTTGTGGTCATGTGCATCGATGGCATGCAGGGTGGCGAGATTTTTATTCCCAAGATACCGAGTATGCGCATTGTCGACCTGGCCAGGGCCCTGGCCCCGGGTTGCCAGCATGAAATCGTCGGGATTCGCCCGGGAGAAAAGCTTCACGAGGTCCTGCTGACCCAAGAAGAAAGCCGGCTTACACTTGAATTCGAATCCTATTATGTGATCAAACCCCCGCCCTTAAATTCGCGTTGGAATGCCGATCATTTGAATGGCGGAACACCCGTCAAGGAAGGTTTTCAGTACAGCAGCGACAACAACCCGGCATGGTTGTCCGAGGCGCAGCTGTTTCAAATGATGGCTGAAGAGGACCTTTTGCATTGATGCCCTATGGCCGCCACCAGATCGATCAATCGGACATCGATGCCGTGGTGGACGTGCTCAAATCCGACTGGCTTACCACCGGACCAAAGCTAACAGAATTCGAAGGAGCCCTTGCAAGATACGCGGGGGGCGGCCATGCCGTGGCCGTTTCAAGCGGAACATCGGCCCTTCACTGCGCTGCTTATGCGGCCGGCGTTACACCGGGTGATGAGGTGATCGTACCTGCCATCACCTTTGCAGCCACTGCGAATTGCGTGATCGCGCTGGGCGGCAAACCGGTCATCGTCGATGTCGAACCCGATACCCTGTTGATCGACACGGGATCCGTCGAAAAGCATATCACCTCCCGCACCAAGGCCATCCTTGCCGTGGAATATGCCGGCCAGCCCTGTGATTACGCAGCGCTTCGAGCCCTGGCCGATAAACATCATCTCTTCCTGATCAGCGACTCCTGCCACGCGTTGGGTGCCAGATATGAGAATAAGAGCATCGGGCAGTTGGCCGATGCCACCGTGTTCAGCTTCCACCCGGTCAAACATATCACCACCGGGGAGGGCGGCGCGATTGTAGTCGACGACCCAGAGTTGGCTCTGCGCATGCGTCGGTTCAGAAACCACGGAATCGATTCCGACCTTCATCGGCGCAGCGATGCCGGCACCTGGTTCTATGAAGTGGCGGGTCCGGGGTTCAACTACCGGTTGACGGACTTTCAGTGTGCCTTGGGGTTGAGTCAACTGAAAAAAGTCGAGCAATGGATCGGGCGAAGACAGGCAATTGCCCGGCGATATGATCTCGCCTTCCAGCAAACTGGCGCCATCCTGCCTTTGACGGTGAAAGAGAATCGGCGCCATGCATACCACCTGTATGTCGTCCAGGTGAAAGGCGGCAGGGACGTAAAAAACCGCGCCGAACTGTTTCTTGCCCTTCGGGACAAAGGGATCGGCGTCAACGTCCATTACATCCCCTTGAACATGCATCCCTACTATCAGCGTCACCTCGGAGTCCGGATAGGCCAATGCCCGGCAGCGGAAGCGGCTTACGAAAACATGCTGTCGCTTCCCATCTTTCCGGCAATGAGCGACGCAGATGTGGATTACGTGATTGAAACCATCTCTCGTTTGATCGAGCGGTAATCCTGTTTGGCAAGGTGATGTCATCAATCCAAATACGTGCAGCGGAAATAGCGGAACGCACCGAAGCGTTGCTTTTGTCGTCGCCCGGCTCAGTTCATCCAGGCTGCCGGCCAAACACCTGCGGCCGATCGGTGGTCGGCCGATGCTTCAATGGGTCGTCGATCGACTCCAAGGCTGCACCAACCTGGATGAAATCGTTTTGGCCACCGTCGCTGAACCGGAAAATCGGCCTTTACAGGAATTTGCCGAGAAGAACGGGATGGCCTGCTTCTGGTATGAAGGCGCGGTCGATCATGTCACCAACCGGCTGAGGCGTGCCGCCGAAGTTTACCACGCCGATATCTGTGTCCTGGTCAGTGGTGATTGCCCGCTGATCCATGCGCCGGCCATCGATCAAATGATTCGTTCCCTGAAAGAAAATCCCGATAGCGATACGGTTAGATTGTCTGCAGATGCACACGGACGACCGCCGGCCCTCCAAGGCATTGTCGCTGGTCGGAAAAAGGCCTGGCAGCTGGCTGATGATCTGGCCGACCGTCCGGAACTCAAGGAGCATCAGTTTCCAGTGATCGGCCTGCGACCCGAACTTTTTCATCCGGTTGATGTCACCTTGCCGGAAGCCATCTGCATGCCGCACCATCGGCTATCCGTGGACACCCTGGCGGATCTGGCTTTCATGAATGCTTTACATGGGGACCTCGACAAACATGGGCTTCCATTCGATTTGCCCCATGCCGTTAGCCTGCTGAAAGACCGACCGGAGCTGAAGGCGATCAATGCCCATGTGCACCAGTGCCGATTGGTTGAAAATAAAAAAAAGGTGCTCTTTGTCGTTGATGCCGGCGGCCGATACGGCTTCGGGCATTTGACGAGAAGCCTGGCATTGGCCGGGCAAATTACCGAGCGTTTGGCATGGCCGACTCATTTTATAATCGATGACCAGCAGGCAGAATCAATAATTGAAGAAACGGGATGCAAAACCTATTGGGGCGCTTTTGGCCGGCCGGCCAATCAGATCAAGGGGCGTGATTCATCGACCGTTCAACGTATTGCTGATGCGTATGACCTGCTTGTCTTCGATATCTTTGACCAGCGTGGTCCCCGGGGTGGTTGGCGATCCGATATCGGCCCCCAAAAAAAATGCGTGGTCATCGAAAACGCCCAAGCATGGACCCATGAAGCCGATTTGATCGTATTTCCCAATATTCTGGACAAACACCCTCCGACATCTTCATCGCCAAATCAGAAAAATGGTAAGGAGGCTCTTGAATCGGTTGGACCGAAAGTGGTTGCCGGCGAGCAATTCATCATACTTAGAAACGAAATCCGTCGCCTTGCTTCCGATTCGCCCCAAAAAGAGATCGACGTGCTGGTATACCTGCATGATCGAAAAAAATGTGAATGGGTAAGCAACGTCCTCGAAAAGAATTATTTAAAGTCCAAAATCGGTGGCACCTTCGAAAAAGAATTCGTTGTTGATCTGGCAAAGGCCCGCGTCTTTATCAGTGGCTTCGGGGTCAGCTTCAACGAGGCCTTGGCATTGCAGACAGTGCCTGTCTGCTGGCCGGATTCCGATGCCCATCGGGACGATGCGGCAAGTTTCTATCGCCATTTGGGACTGAATCCGTTGATCATTGATTCGATGGCGAATGTCGAAGGGATGATCCTGGCCGCATTAAACAATCCGTTTACCTGGCCCGCGCCGTTCCAGGATGGTACGCCCAACATAGTGGCCGAGATAGCAGCCCTTTTCAGACCATCATGCACCTGAAGATCGAAAACCGGTTTGCCATCCTGGAAAAGAAAAAGGGGCAATACCATTCTTTTCCGACGCTTGTTCGACAGGAAAATCAACTGTGGATGGCCTGCCGTTCAGGTTCGGTTTCCGGGAGCCAGGCCCATGGTGTCGACGGCAGGGTGCTGCTGTTTTCAGCGGATGTGGCCAGACCGGATCGGTGGATATCTCATGGCCCGTTGTTTGAACCGTCGCCGGAGGGCAGCCGCAACGAACTGGATGCCATTCTTTCCGCACCCGAGCAGGGTCTGATCTTCCTGGCCACGCGGGATTACGAGTGGCCAGCGCGCAACGACGTCTATCTGTCAATGGGTCAGACGCCTGTCCTGACCCACCGAACATTGCTCACTGACATTTCCGATCAGTATGCCATATGTTTCGGACATGTTCGCCAAACAGTCAGCGGTGATCTGCTGATGCCCGGATACTGCGGATTGCCCGATGAACCATCGGGAACGCCCGTTCTTCTCGCATCCGGCGATCGCGGCAATACCTGGACATTTCGATCTAAAGTCGCCAGTTCCGCACGTGTGGGCACCCGATTGACGGAATACTCGTTGGGGTCTCTGGGTAATTCAAGCTGGACAGCGCTGTTACGCAACGAAACACCACCCTTTAATCTCTATCGCACCGAATCCCATGATGATGGCCAGTCCTGGTCCAATCCGGAAAAAACGGATTTGTGCGGCCACGCGCCGATGATTCTGGATTCCGAATCTGCCCGAGGGCACCTGGTGATCTATCGCGATCTTGCCGGGGCCGGTCCCGGCGTGGCCATTGGCCTGAGTATGGATAAGGGCTGGGCTTGGAACAGGGTAGGGCTTCTGTCATCTTATACGGGGAGCATCTACGACGGTGGATATGGCGATTTGGTGCAGCTTGAAGCGAATCGCTATTTGGCGGTGTATTACCTGTGTGACGAAGATGCTGCGCCCTGGGTAGAAGGCTGCGTCTTCTCATTGGAAGAATGAATATGCCCCGGCCCTTTAACGTACTGATTACCAGCCTATCGAGCAAGGTTCCCCTGATCCGGGAAGTGCGCAAGGCGGTCAACAAATATGATGCCGACGGGTGGGTCTTCGGTGCCGATTGCAATTCGGCGTGCATCGGACGGTATTTTGTAGACGAATTCTGGGAGATGCCACCGATAAACGGGCTCGATCCTGAAGAGATCGTCCGTTTCTGCAGGGCCGGTGACATCCGGGCAATCATTCCCACCCGTGATGGGGAGCTGCCTTTCTTTGCCGAGAACAAGCGGCGGTTCAACGCCAATGGCATTGCCGTGATGATTGCTTCACCGGGGGGCGTTCACACGTGTCTGGATAAAATGAAGTTTTTTGATTCACTCAACAAAAAACACAGCCTGAGTCCCATTGCCACAATTTCCCATCCTGATCCGGACTCTGGAGGCCGTTGGGTGGTAAAGGAAAGATTTGGAAGCGGATCGAAACATATCCAGCTTGATCTGTCTGTTGAAGCGGCGCGATCCTCTCTAAGTCATTTTGAAAATCCAGTCTGCCAGCCTTTTATCGAAGGGCCGGAATTCAGTGTCGATCTATACATCGCTCAAAACCGTGCACCGAAAGGCTGTGTCGTCAGAACACGCGATGTCGTGATTCATGGGGAGTCACAAGTAACCACAACCACAGAGCGCCCCGATATCGAAAAAACCTGCCTCGAGGCCGCCGCTGCTATCGGGTTGACCGGACATGCCCTGTTTCAGATCATCGAAGACAATAATGGAGCCCTTAACCTATTGGAATGCAATTGCCGGTTCGGTGGGGCGTCTTCGTTGAGTGTGGCTGCCGGTTTGGACAGCTTCTACTGGTTTTTTCGGGAGTGCCAGGGGGATGCTCTGTCCGATATTCCTTATGTGTCCAGCCCTAATGGATGGCGGCAGATCCGATATGCCGAGGACAAGGTTGTCCAGGTGAAATAAAAACAATGTCTAAACAACAACCAGAAATCAAACCCGTCAAGATCGGAAATCGCTTCGTGGGCCCCGGCCATCCGGTCTACATCGTTGCCGAGCTTTCTGCCAACCATCGACAGGATTTTAACGAGGCGGTTCGCCTGATTCATGCCGCCAAGGACGCCGGTGCCGATGCGGTGAAGCTCCAGACCTATACCCCGGATACGATGACCATCGATTGTGACGACGACAACTTCCGGCATGGCCACGGATCGTTGTGGGAGGGCAAGACCCTTTACGAGCTGTATAAAGAAGCTTGCATGCCGTGGGAATGGCAGCCCAGGCTTCAGGCAGTCGCCCACGACATCGGCCTGGATCTTTTTTCATCTGCCTATGAGGAAACTTCGGTAGACTTTCTGGACGGGATGGACGTACCCGCAATTAAGATTTCATCCTTCGAGATCATAGATCTGCCGTTGATTCAATATGCCGCCGCAACCAATCGCCCGTTGATCATATCCACGGGCATGGCCACGCTCGCTGAAATCAGCGACGCCGTCGATGCGTCGCGGCAAGCCGGATGCAGGGAAATGGTGCTGCTAAAATGCACCAGTACCTATCCGGCACCGATGGAAGAGATGAATTTAAGCACGATTCCTGCCATGGCCCGGACCTTCAACCTGCCGTGCGGACTGTCGGATCACGCCGAAGATGAGTTGGCAGCACTTGTTGCGGTGGCCATGGGCGCATGTTTGCTGGAAAAGCACTTCACGCTTTCCCGCGCAAACAACAGCGTCGATTCAGGGTTTTCCATCGAGCCGCCGGAATTCAAGGCAATGGTGGCATCTGTCAGACGTGTTGAACGGATGATGGGAAAGGAATTTCCCGGTCCCACCTTGTCCGAAACGGAAAGTATTTCCTTCAGGCGGTCGCTGTATGCGTCTACGGATATCAACAGGGGCGAGATCATTGCACGCAACCAAGTTCGGTCGATTCGTCCCCATGGCGGATTGAAGCCGGAGTGCCTTGAAAAAATAGTGGGGATGAAAGCCAAAAAGAAAATACACAGGGGCCAGCCGATTACCTGGGAGGCCATTGAAACCGACTGAATTCAGAAAAATTAAAGGCATTGTTTTCGATCTCGACGATACCCTTTATCCTCAGGTGGCTTATAAAAGAAGTGGCTTCCAGGTCGTGTCAACCTGGGTGGCGGAACAGTTTAATATGGATGCCTCAAGGGTTCAGACCGAACTCGAGGCAATATTGAACCACTATGGTCCCTCTTATCCCCACATGTTTGATCGGCTGGTGGAACGGCTGGGTATAGGCATCGGGTTCGTGGAACGACTAGTCCGTCTATTCATCGATCACGATCCACGGATATGTTGCTATGATGGTGTCATTCCCATGTTATCGAGATTGCGGGAAAAGTATCTTCTGGGGATACTTACCGACGGACGGTACGCGGTTCAACGGAAAAAAATAAAGGCCTTGGGATTAGACACGCGGGTTGATCATATCCTTTGTAGTGATGCATTGGGGTTGGAGAAACCGGATAGTCGATTGTTTGATTGGTTTGAAAAGAAATTCCAATTGGCAGGATGGAATCTGATGTATGTGGGGGACAACATAGAGAAAGATTTTTATGGCGCCAACATTCGTGGGTGGACAACTGTAATGGTGAGAACCACCCAACCGATGTCATCTTCGATTTCGGCAAGCTATGTACCGCAGGTTGCAATCCAGGCAGTTCTCGATTTGGATTCGATTTTTCGATACGATTGGGATGATGGCGATCATTCTCTGGTACCCAAAGGAAAACATGGAGTTTATGCATGAATCAAACCCACGCGTGGATAACTTATGGCGCCGGTATGGTATACATAAAAAAGAAGCGCTACGAAGCAGGGAGTGACAAATTCCGAGAACTCTTGGCCGCTCATCCCCAATACGGTGACGCCATAGCGCAATTGGGGGTTATCGAGAGAAATCAAGGCCGCAGGGATAACGCGAAACGTTATATCGAAAAGACCTTGAGTCAGGATCCGGAGAATAAAATCGCAAACTACCAGTTTGGGTTGTTTCACCTGGAGAACAGGGAATATGTGGATGCGGCCGATCATTTTTCACGAGTTCTCAAGGCAGATCCGTCTCACACCTGCGCAATGATTCAACTGGCGATAGTGGCAGGTCGGAATGGCGATTTTAAGAAGGCAGAAACGTTAGTTAACGATGCGTATGACAAAGATGATAAACTCACGGACGCCTTTGCCAAACTGGGATGGATCAAGGCAGAAAAACAAGATTGGGCAGGTGCCCTTGAAATAATGGATAAGGATTCCTGCGATGGAAGAATTTCGCCGGCATGGAAGGTAAACCTTGCCCAACTTTATGGCCGCAACGGTGAATGGGATCGTGCGATTGAATTGATAGAAGACGCATATGGATACAATCTTTATTTAAAGGATGCATATTCAAAGTTAGGTTGGATTAAAACAGAAGATCAAGAC
>NZ_JBFELV010000077.1:0-15773 GCF_041551955.1 Desulfosarcina sp.
ATGGTGATGGATGTCTCGGCCACGTTGGTGGCCACGATGATCTTGCGGGCCGCGGTGCCGGCGAAAACCCTGCGCTGCTCCCCGGCACTGAGCCGGGCAAACAGAGGCAGGATCACCGTCCTCGCAAAATGGCGCCCCCCCAGTGTCTCGCAGGTCTCACGAATATCCTGCTCGGTGGGCATGAAGATCAGGATGTCCCCCCGGGTACGGCGGGCCATCAGTCCATCCACGGCGGTTGCCGCCAACTCGACTGGCGTGCGGTCCTCCTTGTCTTCCGGGCCGGCATCCGGATATAAATAGCGCGTCTCAACCGGATAAAGCCGCCCGGAGACCTCGATCACCGGTGCATCGTCAAAGGCCTGGGAGAATTTCTCGGTGTCGATGGTGGCCGAGGTAATGATCAGCTTCAGGTTCTTTCGTTTGTGGACCAGCTGTTTCAGGATGCCGAGCACAAAATCGATGTTCAGGCTGCGCTCGTGGGCCTCGTCGACGATAATCGTATCGTATTCGTTGAGCCAGGGATCGCCCTGGGTTTCGGCCAGCAAAATGCCGTCGGTAACCACCTTGATATACGCGTCGGGGCCGCTCTTGTCCTGAAAACGGATTTTGTAGCCCACCGATTGTCCGAGAACCTCTCCCAACTCTTCGGCAATACGGGCGGAAACCGTGGTGGCGGCAATGCGCCGGGGCTGGGTGCAGGCAATTTTGCCGTTGATGCCGCGCCCGGCAGCCAGGCAGAATTTGGGGATCTGAGTGGTTTTGCCCGATCCGGTCTCACCGGAGATAATGGTCACCGGATGTTGGCGGATGCTGTCGATGATCGCCGCCTTTGCCGCAGTGATCGGCAGATGGGCCAGCCCCTCAAATTGAGGGACCCCTTCCCGGCGTCGCTGCCATCTGGCAGCGGCGTTACGGATTTTCGGAGCCAGATCGTTCAGGCGTCGGGCCATCTCTGCGTCCGCCATCTTTTTCCGGGACCGCACCAGCCGGTCCAATTCACGGCGCAGGGCGATGGCGTCGCTGTGCATGGTCGTTTTAATCAGGTTGCGAAAGTGGTCAATCTGTTTTTGGTTGTCGGTCACAAATGGTCCTGTTCGTCTGCGTTTGCACCGGGCTGGTGGCGCCCTTTTTTACCATGACCAATAAGGATTTCAACCCCTTTTACGGGCGGTCGTCGGCCAATCGGACCGTCAGTGCGGTTCTTAATTGTATCGGTTCACGCGATCTGCTAATGTGATTTTCGTTTTGGCGCTGCCGGCGATACGATTAGCATCGAGGCAGGATTGAACGATACAGGGAGGTTGACACACAAAGAGATGACAAGGAACTCTATTTACTGGCGTGGATGGATCGCCCTTTTGGGTTGTGCCGTGCTGCTGATCGGCGCCATCGATCAGACTACCAAGGATGCGCTCACGGTCAGGCACATCCTCAGGGTCATCGCCGAGCAGCCGCCCCGCGCCGACACGCAGGAGCTCAGCGCTAAAGTGACCGAGAAGGAGCTCAACGCCTACATTGCCTACCGCCTGGCACAGGAGGAGGAGCCGGTCTGCGAGGATCTGACGGTGAAACTGCTGGATGACAACCATGTCCGCGGGAAAATGCGGTTCGATGCGCAGCGACTCAACCTGGACACCCTGTTGGGCGAAAACCTGGTTTTCGATTTCAAAGGCGTTTTTCTGACCCGGAATGGAGCGGCCCGTATCGATCTGGTCTCCCTATCGCTTAACGGCCAACCGATCGATCCGCAGGTGCTGGACTTCGTTATTCACACGGCGGCATTGGTGTACCGAACGGAATCGTCAGGCATCGGTGACTGGTACGAGTTGCCTAAAGGCATAAAACGGATCGATGTCAGAAAGGCCAACGCCATCTTGTATTATTGAAGGTTTATCGATCACCCTCATGCACAATCTCGGGGAAATGCCCCTCCTTGCAGATCAGCCCGTCAATTGGCCGGTCGAAAACCACCGAGAAGCCCTTGGATGTACGGCGAACGACCGATCCCGAGACCTGGAGTTGGTTTTCAAATTCGAAGACCGGAAATTTGAGATCGATCGGCTGGCCCTCGGCGATCCGCCGCCAGGTGCCGATAAATATCCCCGTGGCACCGATATTCTTGATGATATCCCGAAACGACCCTTCCTTGACGGAATATTCCGCAATAATAAAGGCCGCCCGGCGGGGAAATCGGCGCTGGTTTATATTGGATTGCATGTTCATGGCGCTGTGCTGAGATCCGATTAGGATAAAATTTTATTTTACCATTTCATCTTTGGAATTCCAACCGCCAGCCAACCCCGAATTCGGAAAAGACGACGGCTGCTTGGTGATAGATTTAGGACCCGGCGATCAAAACGCCTTTCATTTTTTTACAATAAGGCGCATGGCATCCAGTCTCATCCGAGCCGATGAGACGGACGACAACAAGGCATCCCGTTCCAGCTTTACCGCGGTGATTTCCCTGTCACCAATAGCGGCATTTACGCGGGAGAGCGCCTCGATGCGATTGACTTCGTCGTCCATCGACCTTCCGGCCGCCTGATGCGCCGCTTCGATGATCGGCCGGGACCTGTCCTGGGCTATCCCCCGACCCGCCTCGAGCATATCCGGGAACCGATGGGAAAAAGCAGGAACGATTTCAGCGAAAAGGGAGGCTGAACCGTCAGTGAGCTGGTCCGACAGCCCTTCGGGCAGAGCCACTTCACAATTATTCAGGTGGTGATCCACCACCACCCGAAACGGGGTTGGCGCCAGGAATCGCTCCACATAAAGATCAGGCCTGGCGATCGCTTCCAACAAGAATACCATCTCTATCAGAAATGCCGGCTCCCCGGCGCTCTCCCAACAGGCAAATCCGGCATTGCCTTTTCCGCTGCCCAGATAGTGTTCCATGGCACCGCTCACCAGTGGATGATCCCGGGTGAGGAATCCGAGATCTTCACGAATCAAGGCCCTGGCACGGTCCGTGGTCACCGTCAGACCGGCGGGTCGGAACCCCGGCAGCGGGTCCGCATAACGGCGGTCCGGGCTCAATCGATAGACCTGGTGGGCAATCGGCTCCATCACGATTCCCCAGACGTCAAAAAGCGGTTCGACCCATTGCAGGAAACCGGGATCATTGTCTACCTCTCGGATGGCTTCCATCAGCCGAGCCACCTTCTCCGGGGGCAATGCATCCAGCTCCAGGAGCCGATCCCGCTCCAATTCAATACGACGCTGTTGGCGGATGACGGAAATCCGGCCACCGTGGATCAGCCGGTCCAGGCGGGCATCGGTCGATTTATTGCCCAAGTCGCCGATCAGGGCCATGAGTTGACCGAAAAAACGGCTGGTCACCCACCCGGCGGCCGGGATGTTCGTTTCAAATGCGTTCAGGGCCTCATGGTACCATCGTGTCAGGATCTCCCCACCAGTTCCACGGACAAACGGCACCCACACCTGAACGACCCCGGTCTGGCCGATGCGGTCCAGACGGCCGAGGCGCTGCTCAAGCAACTCAGCATCCGGCGGCAGATCGAAAAGGACCAGGGAGCGGGCAAACTGGAAGTTGCGTCCCTCGCTGCCGAGTTCCGAACACAGCAGCAGCACCGCACCGCCGGGCTCGGCGAACCAGGCCGCATTGCGATCCCGCTGCACCAGCGTCATCTCCTCGTGATAGCGCCCGACATGGACCTTGATGCGCTTTTCCAGGGCCTCATAAAGCGCCTTGACCTTTAAGGACGTTCGGCAGATCAGCAGCGTCTTCTCCGCAGGGTTTTCACGCAGATAGTTTTCCAACCAGGCCACCCGGGGGTCGTCTTCAAAAGCGATCTTACCGCTTGCCGGCTGCAATCCGCAATCCTGCAGGACTTCCCGGTTGAACTGAAGACGCATCGGAGCCCCCATGCCATCTACATCGAGAGGCACCAGATACGCCCGCCGGCCCGGAAACCCGCCGACGCTGCGCCGGGTATTTCTAAACATCACACGGCCCGTGCCGTGCCGATCGATTAGGGTCCTCATCAAATCTTTCCGTCCGGCGGTTTGAGCCAGTTTTTCTTCGATGGCGTGGACAGGCCGGCCGAGTATATGCGACAGGCGTTGCAGGCTATCCTGATCGGCGTAGTGGCCATCCGCCAGCGTCTGCACGATCCGGGCAATCTGTCCCAACGCCCGGCTTTGCGTTTTGAATTGCCCATGGTCGGTATAGCGATCCGGGTCCAGCAGGCGCAGTCGGGCAAAATGGCTGCGTTCCGACAGGTGCCCCGGCGTGGCCGTGATCAGAATCATCCGCTCAACGGTTTCCGCCAGCGGTTGAACCTGTTGGAACAACGGGCCACCCGGCTGCATGTGGTGGGCTTCGTCCACCACCACCATATCCCAGCCGGCGTCGATTAATCGGGACTGCAGTGCAGGTGGGGCAGTTGTCAAAAAAGAGAAGCCGCAAAGCCCCAACGGTTGGTCTAAAAAGGGATTGTCACCGGCGGCGGAAGGCGGCGTTGCCACCGGAAACGCATCATCGAAAATGCGAAAGCGCAGATTGAATCGGCGTGCCAGTTCTACAAACCACTGCACCACCAGGGCATCGGGAACGATGGTCAGGATCCTATTGATCCGGCCGGTAACCGTCAGGCGATGCAGAATCAGGCCCGCTTCGATGGTTTTTCCCAAGCCGGTTTCGTCGGCCAGCAGCACTCGGGGACGGCGGCGAGCACTGACCTCGGCGGCAATAGCGAATTGATGGGGAATCAGGTTCACCCGCCCGCCTACGAATCCTGACACCGGCGACCGGGCCATGCGGTGCCGGTAGCGCAGGACGCGACATCTCAGGTCAAACAGGGCGGACGGGTCGCGCTGCCCGGCCATGAGCCGTTCCCTCGGCGTGTCAACTGCCAGCGTATCGGGCAGCCGGTCTTCACGCAGGCGTATGCCCTGGCCGCAATACACGCGAAGCCCCCCTTCCGAATCAATGGCGTCGACGGTCATGGTTTCACCCGGCTCGCTTTCGATACGATCCCCGGGGTGAAAGACAATCCGCCGAATGGGCGCGCTTTGGATGGCATAAATCCGGGTAATGCCGATTAGCGGAAACCTGAGGTGAATCCGCCTACCCAAAATGGCGTCGACGATGCCCACGCCCAGTTCGGGTTCCATTTCACTAGCCCAGCGTTGACCCACAGCGATGTCGGCCATCGATACCACGGCCTCTCCTTCACAAAAAAAACATCGGCTCCGGTATTGCGCCGGAACCGATGGTGATTGTCAAAGTGTCTATGGTTGACGACCCGAAGCCCGGGGCGCCGTAATTGCCGGTTAGCCCTTCAAGGGAAACTTGGGTTGAATAATGTCGTAGTAGGCCTTCTCGGACACGCTGCCCCAGGTGCCCACCACTTTCTGGAAGTTTTTGAATGATTCGTTGACCTTGGTGGCCATGGGGGTCTTGGCGGCTTCTTCGGCCACCACTTCATCGGACAGTTTTTTAAGGTCCGCCATGACTTGGTCGGGAAACTGGATCAATTGCGCCTTCTTGTCGTTGATCAGTGTCTGCAAGGCTTGGCCGTTGAGGGCGTCGAACTGGGCCAGAACCCAGTGCTCGGTTTCGGTGCAGGCGGCATCAACGATGTGCTGCAGGTCCTTGGGCAGGCTCTCGTAGGCCTTCTTGTTGAAGAAATACTCCAGGTAGGTGCCCGGCTCGTGCCATCCGGGGTAATAGTAATACTTGGCGGCCTGATAGAGCCCCAACCTCAGGTCATGCAGGGGGCCCACCCACTCGGTAGCATCGATCACGCCGCGCTCCAGGGAGGTAAATATTTCACCGCCGGGTAGCAGCACGACCGTACCGCCAGCCTTGGCCAGCACCTTGCCGCCCAGGCCCGGGATTCTCATCTTCAAACCCTTGAAGTCGTTGATGGTATCGATTTTTTTATTGAACCAGCCGCCCATCTGGACGCCGGTGGAGCCGCCGGGACGGGGAATCAGGTTGAAGGGGGCGTATGTTTCCTCCCACAGCTTCAATCCGTCACCGCCGTAGAACCAGGCGCTCATGCCCTGGCCGTTCATGCCGAAGGGCACGGCGGAAAACCACTGGGTGGCCGGTTCTTTTCCCGCCCAGTAATAGGCGGCCCCGCTGCCCACTTCGACGGTGCCGTCCGAAACCGCCTGAAAGCTTTCCAGGGCCGGCACCAGTTCACCGGCGGCAAAGACCTGGATCTTGATACGGCCGTCGGACAATTCACCAATGCGTTTGGCCAGTCGCTCGCAGCCGTCCTGGAGTACGGGCAGTTTGGGAGGCCAGGTGGTGACCATCTTCCAGTTGTAGGTTTTTGCCGCCCGTACCGCCGGTGCATTGACTGCCGTTGCCGCAACCGCCGCCGCGCCGACACCCGCCTTTTTCAGAAAATCTCTTCTTTTCATCGCTGCATCCTCCTTGGTTGATGATGGGGTGATGGGATCAAGACCGAACTCAAATTAATTCCCAAAAACAATTTTCGGCAGCCAGGTGGCCAATTGGGGAAAAAGGACCACGATGGCCAGGCCGATAACCTGAACCAGGACAAAGGGAATGATGCCCCGGTAAATGTGCCCGGTGGAAATTTCCGGCGGCGTCACCGCCTTCAGATAAAACAGCGAAAATCCAAAGGGGGGCGTCATGAACGAGGTTTGCAGGTTGACCGCGATCAGGATGCAGAACCACACCGGATCGAAGCCGAATTCGATCATGATGGGCGCCAGCACCGGCACATGGATAAAGGTGATTTCAATAAAATCCAGAAAAAAGCCGATGACGAAAATCAGGGCCATGACGATGGCCAGGACCATGTTATGGCTGTACTTGTCGGCCAGGGATCCCAAGAAATCCCTCACCAGTCCGTCGCCGCCCAATCCGCGGAAGACCAGCCCGAAGAGCGCCGCCCCGCAAAGGATGATGAACACCATGCAGGTCAGACGCACCGTGGTCTGCATCACCTCCTGGAGGATCTTCAGTGAAAATTTACGGTTGGCCACGGTCAGCAGGGTGGCACCCACGGCACCCACGGCGGCCGCTTCGGTGGGGGAGGCGATACCGGCAAAAATGGAGCCCAGAACGGCCACCATCAGAAACAGCGGCGGAAACAGGGCCTTGCCCGCCCGGGCCGCTAACTGGCGTGGTGAAATGGCGGCCAACTCGGCCTTGGGAATGGCCGGTGCCCACTTGGGGCGCAGCCAGGAGATGATCAAGATGTAAAGGATAAACAGACCCACCAGCAAGAAACCGGGGAAGACTGCCCCCATAAACAAGTCGCCGACGGAAACGCCGACGATATCGCCGATGAGCACCAGAACAATGCTGGGGGGGATGATCTGACCCAGTGTACCGGAAGCGGCCACCGTGCCGGTGGCCAGTTCATTCTTGTATCCGCGGCGAAGCATGGTGGGCACGGCGAGCAGGCCCATGGTGACCACGGTGGCGCCCACGATTCCGGTGGAAGCGCCCAGCAGGGCGCCCACCACCACCACGGAGATGGCCAGCCCGCCGCGCAGGCGGCCGAACAGCAGCCCCATGGTGTCGAGCAGTTCTTCGGCTAAGCCGGAGCGCTCGAGCATGACGCCCATGAAGACAAACAGAGGCACGGCGATCAGGGTGATGTTGGTCATCACGCCCCAGATGCGCAGGGGCAGCAGGTTGAAAAAGGACCAGCCGAAACCGATGAGGCCGAAACACATGGCGGTTCCCATCAATGTGAAGGTGACCGGAAATCCGGCCATCAACAGGATCGTCAGGGCCAAAAACATCCATGCAGGCAAATACTCCATCAAGCCTTCTCCTCGTCATCCGTTTCAGCACCCAGAAGCTGCAGCAGCGCATGAACACCCATGGAGAGCCCCTGAAGCAGCAGCAGGGTATACCCCACGGTCATGGTTCCTTTGACGATAAACCGGTAGGGAATGCCTCCCGGATCAGGAGAGCCTTCCAGCATGGAGAAGGAGTTGCTGACAAAATGCCATGAGGTGCTGATCACCAGGTAGCACCCGGGGATGAGGAAAAAGATCACGCCGATGAGGTTGATCCACGCTCGCCCTTTTAGGTTCAACCGCTGGTAGATGATATCCACCCGCACATGGCCGTCGTGAAGCAGGGTGTATCCGGCACCGATGAGGAATATGAAGGCGAAGAGGTGCCATTCCAGCTCTTGGGTAAAGACGAAGCTGGTTTTGAACAAATAACGCATGACCACATCGACAAAAACTACCAGAACTAGCAGCAGGGTGATCCAGGAGACCAAACGGCCCACCGCCTCGTTGGATCTGTCGATGGCGCCGCTGAAAACCCTCAACCAATTGAGCATGGACACCGCCTGAAAAAAAGCCAGCAATAATTGTGTGTTGGTTAAACTGCCTGAATCCGCGCCGACTTTCCCGGCGTTGGGTATAAATAGCTAAAAGCTTCAACTTGTTACAATATATACGCCGCGATGTCAACAAGCAGAGAAAGTGAATCGCATTCAGTCCTTGCCGGTAACAGGTCGAAAAGGGTTGCCGAATCAGGGCTGAAAAAGGACTTTTTCTTGATAAAGGGTCAATGAACCGTTATGAATATACGCTCAGTCAGCGTATCCGGTTAAGGCATGCATAAAACAAGCGATTGACGGGCAAAGAGGATGAAATGGCGGGCAATTTATACTGGGCGGACAGTTATGTGCAGAAACGATGCACAGCCGAAGATGCCATCGGACATATCCGACCCGGTCAGCGGGTGTTTATCGGCTCGTCCTGCGGGGAACCCCAGCATCTGGTAAAGACCTTGGCCGAGGCGACCGCCTGGTTCACCGATTTGGAGATCGTGCGGCTCATGTCCCTGGAAACCGCCCCGCTTTCACTGATCGCCAACCGCTCCCGGGGCCAGCGCCTGAACATTCGCTCCTTTTATATGGGATCGGCCAAATCCAAACATCTGGCCGAAAAGGCCCGCTTTTTGACCCCGCTGAATCTGTCGGCCATTCCCCGGCTGTTCCAAAGCCGGCGCCTGCCGGTCCATGTGGCCTTGATCCAGGCAACGCCGCCAGACGATTTCGGCTGGATGAGCCTGGGGGTTTCGGTGGACATTACCCTGGCGGCGGCCACCTCCGCGGATCTGACCATCGTCCAGGTCAATCCGGAAATGCCCCGGGTGCTGGGCCGGAGTTTCATTCACGTCAACGACGTCCACCTGGTGGTTGAACGGCAAGAGCCCATCCTGACCCTGCCCATCGTCCCCGAATCCGATGCTGCCGACACCATCGCCCAGCTGATTGCCAGGCTCATCGAGGATGGTTCCACACTTCAAATCAGCCCGGGAACGGCCCCCCAGGCAACCTTGACTACGCTGTCGGAAAAAAACGACCTGGGCATCCACACGCAGTTCATGACCAACGAGATGATGCACCTGTTTGCTCGGGGAGTGATCACCAATCGCCGCAAAGGACTGAACAACGGGAAAATGGTGGCCAGCAGCGCCATCGGATCGCCCAGCCTTTACGAATTCATCAACGACAACCCGGCCATTGAATTTCACCCCTCGGATGTAGTCAACGCAACGCCTGTCATCGCCGCCCACAACAAGATGGTTTCTCTGTCCGTCGCCATGGCCATGGACCTCACCGGCCAGGTGGCCGCCGACGCCCTGGAGTTCAACAACTTTTCCGGTGTCACCGGCATGCTGGACTTCATTCGGGGAGCATTTCAGTCCGAGGGGGGTCGCAGCATCATCATGCTTCCGGCCACCGCCGTGGGAGGGGGAAAAAGTCGCATCGTTCCCGTGTTGGGTGACACCGCCGTCGTGGTGCCCCGGGCCGATGTCCACTACGTCGCCACCGAATTCGGGGTCGTGAACCTGTTCGGCAAAAGCCTCCAGGAGCGGGCCATGGCCATGATCAGCATCGCCCACCCGGATTTTCGGGATGAACTGTTGCACCACGCCAAGCGGCTGAACCTGATCGGCGCCGAACGAAAGATGAAGGGCTCCCTGCACGGGGTTTATCCCCTCCGCCTGGAAGAGACGCTCGAGATCGAGGGCCGAGCGATAACCATTCGCCCGGCCAAACCGGTCGACGAACGGCGGATCCAGGAACATTTTTACACCCTGGACAAAGACGATATCGTCTCGCGTTTTTTTCACGAGAAGACCAGTTTCGTCAGTGACGATGTGGGAGCGGTCTCCCAGGTCGACTACATTAAAAACCTCACCATGCTGGCGGTGGTCGGCGAGTTCGGCTTCGGCAAGGTGGTAGGCATTGGCGAGTACCTCTTGGATCCGTCCTGCAACCTGGCTGAGGTCGCCTTTTCCGTCAGTGGCGCCTGGCAGGGCAAAGGACTCGGCAAGCGGTTGATGAAAAAGCTTTTCGAGGGGGCCCGGGACAACGGCATCGCCGGCTTTACCGCGTATACAGCACCTGACAACCAAGGCATGCTCAGCCTGTTCAACAGCCTGCCCGTGCATGTATTCACCGCCATGGAAGACGGCATGGCGGCCCTGAGTTGCCGGTTTGACGATTTGAAAACCAATTGAGGGATTACGAATTTAGGAATTAGGGAATTGGTGAATAAAAGAACCCCAAAAGACAGCATTCCTTCAATTCCTCAATCCCCCAATTCCTAAATCTCATAATCAAAGGATTCATTCATGACTACCCATACAATTAAATTCCTACCCCACAATCGCGAAATCAAGGTCAACGACGGCGAAATCCTGATCCGGGCGGCCATGGAGGCCGGCGTGCACATCAACGCCTCCTGCGGGGGCGAGGGTGTCTGCGGGAAATGCCGCGTCATCGTGGAATCCGGCCAGGTGGCGGGGGGCCTCAGTGAGCAGTTGAGCCCGGCCGATCGGGAAAAAGGCTTCCGCCTGGCCTGCCGCTCGACGATCACCGAAGATGTGGTCGTCCGCGTGCCGGTGGAGTCGACCGTCGACACCAGCGTGCTGGATCAACGCTACGTCCCACGGCGCACGGCCCGTATTCGACAGATGGACCTCAACGACCTGAAGGAACAGGGGTTGTTCCTGCCGCCGGTGGAAAAGGTCTACATCGAGCTGCCCGAACCCGACAACCAGGATCATCTGCCCGACGTCACCCGGTTGGTCAGCCACCTTAAGCTCCACCACGACGAACACCGCCTGACGGTAAGCCTGCCGGTAATCCGCAAAATTCCCGACGCGCTGAGAAAGGACGGCTTCAGGGTCACCGCCACCCTGGCCCGGCCGGTGATGGACAGCGGCAAGACCGAGATCATCAACGTCCAGTCCGGAGACACCACCGACCGCAACTATGCCATCGCCATGGACATCGGAACCACAACGGTTTACGGCCAGCTCATCGACCTGAAAAATGGTGAGGTCATGTCCGAACATGGTGAATTCAACGGCCAGATCAGTTACGGGGAGGATGTCATCAGCCGGATTGTCTTTGCCGAAAAAGAGGGCGGACTGGACCGCCTCCACAAGGTGGTGGCCAAAACCATCAACACGATCATCGGCAAGATCGTGCGCCGTGCCAAGGTGGATCCGGACGACATCGCCGCCATCACCCTGGCCGGCAACACCACCATGACCCAGCTGCTGCTTCAGATCAATCCCCGCTATATTCGCCGCTCCCCATACGTACCGGCGTCCACGCTCTACCCGCCCATCCGGGCGGTGGACATCGGTCTGGATCTGCGGGATCACGTCACGGCCCTGGTCTATCCGGCCGTTTCCAGCTACGTGGGCGGAGACATCGTGGCCGGGGTCATGGGGTCAGGGATGTACCTGGACGACCGGCTGACCCTGTTCATGGACATCGGCACCAATGCGGAGATCGTCATCGGCAACCGGGACTGGCTGGCCTGCGCCGCCTGCAGCGCCGGGCCGGCTCTCGAAGGCGGCGGCATCAAATTCGGCATGCGAGCGGCCAAAGGCGCCATCGAGGACTTCTCATTGGATCCGACCACCTGGGAGCCTATGTTGATGACCATTGGCAATGTGCGTCCCAAGGGCATTTGCGGGTCCGGAGTGATCATCATGACCGCCGTCATGTTCGAACTGGGCCTGATCAACAACCTGGGCAAGTTCAACCGTGATCTGGCATCCGACCGCATCCGGGTGGACAACGGCGTGTGGGAATATGTGCTGGCCTGGGCCGAGGAGACCCAGATCGACCGGGACATCACCTTCACCGAAATCGACATCGAAAACCTGATCCGGGCCAAAGGTGCCATCTACAGCGGCTGTATGACCCTGTTAACCGAGGTGGGCATGGGTATGCAGGACATCGACCGCATCATTCTGGCCGGCGGTTTCGGCAGTTACGTGGACCTGGAAAAGGCCATGACCATCGGTCTGCTGCCGGAAATCGATGCGGACAAGGTCACCTTCATCGGCAATAGCTCCCTTTTAGGGGCCAAGATGAGCAGCCTGACCAACCGGATCCGCAAGGATGTGGTGGAGGCGACCCGCAGCATGACCAATTTCGAGCTGTCGGAAACCCCGTCCTACATGGACAATTACGTGGCGGCCTTGTTTCTGCCCCACACGGACATGAACCCGTTTCCCCGGCTCAAGGAACGGCTGGCCCAGCGGCGGCAGCAACCCTGACCGAGACCGGTTAGACGCGCATATGGTCATAACTATAAAAGATAACAGGGGTTCTGCCGTTAGGTGTTTTAACGGCCGTCGACGCCTGTTGCGTGCCGAAGGCAATATAGTAATAATTGGGATTTAATCCCACTCCTCTATTGACAAATAAACCCTTCAACCTATAAGAATAATCCTTGGTTTTCCGCCTTTGGGAAGCGGGAGGCCATCTCGGCCCCAGTGGCCCTTTCGAACCAATTACAATCTGTTTTTCCGACCGACAAATGAGTCATCATTTGCGCACCAGAGGGCTGTTTTGACGATGCTGTGCTGCATGAAAAAGAAAACGATCCATCACGCTGACCGCAACCCTATCCTATACCCGCCTTTTCTCTCCCACGGATTTTTATCTACCGCTGTAGATTCTATATATAAAAAATACTTAAACGAAAGGGGGCCTGAGCTTTTTATTTTGTGACCGGGGCTTATCGCCCTGCCACACGAACAATGAACCACCGTAGTGCTTCAGTACACCTCAATCATTAACCGGTAGCTGATAAGGAGGTAACTTTGAGTTTCGAATTCTACAAAGAATCCTATGCAGGTGCGATAAAGGCGATCTCCATCGGTAAAGGCGACAAAGCCATTACCGTCGGAGGTGAAACCTGCTACCCACTCTATCAGTTTGAGGGGGAAATGCCCCACAAACCGAAAGTGGCCATGGAGATCTGGGACATGGCACCCGATGAGTGGCCGGCAGCGGCAATGGAACCCTTCAAGGACGTGGTCTCCGACCCGGCCGCATGGGCCAAAAAATGCGTTGAGGAATACGGCGCCGAAATTATCGTGCTCCAACTCAAAAGCACCGATCCCAACGGCACCGATGCAAGCCCGAAGGAAGCATCGGCCACGGTGAAAAAGGTGCTGGGCGCCATCGACGTGCCCCTGGTGGTCTGGGGCGTCGCCAACCACGAAAAGGACGAGGCGGTCTTCAAACAAATTGCCCAAGACTGCCAGGACGTGCAGCTGACCTTAGGCCCGGTGGAGGATAAGAACCACAAGGGCGTCGGCGCCGCCGCCATGGGCTACGGCCACGCCATCATCAGTTCGTCTCCCATCGACGTCAACCTGGCCAAGCAGGTCAACATTTTGCTGGAAAACCTGGGCATGCCCATGGATCGGGTAATCATCGACCCCACCACCGGCGGTCTGGGCTACGGTCTGGAGTACAGCTATTCGGTCATGGAGCGCCTCAGGATGGCCGCCATGGCCCAGGGCGACGACAAGCTCCAGATGCCCATCATCAACAACCTGGCCAACGAAATCTGGAAATGCAAGGAAGCCAAGCAGGACGTGGACGAAGCCCCGACCCTGGGTGATCCGGAAAAACGCGGCATCCTCATGGAAGCCGTGGGTGCCGTGACTTACCTCATGGCCGGATCCGACATCCTGATCATGCGCCACCCCGAAGCCATCCGGCTGGTCAAGGCATTCATCGACATCGCCATGGACGGTGGCAGCGCCGCCGACATCGCCCCCATCGCCAAACGCCTGGAAGGCGTCTCCGTGGATCTGGCCGCCCTGGCACCGGCACCGGACCTGACCATCGAAGAAGAGAAAAAAGCCGCTCCGGCCAAAGCCGCCGCGGCACCCAAGGCTGCCGCCAAACCGGCCGCCAAGCCGGCCGCCGCACCCGCAGCCAAGCCGGCCGCTGCAAAGAAAGCCGAACCGGCGCCGGCAGCTGCCCCCGCCGCGCCGGCGGTAGACGCCCAAGCCGAGGCCAAGGCCAAGGCCGACGCCGAAGCCGCCGCCAAGGCCAAAGCAGAAGCGGATGCCAAAGCCAAGGCCGAGGCGGAAGCCAAAGCCAAGGCGGATGCCGACGCCAAGGCCAAAGCAGCCGCGGACGCCGAAGCCAAGGCGGAGAAGGAAGCCGCCGCCAAGGCAGCCGCCGAAAGAGACGCCGCCGAGGAGTCTCTGCGCCAGAAACGTGCCGCCGAGCGTGCCAAAATGGCTGCCGCACGCAAAACCGGCGCCGTCGACAACGTGGTTCCCATGACGCCTGCCGCCGAGCAGAAAAGCGAGCCCGAGAAGATTCTCGAACGGCTCAACTGGGTCCACAAACGTGTCTCGCTATACTAAACCCTGAATCGCTAACCCTTGCCGAAATCAATACGAGGAGGAACCTCTGATGGCAGAACTAACCAAAGATAAGGGCGCCAAACTGGCCGATCCGGTCGGCGCTTCCATTGACCCTGCAACCCAGGAACTGATCGCCCGGGCCCAGCGGCTGAACATCGACACGGTGTTCGACCGTGCAGTCCAGATGAAACCCTGCGCAATCGGTATCCAGGGGATCTGCTGTAAAAACTGTGCCATGGGCCCCTGCCGCCTGCCCCTGCCCAAGGGCGGCATCGAGGGAAAAGACACCCGCAAGGGACTTTGCGGCGCCACGGCCAACACCATCGCAGCCCGTAACTTCATCCGCATGATCGCCGGCGGCGCAGCCGCCCACTCCGACCATGGCCGCTGTGTGGCCGAGGTGTTCCTGAGTGCGGCCCGCAAAGAGACCGACGCCTACAAAATCAAGGACGTCAACAAGCTGTTGGCCATTGCGCCTTGGTTTGACGTGGCCACCACGGTAGATGTGGACGGCGCCGTCCAGGACCGCAACATCGATGAAATCGCCTTGGAAGTGGCCGAAAAAGCCCTGAATGAATGGGGCAAGGCAGAAGGCGAGCTGCGCTACCTGAAGCGGGCGCCGGCACCCCTGTATGAAAAGTGGGCCAAAACCGGCGTACTGCCCAGAAACATCGACCGTGAAATCGTCGAGATCATGCACCGCACCCACATGGGCGTGGACCAGGATTACAAAAACCTGATGAAGCAGGGCACGCGCGCCTCTCTGGCAGACGGCTGGGGCGGCTCCATGCTGGCCACGGACCTTCAGGACGTGCTTTTCGGCACCCCCTACCCCCTGCAGGCCGAAGCCAACCTGGGCGTCATGAAGGAAGACCACGTCAACATCATCGTCCACGGCCATGAGCCGGTGCTCTCCGAGATGATCGTGGCAGTGAGCCAGAAACCGGAGATCATCGAGTACGCCAAATCCAAGGGCGCCAAAGGCATCCAGCTGGGCGGCATTTGCTGCACGGCCAACGAGATTTTCCAGCGCCACGGCGTGCCCCAGGCCGGCACCTACCTGCAGCAGGAGCTGGCCATCATCACC
>NZ_JBFELV010000078.1:0-15733 GCF_041551955.1 Desulfosarcina sp.
ACGCCCTGGTTACTTCAAATCTGAGACTGGTGGTTAAAATAGCCCTGGAATTCCAGCGGGTCTGGATGCAGAATCTACTGGACCTGATTCAAGAGGGCAATATCGGCCTGATGCAGGCGGTTAAAAAATTTGACCCATACAAGAACGTCAAGTTTTCCTACTACGCCTCTTTCTGGATCAAGGCCTATATCCTTAAGTTCATCATGGACAACTGGCGTCTGGTGAAAATCGGCACCACCCAGGGGCAGCGTAAACTTTTTTTCAAGTTGAAGAAAGAAAAGCAGAAGCTCATCGAAGAGGGCTTTGACCCCAAACCGAAACTGCTTTCCCAGCGATTGGGCGTTTCCGAACGTGAAATTGTGGACATGGACCAGCGCCTGGACGGCTGGGACATCTCTTTGGACGCACCGCTCAAGGAAGATTCAGACACCGAGCGGATAGAATTCATGAGCACGGAATCAGAATCGGCTGAGGATACGGTGGCGAAAAAGGAGATGTCCTCCCTTCTCAATGAAAAAATCGCCGAATTCAGGACCCAGATGACCGACCGGGAATTGGAGATATTTGACAAACGGATCTTCTCCGACAGCCCGGTGACACTCCAGGAGATCGGCGACAAATACGGCATATCCCGTGAGCGGGTGAGACAGGTCGAAAAAAATGTGGTCAAAAAGATGAGGGACTACTTCAAAAAAGAAATTCCCGACTTCGAGACCTATACCGAGGGAGTCTCCTGATCGATCGGCCTGCGACCGGGTATTCGCCTGTTTCATGCGTACAGCGTTGGCCAAGCGATCCGGCTGTCTGCTTGGCCATGTTTATTTGTTGAAAGAATAATAAATGAAAAAACAGAACGTTAGATACATTATAGTAATGTTTTGCATTATTTTTCTTGCCGGGTGTGGACGGACGGGTTTGAGATCGCCTGGTCCGAGCTGGACGAAAATGCCGGTCGCTGGGGGTCGCCCGGTCAACGCCTATTACCTTTTCTCCGAGGCTCATCTGTCTCTCAAAAAAGGCGATCTGGATCGCGCCCTCGAATTCATGCAGCAGGCCTTGGCCAAGGATCCGGAGTCGGTGTTTCTGAAACGTGAACTCGCCGGTTTCTGGCTGATGAAAAAAGACACGACGGCTGCCATTCAGCTTCTTGATGACATTTTGGCCGACCATCCCGATGATGTCGACACGTTGATCTTAGCTGGACGGATTCATCAGAACATGAGCCAGCCAGAAGCTGCCATGGATGCCTTTTCACGGGTAATTGCCCTGGATCCTTCCCAGCAGAATATCTATCTCCTGCTGGGCAGCATCTACATGGATCAGGAACAATGGAGTCAGGCCGAGCAGGTTTATGAACAGCTCGTAAAAAACTTTCCGGGATCCTATGCCGGTTACTTTTTTTTGGGCCGGATCAATGCCATCAAGGGTGATCAAAAAAGCGCCGAGGCCTTTTTTGAAAAAACGCTGGCCTTGGAGCCGGACCTGGTGGAGTCGCGCTTCGAACTGGGGGCCTTGTATGAAACCGAAAAGCGCTACGACAAGGCCGCTGCGACATACAACGATATCCTGAAGCAGAATCCCGGCAATGCCCAGGCAAGCATGGCGCTGGGTCATGCCTACTATCACCAGGGCCAGAAGAAAAAGGCCGCCAAGATTTTCACCGAACTGGGGAAGATGAGTCAGGAAGATCAGGAGATCGTCCGCACCCTGGTGAGAAACTACCTGGATGCCCGGGAGTTTGAGGCGGCATCCGTCATCATCCAGGGCATGATCAAGGGCGCGCCGGATAATTCAGACCTCAACTATCTGGCCGGCGTGGCCTTGGATGGTCTGGGAAAGAAAAATGCGGCCATCGATCAGTTAACACAGGTGGCGCCGGTTTCGCGTTTTTTTCAGAACGCCGCAGTTCACGCCGCGCTGCTTTACCAAGAAATGGAACAGCTTCCAGCAGCCATCGATTTCCTTCTGAGAACGATCGAAAAAGATCCGAAAAATCCTGAATTCCGCCTCTATCTGGGATCGTTTTACGAGCAGCTGGAGGCATACGAAAAGGCTGAAACGGCGCTGAAGGACGGCCTTGGCCTGGATCCTGAAAACCCCCGCCTATATTTCCGATTGGGTGTGGTTTACGACAAATGGGGCAAGAAGGAAGACTCCATTGCCGCCATGAAGCAGGTGATCCGTCTGGAGCCGAACAACGCCAACGCACTCAATTACCTGGGATACACCTACACCGACATGGGCATCAAGCTCGATGAAGCGGAGCAACTGATCCGCAAGGCGCTCGAACAAAAGCCCGGCGACGGGTATATTACCGACAGCCTCGCCTGGGTTTACTTCAAGCGGGGGCAGTATGAAAAGGCCCTGCCGCTGTTGGAGGAGGCGTCAAAGCTGGTCCCGGATGACCCCATCATCTTGGAGCATCTGGGTGATGTCTACCACAAGCTCGGCCTGACTGAAAAAGCCCGGCAAAGCTATCACCAATCCATTGAAAACGGCCACACCGACAAAGCGGCCGTAGAGAAGAAAATCCGGCTGCTGGCACCATGACCCATGCATTCCCCCGCCTTGGCCGTCGGTCGTTATCCGATCGCTCTCCTTTTTACCTGAACGGATGGCTGGTTATCATCCTCCTGACGGCCGCCTGGTTGACCGTTGCCTGCGCACGGTTTTCCCCATCGGATATCCCCCGCGACCTGGCGGCGGAACAGATGGTGGCCGGGTTGAGGTCAACCAACACCCATCTGACCCGGTTCAAATGTGTCGGGAAAATTATCCTGTCCGTCCCCCAACAGCCGGTGCAATCCTTTCGCGCGGCCATTGCCGGCCAGTTGACCGACCGTCTGAGAATCGACATGTTCGCTCCCTTCGGCGGATCGGCCGGCACGGTTTCCAGCGACGGGGAGCATCTCTTCCTTGTCATGCACCCATCCGGTGAATATTATAAAAGACGTTTCGGCAGCGGCAGTCTTGAAAAAATGATAAAAATAGATCTTAGCGTGAGTGATCTGCTGGAATTGCTGGTGGGTCGAATCCCCATGAATGCGGAATTCTCGGCCCGGCTGGCGTCTAATGACCATACAGGGCTGCCCGACCTGCTGCTGGTTGATCGATGGGGCAAGACCCGTCAGCGGGTCACCGTCGATGGCGCCATGCACCCGGTGGCGTCAGTATGGTTCGACGGCCATCAAAACCCGGTCTATACCCTGACGGTTACCGGGACGCAGACCATCGGCGGATTTGTGCTGCCCATGCGAATCGATTTATCGGGACCCTCCGGAGAACGGGTGACGGTAAACCTGGACCGCTATGAGGTCGATGCGCACTTGGATGAAACCCTTTTTAGTCTGGACCCACCGTCATCATGAGGTCGGCGTGGCGCTTTGCAGCGGAAGCCACGCTCGGGAAATTGGGCCGGGATCTGCGAACGGCCGGATTCGATACCCTGTGTCAGCACCAAAGCCGGGATGTTCACTTTTTCGACACGATTGACGGTGGGCGCGTCATATTGACCCGAACAAGGCTGTTGAAGTTGCGCTTGGAAGCCCGACCCCTGGTGTTCATCAGGGATAACGACCCGGTTCAACAGATGAAGCAGGTGGTTCGAGAATTGAATCTCGGGTGGTGCGACGTCAACCTTTTCAGCCGCTGCCTGGCGTGTAATCAAAATCTTTATGAGGTTGATCGGGAAGCGGTGATCGGGCTGGTGCCGGCCTACGTCTGGCAACGCCAGCCCACTTTTCATGCATGCGGCCAGTGCGATCGGATTTACTGGGCTGGAAGTCATCACGACCGAATGGTCGAACGGCTTTCAGCCATTTTTCAAGACGAAAGACGAGAAAACCAATGACGACCCAACAATCCAGAAAAAGCGGTTGCGGCGGCGGCGGTTGCGGCAGCAGCGCGGCTCCGGATCCACAGGATCAGAACATCGGCAACGCCCTGTCAAAAATTAAAAACAAACTGATTGTCATGAGTGGCAAAGGCGGGGTGGGTAAATCCAGTTTTGCCTCCAGCCTGGCGGTGTCGTTGGCCGGCAAAGGCTTTTCGACCGGCCTGCTGGACGTCGATCTGCATGGCCCCAGCATTGCCGGCATGCTGGGCATCAAGGGGCTGTTGGATGTCAACGAAGACCAGCAGGTGATCCCTAGCATGGTGAACGACAACCTGAAGGTGGTTTCCATGCAGTCCCTGATGAAGGATCCCGATCAAGCCGTCATCTGGCGGGGGCCCGCCAAAACCGGAATCATTCGACAATTTATCGCCGATGTGCGCTGGGAGGCCCTGGATTTCCTCATCGTCGACTCCCCGCCGGGAACCGGTGACGAACCATTGAGCGTCGCCCAGACCATCACCGGCGCCAAGGCCTTGATCGTCACGACCCCGCAGGAGGTGGCCCTTGCCGATGTGCGAAAATCAATCAACTTCTGCCGGACGGTCAACCTGGATATCGTGGGCCTGGTGGAAAATATGGGGCCGTTTGCCTGCCCTTGTTGTGGTGAAACCGTCGAACTGTTTAAAAGCCGCGGCGGTCAGCTCACTGCGAAAAACATGGGGGTGGCTTTTTTGGGTACCTTGCCCTTTGATCCACACGTGGTCAAGGCCTGCGACGAAGGTACCCCCATTGCAGCCGCAGGTCATGCCGGACCCTTTGTGAATGCCCTGGACCAGGTGGTTCGGGCCATCGTCAGCCGCCTCTAACCATGGCGCGGCAGGTTCTGGCACTGGAAGCCCGCTTGCGCGCGTGCAGCAATGTCCGCGCCATCGGTGTTCGCCCTAACTTCATGGACTACAGCCAAGAGGAAGTGGGGTGGATTCGAGACGCCGGGAAGATCTACTATCCCACCGCGTTTTATGCGGACCTGTTCGATGCCGTGGGCAAACCCACGTTTCCCAGTTACCACACCTACAAGTGCACGCAGGACAAAATCAAGCAGACCGCCCTGTTTCAGCTGGCGGGCCTGCCCCACCCGAAAACGCGCGTGTTTTACGGCAAACGGCAGAAAGCAAGAATCCGGGATTACTTTTCCTATCCGTTCATTGCCAAAGAGCCGCGCGGTTCAGCCATGGGGCGGGGTGTATACCTGATCGGCAGTGATGCCGATCTGGACGCCTACACCCATGACCGGCACGTGGCCTACATCCAGCAGTACCTTCCCACGGACCGGGATATCCGGGTGGTGGTGGTCGGCAGCCGGGTGGTTCATGCCTATTGGCGGATTGCCATGGCAGGCGAGTTTCGGTCCAATGTGGCCCGAGGGGGGCGCATCAGCCTGGCGCCGGTACCCGAAGCCGCCGTCGCCCTGGCCCAGCGGGCCGCGCAGGTTTGCGGATGGGACGATGTGGGCATGGACATCTGCTGCCACGACGGACAATTCACGATTCTGGAAGCCAATATGAAATACGGCCGGGAAGGATTTCGGGCGGCTGGAATCGACTATTTTCAGATGATGGAGCGCATGATCGACGATGGACAAATTTAAGGAATTTTCCACTCCGCCCATACTGGACAGCCTTACCTCGACGCTGAACCGACAGGAGCGAGAGATCTTTTCGCCGGCGGCCACCTATAGCGAGTCCGGCGTGCGCCGCCACCCCATCATCGATTCTGCGGCCGGCTACCGGCAGGCGTTTTCGCTGGATTCGGACCGGATTCTGCACAGCCGGGCCTACACCCGCTACATCGACAAGACCCAGGTTTTTTACCTTATTCCCAACGACCACATCACCCACCGGGTGCTGCATGTTCAGCTGGTCTCCAAAATCGCCCGTACCATCGGCCGGTTTTTGAGGCTCAACGAAGACCTTATCGAGGCGATCGCCTTAGGCCATGACATCGGCCACACACCCTTCGGCCATGAAGGCGAGCGATACCTGTCCGATTTGTGCCAAAAGGCAGGCATCGGCCACTTTTTGCACAATGTCCAGAGCATTCAGTTTCTGGACCGGGTTGAGCGCAAAGGCCAGGGGTGGAACCTGTGCCTGCAGACCCTGGACGGAATTCTATGCCACGACGGCGAGATCCATAACCGGCTGCTGACGCCCAATCCCGACAAGGATTTTACGGGCTTCGCAGCGGAGATTGCCGCCAAGAGGGCTGATCCGGATTTCCCGCTGATCCCCATGACCACCGAGGGATGTGTGGTGCGGATGGCCGACACCATCGCCTACATCGGCCGCGACCTTGAAGATGCCATCCGCCTGGGCCTTCTCGATCGCCGTGATATCCCCGAGTCCATTGCCCGGATTCTGGGCAGCACCAACGGGACCATTGTCTACCGCCTGGTAACCGATGTGATCCAGAATAGTCACCAGAACCATTTCATAGCCTTCAGCCCAACGATTTCAGAAGCGTTGAAAGCCCTCAAAGCCTTCAACCTGGAACGCATCTACATGAACCCGAAAAGCAAGGTGCACTCGGCGGCCATTCACCGGCTCTTTTCCATGCTGTTCGACATGCGCTTGGAGGATCTGGAGACGAACAACCGTTCATCCGACATCTTTTCAGGATTTCTGGCAGACATGTCGGAGGCCTACATTGCCAATCACAGCAATCCGGAAATCGTCCGGGACTACATTGCGGGCATGACCGACCGCTATTTTTTGCACCAGTTTCCTGAACACCTCCGGCCGGTGGCCGAATAACTTAACCGTTCACTGACACCTTATTTTTCCCCCATGAACGACCCATCTGATTCACCGCCGCCTTTGCCGGCCCACGATTGCGAACGCACCTATCGGCAACGGGTGCGCCGTGTGGGTCTGCGCTCCTTTCGGGTGGTCTGTCAGGAGACGGACCTGATGGTTCAGGCCGATCGCCTGCTCGACGATGAAGCCCGTGAACAGGTGCTTGTTTGTCGGGGTCAGATCGACGGGTACATAAAGCGTTATCCGGCTTTTGCGGTCACCTTGGAGCCTTGGCGGGAACAGGCCTTCGCACCTGAAATCGTCCGTGAAATGATCGCTGCAGGCACCGCTGCCGGTGTGGGCCCCATGGCGGCGGTGGCCGGTGCGGTGGCCGAAAGCGTGGGGCGTCGACTGCTCGATTTCAGTCGTGATGTGGTGGTTGAAAACGGGGGTGATGTCTTCATCAAAACCAAAGGCCCGGTAGTGGCCGGACTATTTGCCGGCAGGTCCCCCTTGAGTATGAAATTGGGACTTAACGTGGCAGATTCAGGCGATGGCATCGCCCTGTGCACCTCTTCAGGAACGGTGGGGCATTCGCTGTCGGCGGGATCTGCCGATGCCGTCTGCGTGGTTTCGCATTCTTGTGCCCTGGCCGATGCCGCTGCCACGGCCATTGGCAACCGGATCCGGTCGGCCAAGCAGATCAAAGCGGGCATCGCCTTTGGCCAACAAATCGCCGGTGTGATGGGGGTCGTGGTGGTGGCCGGTCGGGAAATGGGGGTCTGGGGCCAGGTTGAACTGGTGCCCCTCAAAGGAAAAAAAGGTTGAGTTTTGGGACGGAAAAGGATAGAGATGCCTGATAATCAAAGGGTTTCATGGACGTTGGCGGACGCTCGACGACCCAGTCCACCAAACCCGGCGCGACGCTAACCCCCCAACGGAAACCAGGTGGAGGAGAAACACACTATGAAAAAGGTGAAAATCGCCTTCTGGATCGTCGTCTTCGGCTTTATCGGGCTGGTCATTTTTCAGAACAAAGATTTTTTCATGTCCGAAAGCCGCCTGATGATCGACCTGGGTTTTTTTTATTATGAGACGCCGTTTCTGGCCAATGCCATTTTCTTTGTGGCATTTTTCCTGGTGGGTATTTTGATTTCCTATTTTTTCAGCCTGTTCAAGCATTTCAAGGACGCCAGAACCATCAAGACGTTCAAGGCCAAGGAGACCAGCCTCGTGGAAACGGTATCGACACTGGAACAGCAGCTGTCCGCCCAAGCGGAGGCCGCTGAGCCTGCACCCGCGGCACCTGCTGATGATGAACCCGTAGAAGTGGTTGCCGAATTGAAATGATCCGGATCGTGCCGTCGGCCGCGGCGAATTTGGAACATGGCCCCGTCATCGGCCGCCCTTTTGGGGCGGTCGCCTCTGTCACCTGCCGCCTCACATCCTTAACCCATTCAACCTATTTCATGATTGATGGCCTCCGTTAAAGCTACACCCATGATGCAGCAGTACCTCTCCATCAAGGAGCGGTACCCTGACGCCCTTTTGTTTTACCGCATGGGTGACTTCTACGAGATGTTTTTCGAAGATGCCCAAGTGGCCTCCCGTGTGCTGGAGATCACCTTGACATCGCGCAATAAACACGATGCATCGCCGGTGCCCATGTGCGGCGTGCCCTATCGGGCTGCACAGGGATATGTATCTCGGCTGATCGAAAAGGGATACAAGGTCGCCATCTGCGACCAGGTGGAAGATCCCAAAGCGGCCAAGGGGCTGGTCAAGCGGGAGGTGGTCCGGGTGGTGACCCCCGGGATGATCGTCGAGGATGAACTGCTGGATGCAAAGACCAATAATTTCATTCTGGCCCTGTCCCGACACCACCAGATGGTCGGCCTGGCCAGTCTCGACATTTCCACCGGTGCGTTCCGCCTCACCGAGACGGCGGACATGTCTGCCATTTTAGATGAAGTCATGCGGGTGGCCCCGAAAGAAATGCTACTCCCTGAATCCCTGAACGCCGATGCCGCTATCACATCGTTTTTAAAGGGAGACCGCATCGGTGCCCTGACCGTGATGGCAGACCCTTCATTCGAGTTTGCCGGCAGCCGTCAACGGCTGATGGAGCAGTTCGACACCCTTTCGCTGGAAGGCTTCGGATGCGAGACCATGAAAGCCGGCGCAGGGGCCGCCGGGGCACTGATCCAGTATGTCAGGGACACCCAGCGCCAGAAGATCAACCACCTTACCGGCGTGCAGACCTACTTTCTCGGGCAGTTTCTCGTTGTGGACGACCAGAGCTGCCGGAACCTGGAATTGTCGGCGAACATACGCACCGGCAGCCGTCAGGGAACCTTGCTGGGGATTATGGACCAAACGGTCACCGCCATGGGCGGAAGGCTCATGGCGCAGTGGCTGCGCTACCCGCTGCTGGATCCAGCCCATATCCAGGTCCGGTTCGATGCGGTTGCCGATGCCGTGGAACAGATGCAGGCCCGAAGGGACCTTCGGGAGTCGCTTAAGCCGGTGCGAGATCTTGAGCGCCTGGGCAGCAAGATCTCCATGGGGCACGGCAATGCACGGGATCTGACGGCGCTGAAACACTCCCTTTTGGCATTGACGGACATATTTACCGCACTCTCCCACCTCTCCGCCGCCTCGTACCGATATGACCGGGGCACCGACGCACTGTTTGCAATGGCCGACCTGATCGATCGCGCCATCCGCGAGGATGCCCCGCCGGTGATCACCGAAGGGAGCATGATCCGTGAGGGATACAACGCAGAACTGGATGAATTGATCCGCATCAGCCGGGACGGTAAGGGATGGCTGGCAGAGCTGGAGGCCAAGGAGCGCAGCGCCACCGGGATCAACTCCCTCAAGGTGCGCTACAACAAGGTTTTCGGCTACTACATCGAGGTTTCGCGCACCCACAGCGAATCGGTGCCTGATCACTACGTACGCAAACAGACCCTGGTCAATGCGGAGCGATACATCACCGATGAGCTCAAGCATTTCGAATCCCGGGTGCTCAACGCCGCCGACCAGCGCAACGGTCTGGAAATGGATGTCTTCGTTTCCATCCGGGATCAGGTCAGGGCCCATCACGCCGATATCCAGACGGTCGCCCGGTTCCTTGCCCGGGTGGATTGTCTGGCCACGTTTGCCGAGATTGCCCAAAACAACGGCTATTGCCGTCCGGACTTGAACACCGACGGTGTCCTGGAGATTCGGGATGGACGCCATCCAGTGGTTGAAAAATTGATCACCGCTGAGCGCTTCGTTCCCAACTCCGTCGTCATGGACAACCAAAGCAATCAGGTGTTGATCATCACCGGACCCAACATGGCTGGAAAATCCACTGTGCTGAGGCAGGTGGCGCTGGTGACCATCATGGCCCAGATGGGATCTTTCGTACCGGCCGAAATGGCCAATATCGCCATTACCGACCGTATCTTCACCCGGGTGGGTGCGTTGGACAATCTGTCAGCCGGTCAGAGCACGTTTATGGTGGAAATGCAGGAAACGGCCAACATCGTCAACAACGCCACGGCGAAAAGCCTGGTGATTCTGGATGAGATCGGCCGTGGCACGTCAACCTATGACGGCTTGAGCATCGCCTGGGCCGTTGCCGAGCACCTTCACGACCTGCACGGTACGGGCACGCGCACCCTCTTTGCCACCCACTACCACGAACTGACCGAGCTGGAAAACCAACTCGACCGGGTAAAAAACTACAATATCGCCGTCAAGGAGTGGAACGACGAAATCATTTTCTTGAGAAAACTGGTCGAAGGGGGTACCAATCGCAGTTATGGCATCCAGGTCGCCCGACTGGCCGGGATTCCCGAGCCGGTGATCCGGCGTTCCAAAAAGATCCTGGCCCAGATCGAAGCGGGGATGCACCCTCGTGCGGATGAAGAAAAAGCGGCCGAAACCGGTGGGAAAAAAAGAAAAGGGCATGTTCAATTGGGGCTGTTCAGTCCCATGGAACGAAAATTGCTTGAATCGCTACAGATGCTTGACTTGCAACGAATGACTCCCATTGACGCCCTGAATGTGTTAAACGAATTGCAGATCAAGGCCCAATCCGTTGTGATTTGACCCTTACTCGAGTGAATATGCAGCGACTCGCCGATAAATCTTTGTGTCCGACCGTTTTCCGCCTGGTGGCCCTTGCCCTGTTGATCAATGTGGCCATGGTCTGGCCGGCCTGGGCCTTGACGCCCAAGCAGCAGTATTATCGCGCCGAAAAGGCCTATGCGACGCTCAAGAAAAATCCCGACCACCAGAAATACCGGGACAAGTGGCTGGCCTGCATCGAAAATTACCAGAAGGTGTACCGGCTGAATCCGTCAGGCCCCTGGGCCGCTGCCGGACTCTATAAATCGGGTACGCTATATTTGGAGTTGCACACGCGTTCCTATCTGGACGCCGACCGCCAGGAAGCGGTAGACGCCTTCCACCGGGTTATCCAAGGATATCCCAAGAGCCGCTACACCATTCGATCCAGATCGCAGCTGGCCGCTTTGGAGAATCCGGCCGCACGCCCTATACCATCGCCTGCCGCCAGGCATTTAAAAAATGCCCATGCCGCTTATGACCAATTGATGGCCAGCGCTAAAAAACAAAAATATCGGGATCAATGGGAAAAATGTGTCGATCACTTTCAGGTGGCTTATCGGTCGGACCCCCGTGGTCCCGATGCAGCCGAATCGCTGTATATGACCGGACTGCTCTTTAAGGGCTTGTCGGACGCGTCTCGTCGTGAGGCGGATCTCGACCAGGCCATGGAATACTTTAGGCGGGTGAAACACGAGTTTCCAGGCAGCGCCTTTGCCGATAAGGCCGAGGCTGAACTGGCCGGTAATATGTCTGGATCCGCCGCCGTTGCTGACCCGGGCGACCCGCTGGCCAGTATCATTGCCGGCAGTCAAAACGATGATGTGGCCGGCATGCCGCATGCCCCCCTGCAGCCACCCGGCCTGGTTACCGTGCAGGGCCTGCGATTCTGGTCCAATCCCAGCTATACCCGGATTGTTATCGATGCCGACCAGGAGACCCGTTTTTCACACCGGTTGCTGAAAAAAGACCCCGCCATCAAAAAACCCCAGCGCCTCTACATCGACCTGAGCAAGAGCCGGCTGGGCAGTGGTATCCAGAAGTTTGTCCCCATCAACGATGAATTGCTCAGCGATGCGCGAGCCGGGCAGTACACCGGTGAATCCGTCCGAATCGTTGTGGACATCAAATCTTTTAAAACCTATAAAATTTTTTCCCTGAAAAATCCCTTTCGCATCGTCCTGGACGTGTGGGGGGACGATTCAGTCCGGCAGGCCACAGGCCCGTCCGCCTCGCCCACACGGCCTTCCAATGGTAAATTGCCGCCCGGGGCCATCGCCCGCCAACTGGCATTGGGCGTGAGCCGGATCGTCATCGATCCGGGTCACGGGGGAAAGGATTATGGTGCCCCTGGGTATCTGAAAGGGGTCCATGAGAAGGACGTCGTGCTGCAGATTGCCAAACGCCTGGCCCGCAAAGTGGAATCCGAGCTCAAATGCGATGCGGTCCTCACCCGGACGACCGACCGTTACCTGACGCTGGAGGAGCGCACCGCCATTGCCAACACCCAGAATGCGGATCTGTTCATCTCCATTCATACCAATGCGGTCAGAGACAGGCGGGCATACGGTATTGAAACCTTTTTCCTGAACCTGGCCACCGACGACGATGCCATTCGGGTCGCCGCCCGTGAAAATGCTACATCGGCAAAAAATATCAGCGACTTGGAGACCATTTTAAACGACCTGATGCAGAATGCCAAAATCAGCGAATCCAGCCGCCTGGCAGCCATGGTCCAGCAGGAAATGTATTCGCATTTGAAAAATCATTTCAGCCACATTCGCAGCAAAGGCGTCAAACAGGCACCCTTTTACGTGCTTCTGGGCGCCCAGATGCCGGCGCTGCTGGTGGAGACGTCATTTATTTCAAACCCCAGGGAGTGCAAGCGCCTGGTCAGTGCCAAATACCAGGAAGAGCTCTGCGACGGCATCATCCGTGGGATCCGAAAGTATATCAAAGAGACCAGTCCCACCGCTTTTTTCTTTCCATCGGTGGAGCGGGACAAAAACGGGTAAAGACCGTTTACAGTGATTGCGGTCACTGCCGGCCACCGATCATTCAACCCACACCTTATCAGGAGGAATCTGCCATGGCATACGAAAACATCATCTTTGATGTGGTGGAGGGCATTGCCACCATCACCTTCAACCGCCCCAAAGCCCTAAACGCGCTCAACGGCCATTTACTCGACGAACTCGCAGCGGCATTGGATGAAATCGAGGCCGACGAGGAGATCCGTGTGCTTGTCCTTACCGGTGCCGGTGAAAAATCCTTTGTGGCCGGGGCGGACATTACCGAACTGGCGACCTTCAACACCCTGCAGGGCAAGCTGTTCTCAAGAAAAGGGCAGCTGACCATCGGCCGTCTCCAGGAAATGGCTATTCCGGTGATTGCCGCGGTAAACGGATTTGCCCTGGGAGGGGGCAGCGAGATGGCCCTGGCCTGCGATTTTATTTATGCATCCGAAAACGCCATGTTCGGCCTGCCGGAAATTACCCTGGGCATCATCCCCGGATTCGGCGGCACCCAGCGCCTGCCCCGCCTCGTCGGCAGCAACCGGGCCAAGGAGATGATTTTTACCGGGCGGCTGATCCCTGCCGCAGAAGCCGAGAAAATTGGCATGGTCAACCAGGTTTTCCCGTTGGAATCATTGATGGAAGAAACCCTCAAGACCGCCCGGACCATTGCCACTAGAGGAAAAGTCTCCGTCAGAGCCGCCAAACAGGCGGTCAACAACGGCCTTAACGTGGATTTGGCCACCGGTTGCCAGATCGAGGTCGATGCCTTCGCCATTTGCATGGCCAGTGAAGACGGCAAGGAGGGGACGCGCGCATTTATTGAAAAGCGCAAACCTCAATTCAAAGGCTCGCTCAAAGGATAGTGCGCGACAGCAACTGAGCCCGACAGGCCAGGGGAGGACGATGCCTTCGTCTGACTCCCCACGGCCAAACCTATTAAAAGAGGCTGTGGGGGATTCCTCCCGGCCTTTTTTATTGAACCTGCCCGTCGAGGGTTCAGTCCAAGGGATCGAACGGTTAGGTTCCATTCCCACCCTTTCGGCGAGAAGGAGAGAGGCAACATGATTCACGACATTGAATACGAAACCATGCCGCGCGAAGCCCTTGAATCCATACAGCTTCGTCGGCTGCAGACCACCTTGGAGCGGGTATACGCCAATGTTCCCTTTTACCGTAAACGATTCCAGGCGGCTGGGATCGTCCCGGCGGACATCAGACACCTGGACGATCTGCACCGGATACCATTTACCACCAAGCAGGACTTGAGGGACAACTACCCGTTCGACATGTTTGCCGTGCCCATGGATAACGTGGTTCGCATACACGCATCATCCGGCACCACCGGCCAGCCCACGGTGGTGGGGTATACGGCCAGGGATGTCGGCACCTGGTCCATGCTTATGGCCCGCGCCCTCTCCGCCGGCGGTGCAGGACGCGGCGATATCATTCACAATGCATACGGATACGGTCTGTTTACCGGCGGCCTGGGGGTCCACTACGGCGCGGAACGACTGGGTGCATCCGTGATTCCGGTTTCCGGCGGCAACACCAAACGTCAGGTGGTGATCATGAAGGATTTCGGCCCGACCATCCTCACCGCCACGCCGTCCTATGCCCTCCATCTGGCCGAAGTGGCCGAGGAGATGGGGGTTGCCTTCGATTCACTGAAATTCAAGTTTGGCATTTTCGGTGCCGAACCCTGGTCGGAGAAAATGCGCGAAGAGATCCAGCGGAAGTTGAATCTCATGGCCGTTGACATATACGGCCTCAGTGAAGTGATGGGCCCGGGGGTCGCCATCGAATGCCATGAAGCCCAAAAAGGCCTGCATGTCTTCGAGGATCACTTCATACCGGAAATCGTCGATCCCCAAACCCTTGAACCCCTGCCCTATGGAGAAACGGGCGAACTGGTCTTCACCTCGCTCACCAAAGAGGCTTTCCCCGTGATCCGATATCGCACCCGGGACATCACCGCACTGAATCCTGAACCGTGCACCTGCGGCAGAACCCATGTTCGCATGAACCGGGTGACCGGACGCACGGACGATATGCTGATCATCCGAGGCGTCAATGTATTCCCCTCCCAGATCGAAAGCGTGATTATGACGACCGAGGATGCGGCGCCCCACTATCAGTTGGTGGTGGACCGCGAGGACAACCTGGATGTGCTCACCATCAAATTGGAAGTGGGAGAGGGATGTTTTTCCGATGAAGTCAAAGGCCTGCAACACTTGGAGCGACGCATCACCAAAAACATCAAAGAATTACTGGGTGTCTCGGCCAGGGTGAAGCTGGTAGAGCCCAAAACCATCGAAAGAAGTCAGGGCAAGGCGGTAAGGGTTGTGGACAACCGCACGATTTGACATTTCTTAAAAAAAATAACGACATCGCTTGAGTCGATGACCCCCATGACCGATTATAACCATGACTGAACGATAAATGGAGTGACGCATGCACGTTGAACAGATTTCCGTTTTTCTGGAAAACAAATCCGGGCGCTTGTCTGAAGTGACCGCTATTCTATCTGAATGCCAAGTGAACATACGCGCCCTGGCCCTTGCCGACACCTCGGATTTCGGCGTGTTGCGGCTGATAGTGGATGATACGGACAAGGCCCGCCAGGCCCTCAAAAAAAACGGTTTTACCGTAGGCAAGACCCAGGTGGTGGCGGTGGAGGTGAACGATCGCCCCGGAGGGCTTCACGATATCCTGATGTTGCTTCATGCGGCCAATTTCAATGTAGAATATATGTACGCATTCGTGCGGTCTTCCGGTGACAACGCCGTCATGATCTTTCGCATCGAGCGGGAGCAGGAAGCGATACGGCTGCTTCAATCCAAGGGCGTCAAGGTCATCGATGGGAAGCAGCTTTACACACTTTGATGGCATCGATGAGCCGTCACCTGCTGCTCTCGGCCAAGCTCGCTGCGGGTTTATTTAAAGGCCGCGGCAGCCACCATCCGCCG
>NZ_JBFELV010000079.1:0-15694 GCF_041551955.1 Desulfosarcina sp.
AAGCCGACAGCATGTGTAACTATTTGTTATCATGCACACCATGCTCAGTATGATCTAAAGAGGTTGAAGACAGGTGGCTCTCGAATGTGATATATTATAGGTAGGTTATAGTTAACTTAGAACCAAACTCCGCCTGCTTTGGGAGCAGGGGGCCGGAGGTTCAAATCCTCTCGCCCCGACCATTTTAACTTAATAATTAAAGCGGATTAGCGTGTGTGGGCTCCAACGAATGATGACAATCCCACAACGAACGATGGCAAAATTCCTAAAACTTGTTGGGCCATTTCATTGTCGCGTGCATGACCCTCAAGATGACCACTGTCCCAGCCTTTTCCGCGTAGGGTAAAATATAAGGTAGGCTTGGAACGACGAGCTCTCTTGTTCCCGCAACTCTTCCAGGACGTCCCATTCCTGGCTGATCGGCTAACATTTTCACGGCATTCAAAATTTTCAGGGCCGCATCAGCCGCTGCCGTGGGTTTGTCGGCGGCAATATAATCCACGGCGCTGTCCAAATTATCAAGCGCTCTGCGGGTCCATTTAACGCGCATCTACACCCCATTTTTGAAATCGGTTAGCCACTTCATCATCCGTTGCGATCTCACCCTGTTCCACTTCTTTTAACCCATCCTTGACTTCATGAACAAACCACTCTTCGTATTCTAGAAACCTTTCTATGGCTTGTTTTATTACCCAGGACCTTGAACGGCTCAACTCACCCGCCAAATGATCAACACGCCCTATCATGCCTTCGTCAAGACGAACGGTTGTTGCTTTCATGAAGCACCTCCTCTATGTGTATTCCATAAGAATACACATGGCTACAAAAGAATCAAGTCTTGAAAGGTTCGTTTCGTATATGATTCATGGGTGGCGTCGAAAATAGCGCGCGACATCATGAAAGAAAAAATTTATGTGCGTTCACAATCAATGTTATTCTAACAAGTTACAACCTTGCTTCGGAAATTGACAAATGGTGGTGGAAAAATACCGGATATTGACACCATTTATTAGCGGTCATTGCCATTTATGGTTGTGGCTCGACTATTATTGTCTATGATTTCAAGCCCCCCATTGTCACCACTCGTTGGATCCTACACGTGACTGGATAATCCGCTTTTTTATTGTGTTTTGCTCGATTTGGCATTTGGTCTGGCCGATGCCTATCCTGCTGGGGATCGCCACCCTTGCCATAAGGGAACGCATTATTTGATCAGGCTTAATAAAATTGGCTGTTTTCGTAACAATTATTGAATTCTGTGAACGGTATTCACGAGTCAATGTCTTGACATTTGTCCGGACTATTATTATTGTATCCGTGCATACTAAACGAGAGGTGAATCATGGCCCTAACCAATTCACAGCATGCTGATCAAAAAAGACCCTCATCAAGAGTATTTTTGAAGGATCTCACGCCCTCCTTACATTTGAAATATGTTTTTGACACCTTCCCCTTATCCCGTGAAAAATTGGCACAATTGATTGGCGTGAGTCCTCGAACCCTGAACCGATGGACTAAATCCGGCGCAGGCCCTGAAAGACGCGAGCATATTAGGCGTTTATCAAAACTTCACGAAATTCTTGAACTCGGCATCAAGGTATATACTGCCCAAGGCCTGCGTACTTTCTTCAAGACACCACTGCCGGAGTTTGATCATCAGACAGCCTTCGATATTTTATCGATCGGAAGATTTGACGACGTGCTTGGAGCCTTGGCCGCTGACTATGAGGGACTTGGCAGTTGAGCATTACTGAGTATATCAAGCCATGGAGCGGTTATGCCTTTCGGCATATTCCGGATATTGCATCATCTGATGTCCGTGACTTCAGCTACTGTGCGTTGTCAAAAACCAACCGCTGGAATTCAAAAGGGGAGCCGACGCTTTATCTCGCCAAGGACAAATCGGTTGTGGTCGGAGAGTTTTCCCGCCATTTTTCAGAAGGCAGACCCCCGAAGCTTGTCACCCAAATGCACAGGCGGCAAATATGGAAACTTTCCGTGAGCCTCGGAAAAACCATTGACCTGTGCAATCTCAAAGCCTGCAAAGCGTTATCCTTAGACGATCCGCCCCAATGTTTTTCAAATATTCAAATTGCCAGAGCCACCGCTACATTTTTAAGGAACACATTAAAAATCGAAGCCATATTTGTACCGTCAATGGTATTCATGGATGATTTGTCTAAATGGTGCCTAGTATTTTTTTTAGAAAACTTACCTGAAGATTCTACGCAATTTTTTCCCAAGGCCAGTAAGGAAGGTTTTCTTGACATTCAGTAGATTTGATGTGGTTGACTGTGCTCCTGACAACGCTAAATCGAATCAGGACAGCTCCTCTATCAATGCCTTCGCAGCTATTAGATCCCTTGTACCGAAACCTTCTTCAAACCAATCGTAGGTCTTGCTCAGAAGCTCGAATGCATCTGATTTCTTGCCCTGGATTTGCCATATTCGGCTCAAAGACACTGCTGCTCTCAGTTCTAAGGATTTTGCGTCCTGTTGTTGAGCCCACCTGATCGCCCGGAGAAAGTTGGTTACCGCTTCATCATAATTGGACGTTTCTTGTATCTTGTCTTTTTCCCCCTGTATCAGCAATTGGCCCTTAAGCCGAAGCATTTCGGCAATGAAATAACGCTCACCCTTATTCTTTTCAGATAAAATTTGTGCCTCGGCGAGGACGGATAGTGCGTTCTCTCCCTGCCCCAATATTGCATACAGTTCGGCAAGAACGACCATCCATTGCGATACAAGTACTTTTGTTCCCGTAGCCTGGAATGCGACCAATCCCTCATGCAACTGAAAGATTCCCTCCTTTATTTGTCCTTGCTCAGCCAATGCCCACCCCTTCAGCATTGTGTCGAACGCGATAAAAAACACAAAACCCTGGTCGGCAGCGATCGTCATTGCAGCCTCTGCGTGTTCCATGGTTGGCTGGCTTTCCTTTCGGAGCAAGTGAACCCAACCTGCGAAATGATGTGCGGCGCTCAGGCTAAGCGGATGGGTCAACTCCTGTGCCATGGTAACTGCTTCTTGGGATCGCAGTAGCGCTTGGTCAGGATAACCCAGAAACCACAGAGCAATGGCTGAAAAGAAACGGCACGAGACTCCGGGGCTTTCTGCAAAAGAGGAGTGCTGTTGCCTGGAGTCGGTCAGATCAATGCCTTTCTCAAAATAGGCCCTGGCCTGAGAAAATTCACCAGACCACAAGGAAGTTTCCCCTATGGCACGGTAGGCGTCGGAAAGAAATGCATGGTCATTTGTAGTGTGGGCGAGATCGAGAAGTTGCTCCGCCAATGTTACTGCCTTAGGGAAATCCGAATTAACTAAATAATAATGCCATAATCCCCACAATGCCGGAAACTGCATCCGAGCCCCCCCGACCTGTTGACACAACTTGTAGGCCCGGCTACAGGCAACTTCCACCTCCGGTGCTGCAAATCCTTTGAGCGATGAAAGTGGAGGACCCATGGCGAGTTGTAGCATTAGCTCCTGCCGTGTGTGCTCTGGGTTTTTTGGCTGATCCTTAAGAAGCTCCAATCCCTTGGTAAAGTGTGCGATCGCTTCTTTGTTGGCAAAATGTTCCGTAGCACGCTGGCCAGCTTGATGCCAGTAAGAAATAGCCTCCATATTGAGTCCGGCTTCAGAGTAGTGATGGGCAATGACTTCAGGCTGGGCGGTTGCCAACGCTGAAAACTTTTTTATCAATGCGTCGGCGATTTTCCGGTGGTATCGTCGGCGTGTGTTTTTCAGCATTGATTGATAGGCCGTCTGCTGAATAAGTGCATGTTTAAAAGTAAATGTCGCTTTTGGGAACACGCCTCTCTGGTAAAGCAACTCAGATTCAACGAGTTGCTTCAATCCCTGCTGAAGCATCTGCTCGCCATGGGTCTGAATCGCGAGAAGCATTTCGTAGGGGAATTCTCTTCCAAGAATCGCGCATAGCTGAACCAATTCTTTGGCCGAAGCCAACCGATCCAAACGCGCCATCAAAGAATCTTGCAGCGTCATCGGAATCTTTAATGGAATAAATTTTCCAGCCAGCGTGTATTCTTTCACTTCCTCCCTAAGCAGTCCTGATTCCAGCACCATCTTGGTTAACTCCTCAACGAACAACGGCACACCATCGGTCTTTGTCAATATCTGTTCGAGGACCTCGGACGGCAGCGGCTTTGGGCCTGCTATGTGCTGAACCATATCTATGCTTTTTTTCCGGGTCAGGCGGTGGACCAAAAGGTTTGTCAGGTAGGCGCGAGAGCCCCACGGTGGATTGAAGTTGGGTCGAAAGGTGAACAGCGCGAAGATCGGAGTGGTTGCAATCTGATCCACCAGGAGATTGAGAAATTCAAGCGTAGTTGGATCAGCCCAATGCAGATCTTCGATAACCAGCAGCAATGGCTGCCGACTGGCGATCTCCAATAGCACGCCGAGCATGGTTTCAAAAATCAGTTTTTTCTGACGTTCAGGCGATAGTGTGGAGGGGGAATATTTGTCGCCCAACGGCACTGACAAAAGATCGCAAAAAACCGGAACAACCTCAGGGAGCTCAACACCATACTGCACAAGAAATCCTTCCAAACGGTTCAGTTTGTCCGTCTGGTCATCGCCAGGTTCGAACTGAAGAACGTACCTTTCAAGTAAATCGATCACCGGATGGAAGGCACTGTTCTGGTGGTACGCCGAACATTGACACGGAGTCAGCCACGCCTGTGGGTCCTGTGCGACGTGTTCCTCCAAAACCTTTACCAAGCGCGATTTGCCCATTCCTGCATCGCCGTGAAGGTGCACGACTTGCCCCATGCCTTCTTTAACCCATTGCCAGCACTCGAAGAGCAGGTTCGTTTCCTGCTCTCTACCCACAAGTGGTGTCAATCCTTTTGATAGAGGGTCCAGACGGTTTCTGGCCGTGCTCAGATGATCAATTTGACAGGCATCCATCGGTTGGGAAAACCCCTTGAGTATAAGATTTTCGAGTTCATGACACGCAAAAAAGCCTGCAATTAGTCGATAAGTTGCTGCACTAACGATGACTGTATTGGGTTTGGCCTGCCCCTGAAGACGTGCGGCGATGTTAGGCGTCTCTCCGATGGCTAATTTTTCACGTGTTGAGCCCTCGCCCACCTCTCCGGTGACGACTAGGCCAGTGTGAATGCCTACGCGTACCGACAGCTCTACTTTCCACTGCTCCTGAATGCTGGGATTCAAATGACTAAGGGCCTCGACGATAGCTAACCCTGCGCGAACCGAACGCTGGGCATCGTCTTCATGGGCCTGCGGGTAGCCAAAATAGACGAGCAACCCATCACCTAGATATTGCGCAATGTGCCCACCAAACCGCCGAATGATCTTGTTGCAGGCGTCCTGATATCTGTGTATCACTTCTCGCAGGTCCTCCGGGTCCAGCTTTCCCGATAGGCCGGTGGAATCCACCAAGTCGCAAAACATCACGGTGAGTTGCCGCCGCTCGGCATTAAGATCAATCTCCTGCTGAGTATCATCATCAACAGGAGAACCATTGGGCGTCAGCGCTTTTCCGCATTTCATGCAAAAAAGTGCATTTTCGGGTAATTCAGCACCGCAGTGCATACATTTTCTTAGTAGTTTCTTCCCGCATTTCATGCAGAAGATAGCTTCATGTGGATTGTTATGATGACACGTCGGACATTTCATAGATTCATCTCCAACTGAGGGAGTCCCTTCCCAAAAAGCTCCAAGGCCCAAGCTTGGCATAGACATGGAAAAAATAAAGAATTGCTGACTTTTTTGATTTTATAACTTATTAATAATAATACGGAAAAATGGAAGTGCAAAATTGTTATATCATCTAAGGTAGGAAAATATTTGGCGTGCCTTTTAGGAAGTGTTTTGCCTCACCGACGATTCCGGCACCGATACGGTTAACCCGGGCGTTTGGATTTCGTTTTTTCGCCCGTGGCAGGAGCGACCTATTTTTGGAATGATCAGAAATATGTCGGATACTGGTCTTTAAAAAAACCAATATGGAATCATATCTCAACAGAGGAAGAAACCATATGGAGAAGAATGCTCAACGTCCCACAACAGGGAAATTAGGCGTTCACTTATATTGTATGATTTCAAAATGTTAAAAATACTCATCGGAAATTCACAAATGACCGTGAAGAATCACCGGATATTGCCCAAATTTATTAGCGGCCATTGCCATTTTGGGTTGTGACTCGGTTAATCTTGTCTATAATTCCACCCCCCCATGGTCACCAATCGTTGGAGCCCACATTTATCCGCATGCCGGGGGGATTATCCCTCCTGGGCCAAACTTTACCACCCAGACACATCCAACTTTTCTCCTCTCAAAAATGTATCCAGAGCCTCTATTACGACACCGGTGGTGGTATTGCCGTTTTCCTTGGCGTATCTTTCAGCACGCTCAGCCAGCTTGCAAGGTAAATGAACCGTGATTTTTTTGGTATCGTCAGAACAATCGGAAAGGTCTTGTTGGTCATTCATGGGGTTCCTTTCGGTTGGTTCAAGGAAATTTTAAGGCCTGCCGAAAATTTATACCTCAATTGTTAAGTTTGATAAAGTCATCATCTAAACTAAACCCCACATGTCAGGATACAGGACAATGGTTCAATGGGGTCGTCCATTCCCTGATTCATCATACCGCTTGGTCTTACCTTATTTCTTACGTGTCACCATCCACCGGTATAGGTGGTCGGTTTGCAGCGGAATAAGTGGCCACCATGCGGCGGAATATGCATCCGGCATGGATGGTCTTTCACAAACCGGGAGGGAGGTCCCTTGTCCACTTCGGCAAAGGATCAACTTTTAATCGATAGTTTCCATCCCTCATCACAATCTTTTGTCTAAAGGGGTCGTCCCTTGATGAATTGCCCAATATCCTGACTTCATCGACAATCGACAAGGCTGTTTTAATATGACTGATCGTTCTGGGGATCCGTGAGTGAATCTTTTCCGCTGGCACGCTATGCCCCCCTTCGGCGACGCGTTGTTTAACCCTGGCTTCATTCAAGCTCGAATCGAACAAATGAATATATACCCGGATGATTTTGTAGCCACTGGCCTTTGCCTGACCTAAAAAATCGATCTCTGATGCATGAGAAAATACCGTTTCCAAACAAAAGGAAATTCCTTGAGAGATCAAGTCTTCTCTGATCCTTGCGGCCACGGTTGCAGCTTGATGGCTTATGGCCTCCGTATTCTCCGGATCGATATCTTGCGCTATCGAATCTGTATTCACAAACTTGATGCCGGTTTTGGCAGGATACAGTAGCCATCATTACCTCCTGTCAACGGCCCATGTGATAGTGCGGCAGTGTGCAACATTATGATGCGTATTGCTACAAAAATTAATATCAGCATGCAATTGTGTCAATCAAATTGAAAGGCACGTTCCAGGGTCTCATCCAGTCATCGGCGTCATCAATCCAGGAGGTGGCAATAGGGTCGAAGATTTAATTCCCGGATCAGCGGCTCTCGATATCTTTAGAGCGGAAATTGAGCCCACCCATAGGTCTATGTTGGATAAAGTTGCTTTTAATGGCACTTTATAGGAATCCGGACCCGATCCACTTCAATGGTGCTCGCAGTGAGAAAAGAACTACCGGGGTTGCCTTGCCGGCATCACCAGCAGACGGGGTATCAGCACCTCGTCTGGCTGTTCAAGCATAAAGCGGACGCAGCGGGCCACGTCTTCAGGCTCAAGCATTCCCTGGGCTGGATCGAATTTTTGTTCCTCGCTCCAGTGATCGAACAGGTGGGTGTTCGTCCGGCCCGGCTCGACCACGGCCGCCTTAACCCCGCTTCCGGCCAGCTCCATTCTCAGCGCGTCGGTCAACGCTTCCACGGCGAACTTGGTGCCGTTGTAGACGCCCAGGTGGGAGAAGGTCTTGAGCCCCGCAAGGCTCGAGGTATTGATCAAAAAGCCGCCTCCCTTTGCTTTCATGTGACGAAGCGCCACATAGCTCATACGCACCACCGACTCGAAGTTGAGCCGGACCATGGAGCAAAGCGCCTCGAGGTCGGCCTCTTCAATGCTACCAATATTCATGACCGCGGCGTTGTTGAAAACGGCGTCAAGCCGTCCGAATGTTTCCATGGCGGTGTCGACCAGCCTTTGCGGCAGTGCCGGATCGATCATGTCACCGGCAACCACCTTTGCACCGGGCAACCGCTTTGCCAGGTGATCAAGCCGCTCCTTGTTTCGGGCTGTGAGCAGGCACATCATCCCTGCTTCCGTCAACAGTTTGGCGGTTGCTTTTCCGATGCCGCTGTTGGCCCCGGTAATGAGAATGACTTTTCCTTCCAAGTCCATTATTCACCTCCTAGTATGGTTTCATAGTGAGAAACGGAACCATCGATACTATTCAGATAGTAGCCGAGTCTTTTTCCCCGCCGGGAAGATAGGCTTCGATGGTCAAGGTTGTGTTAGCACCTATCTTAAAAACACACTAAGTCCCATAGCGGCGCTATGCAACGGCTCAAAATGCTCACCTACGCCTGTTGATTGACAAGGTAAAACAACTTTTCCCGAGATTCCGGCCTCGCGACACCCAAGTTAATTTATTTGTTTTAACAAGCGATTGTCGAAAGCTGAGTTTTTTGGCCAGGTTTGAAACCCAATCCGAATGCAATGGCGATATGAATATATTGTGGTCATACCGGTTAGAACGCAAGCAGTGATTACGTACCACGATGATCGACCCACTCATCAGGCGAGTTCGAACCTTTTTGAAATGAGGAAAAGCCGAGCTAAATCCGGCTTGATCGCTCTCTGCAGATTGGTTGCGGCAAGGCAAAGGATATCCTGAACATAAAACGGCAGCTTCGCGGAGCGACGTTTTTTCTATATAATGTTATATAGTTATTATTCTGCGGCAGAACTCCTTGGAACTGTTTGGGGGCTTGAGGGGTTGTACCTCGGAATCAAAATTCCACCCTCAACGATAGTTAAAACTGGAGGACCGCTGTCGTCTGAACGCCAGATGCGTGCAGCAAAACAGCCGGCCGCCGGTTCCCAACCTTGGGGAATAAATTCGTACTCCCAGTCTGGTTGCCCATTCTCTTGTACCCGGGCATGGTAATGGTTGTCAGTATCCCAACATGAAATGCCAATAGTTACCTTGCCGGAGGTCGCTTTGATGGTATCATAGGCCTTTATCGCTGCCGCCATGTTGGGTCCTGCGCTGCGCTCAGCCATACCAACGACACCCAGAAAGATAGCCATCATCAGCGGAATGGGGTTCCACAGAAAAACGCTCAAAATTACGAGCAGAACTGCGCACGCCACCAGCCAGTTGTGAAAGTTAAGCGCCAGACCGGTTTTTACTAATGGCCTGAGATTGTCAATCTGCTGCTGTACAGTAGAAATTTTCATTCGCTTGTATCAAAAAAGAAGACAATCGCCGTGAATCAGAAAACCACCGTTGTTCTGCCACGAAACGTTTTCATGATGATCGATCAACGCTGCCGGGTAAAAAATCGAGAATGTGAAATCCATGTCCGATAATCGAACAACTCTGGAATTTTATTTTTCACTGCATGCCAGCAAGCCGCCAGCGAGAAACAGAATCACGGCGGTTGCCTTATTCTGAATATGGGTCAAACGCCGCTGTTTCATCCACATGAAGACTTTGGCCCCAAAAAGTGCGTATGCGATGGCACTGCTTCCCTGAATAAAAAAGAAGCTGATGGAAAGCGTAATAAAATGGCTGGTGTAGTGAACCGGTTCAATAAACTGGGGGAAAAGAACGGTGAACACAAGCACGGATTTAGGGTTGGACATGCCTGTGGCGAACCCCAAAGAAAACTGCCTTGATGAAGACACGCCGGAAACAATGTCCTCAAAACCACTGGCATTGGCTGACTGGCGCCAGTTTTTGACGGCAAGAATAAACAAGTACAGCACGCCGGCCCACTTGATAGTGTTGAAGACCAGCACGGACTCCTGGACGATCACGCCCAGCCCCAGGTAAACCACACCCATTTGCGCGAGGTAGGCGAAAGAACCGCCTGCAATGGCCGGAAGCGTGCGATAAAACCCGTTGCGCACACTCGACGACATGGAAAACATAGTCATGGGACCTGGGGTGTAGGCAATGGCCGTCATCAGAAGAAAAAAAGTGAACCAGGAGCTGAAACTCATCATCTTTTGTACCTCAGTGCATACTTGACAGCCCTGTATAGGAAAATTACTTCCCTACTATAGTCCCCACGCGTCGACCAACCGGGTCGAGTATCTGGTTACCAACACGTTTTCCTGACCGGAGGCGGAGCAGGTCACCGTCCGTATCTCCGTGAACATTGGGGATCGTTAACCCAATGCGGCGACCCTGTCTGTCAATCACGATTTCACGTCCCGTCCCAACAGCGTTGGGAGCGAGGGGCCGACCGGCATAATCATGGTGTCTTTTCGTTTCTGGACGAGTGACAGCCGGCCCGATGCCTTTGCCATAGAAGTCTTTCAGGATTTCATTGGCACTCGCAGGCGCGGCAACAGCGGCAGCCAGAAACAAGATAAAAAAATATGGTAGGTATTGGATCATGGGTCAATAGTATAGCACAAAAATGCCGCTTCAATAGGTTGGTTAGGTCTGACACGCCCCTCAAGGGTTGACCCGGACCCATTCAGTTCGGCACACGATCAGTTTATACAAGCGTGAATTTGCATGAATGGTAACCGCGAAAAGGGGCTTTTGTAAACCCAGGGTTGCATTCCCGGCAGTTTTAGGACGGAATCGATAATCATCCACATAGAGAAGGTCCACGCCAGGTTGGTTTTTAAAATTGAGATCCGAGATGCAAAAGGCGTAAAAGAGAATCGGTAGGACAAATATCATGGCCATGTATGCCACCAGACCATCGTTGATGGCGTCCAGTTTCTCGATCAATGATTGACCGGGTGATCTTCGGCAGGGGGAATGCGCTCGCTGCGGCGGTCCAAGACGACACCGGTGCCTTGAACGTCGTCCAATGGCTGATTAACTTATAGGTCAGACTCGATCCTGAGTTGAACGATTAAATTAGCCCAGGAGGTGACGACATGGATAATGGCCATCACAAAGATTCCGCGACCTGTTCGCAAAATTGCGAGGAACTTTTCCGCGAATGCCTGCGCCGTGGCAATGGGGAAACCTTCTGCCGCATCCGGCGGGCGCCCTGCGATTCCAGCTGCTTCGACGCGTAAACCACCATTCTTCGACGGCCACTCGTGACTAAGCCGGGACCGGCTGTCAGGCCGACCCCGGCCTTTTCATCACCTACGTGGAGAAACACCTATTTCGCCCTGGAAAGGGGCTTTCGATGAGATTAAGATGGGCTTTGCCATTGAAAACAAGCCTGCTGGCCGTTCTGGTTGGTGCGTGCATGGCCACGGTACCGCTGTCGATGCAGGTGCGTTTCTCATCACCGCCGTTTCGAATCGGTCTGCAGCCCGCGTCAGCGGCCGAAAAATACGGCATCCTGGGCCGCGAGGCGCCGGAACTGGACTTGAACACCTGGATCGACGGCGATGGAGAGGCCATTGCTCCCGTTCGTCTTGGGGATTTTCGGGGCAGCGTCGTTTACCTCAATTTTTTCCAGGACTACCGATCGGGAGGCACTCCCTGGACCGTGGTCATCGGTCCAGCCGGGCAGGTCGTCTACAATGGATTTCGTATCGAGGCCGACGAGGCAAAGCCATTGATCGACCGGCTGATCGGCGATATGGATTGATGGATCCGGCCGGACGGTTCAGGGCCTCATCTGGCCTTCAACTCAAAGATCCCCGGGCGGTCGCCTTCGGATGTGACCAGCAGCGACATGCCGTCCGGCGAAAAGCAGATCGCTTCACGCTGGCGCAGCAAACGGCCGTCGTGGGGCGAAGGCAGGCGGATCATGGCCGGCCTTTCTTTTACTGCAGACGCCCAGGATTCTCTAAACATACGAGAAAACAGGTAGGCATGCTGGTAGGTCAGCACCACCATCTTACGGCCGTCCGGGGAGATATCGAGTGCCGTGGGTTGGGAGTAGTATGCACCGAAGACATGCCTCCGGTCCTGGTTTGACGGTGGCGGAATCCGCTCGATGGCCCCCACCCGCCTTGCGGTCACCGCACTGCCGGCCCCAGTCGCGGACAGCGGCACGGCAAACAGCAGCGGCGGTTTGTCGCGTTTGGTCACGATGAGAACTTCTCCGGCAGCCGCATCCACAGCCACCCCTTCGGCATCGTATTTCCCATCCGGGTAAGAAAAATCGATGCGCCAGGCCAGATCAACCGTGCCGGAATGCCGAACCAGGTCGCTGCCCGGCCCGGGCTCTTCAACCACATAGAGCGTGTATTGTTCTCGCCGCCGGTTGTTGTCGCCGACATCGGCGATGAGAATCATCGGTCGGCCCTGCCACACGAACGTGTCCATGTCCTCCCAGTCCCGGTTCTTGGCGCCGGCCACCCGCACGCTGCCCCGGTCGCTGCCGTCAAGGCCAAGCGCGCAGATAAACGGGCCGTTGCCGCTGTCATTGACAGCCCACAACAGATCGTCGGCAATCAAGGACGCGTCCATGCCCGAACATTCCACGAGACGGTCTGATTCGATTCGTCCGGCCAGAACAGCCTCGCCGAATCGGGCCTCCGCCAGGGTCTGGGTCGAATCCTGTGCAAAAGCAGGATTTAAAACCGGGGCAAGGATCAGATAGAAGCTGACAGCGTGCAGCACAAGGTTGAACATGATTCCCATGGCAGGCATCCCGTCGATTCACAGGTCATCATCGACGCACATGGACGCGGCAACGCCAGGCGCCGGAAAAAGAAATAAAGCAAGGCGTCGGTTCTGCTCACAGCATGTCCTTTTGAAAGGGCATCTGGAAAAAAACCGGGTTACGGACAATCCTTAAGGCAAATTTCAACCTTTCAGGAGGATGTCGTACCCGACGCTGGATCACTGCCTGGTAACTCCTGCCAAGGCCGTTGAAGCACCGGTGTGAAGCACCATGTCGGCCATCCCGTCCAATGGTGTGGGATCTTTGTTGATGATGATCACGATAGCCCCGTTTTGTTTGGCGATGGTGGGTAAGGATGCGGCCGGCTGCACCACCAGGGAGCTGCCGATAACCAGAAAAAGATCACAGTCCCGGCTGGCCTTCACAGCCCGGTCAAGCACATCTCGGGACAGGGACTCGCCGAAAAACACCACATCGGGCTTGAGCGGTCCACGGCATGCCGGGCAAACAGGCGGCAGTTGTTCCGCCAGTATACCGAAAACCTCATCCATGGAATATTCAAGTCTGCACGTCAGGCATTTGATGCGCCGTGTATTGCCATGAAGTTCGAGGACATTCCGAGACCCGCCCAGCTGGTGAAGCCCATCAATATTCTGGGTTATCAAGCACTTTAAAAGGCCCTGTTTTTCCAAACCAGCCAGCGTTGCGTGGGCCATATTGGGTTCGGCCGATGCAATGAGCGGGTACCTGATGTCTTTGAAAAAGTTCCAGTAGTAGGCTGGGTCTTTAAGAAAATAGTCAATATCGGCAAACTTGGCCGGGTCATAGGTATTCCACAATCCATCATCCCCTCGATACGTGGGGATGCCACTTTCAGCTGAAATCCCCGCACCGGTGAAAACGGTGATGGACTCTGCTGCATCAATATACCGTTTTAGCGTATCTGTTTGTTCATTGCGCATCCTGGCGTCCTTCATCGCGTTAGCAGGCCTCTGGAGCCTGCCGATATATCTCGTATGATACAGGAACTGTCATTATCAATGCAATGCATGGACAGCAATTTCTTTTCCTCGCGACGGCGGCGAAAAGTCCTGACCGTTTCCTGGACATAACCATGCCCGCCGATCTACGCACGGAACCATCCTTCCCGTTACCCTTGGCACCGGTCTGTTTCAACGGACATCCTCAAGTCCATCAGCGCTGCCGGCAAAACGAAACCCATCGCCAATGGCCAGCCATCTCCAACACATAGGTAGTTTTGACCTCCCACCATACGGCCAACCGGCTCATATTGCATATCTGGCTGGATGCTGTAAATTACTCTCAGCAAGTAACCACTGACCAACCAAATGACAGATGAGGTGATATCATGGCCGAAAATAAGACCCAGGACTACTTTGACGACAATGACGAGGGACATGTGGATACCCGTGAAGCCAACTTTAAATGTGAGAATCCCGACAGGCATCTGGGCTGCGATCTGAATATCGATGTGATGGGATAGGAAGAAAGGAAGGTGCCCCATGATAGGTTTGACACTGACGCTCATTACGCTGAGTTACTTCATCAATAGATGTATAGCCGGCCGGACATCAGGCGCTACCTGTAAAATTTGAGGGCATGATCGACGGCAGAGCTTCGGAATAAAAAGGATAACAGTTCGCGTCCGCCGAAGGGCGGCAAAAAAAGGCAGAGCCTCAAACGAGGCTCTGCCTTTTTGCTGGTGCTGAAAAACCGCTCCATCCAGGAAACTCATACTTTAAGCATGTATCGTCAGACTTTTCCCAAAAGCCTCGAAAGCACGCCCTTTTTAGGTGGCTCGGGCGCTGGCAGTTTCAAATGGCGGCAAATGCTGACCTCAACCTCGTGCTGGGATACATGTTGTCCCTCGACGACGATTTCATCGGCGACCATGACGGCGGGGGCCACCGGCAGGTCCAACCCGAAATAGGCGTCCGTCATGTAGGCCGCTTTGGGGTGGGAGGTGACTTCAATATCAATCGGGTATTTATTACCCAACCTGGGCATCATCTGTTTAAAACGTTTTCAAGGCTTTCCGTTTGGCTCATTGAAAAAAAACCTGACTTTGAGCATGTGGCCCTCCTTATCCGTTACCCAACGACCTATTTATCAGATCCAGTTTGGATCAATCCGCTAATATGATGCAAGAACGGGTCTGGCGGCACGAAATCCACCAATCGCAGATCGACGCGTTCGTGACCCTGCCCGTCCAAAAAAACTACTGTGGGTACCCCCTTGACTTGATATTGCTTCAATAGGCGTTCATGAACCGGATTGCCTCCCTGGGTCACATCTACCTTGATCAAGGTAAAATGGCGTTCAGCCTGTTGGACCACGCCTGCATGATGAAAGGTGACCGCATCGAGTTCGCGGCAAGGGCTGCACCAGTCAGCCGAAAAAGCGATAATCACCGGTCTGCTTTCATTCTTTGATTCCGCCAGCAATCGATCCGAGTATGCCTTCCAGGAAATTCCAGGCCCTTGCGTAAAACCGTTCCAAATAACAAGGGTAGCGATTACCACTGCCGCAATTCCTGCAGTGGTCTTGATCCAGTCGAATGCACGAAAACTGGCCCTGGTCCGGTCGATCCAACCCAGATGGAGCCCTGCGGCCAGAGCGACGATGGCGGGAAGAAGAATTCCGACCATTTTGGGTAAAACCGGTATGATAAAATATATGGCCATTGCCACCAGAATCCAGCCCATCAGCTTTCTGACCCAGAGCATCCATTCGCCCGAGCGAGGAAGCCGGTTAAGGTTTCCGGAGAAAATGGCCAAGAAGAAAAGCGGCAATCCGAGGCCGAGACTCAGGGTAAAAAACACAACAAATCCCAGCCATGGGCTGCCCATGCCGGCAACCCAGGTCAGCAGCCCCAAAACAAAGGGACCAATGCAGGGTGCGGCCACGACGCCCATGGTCAACCCCATGAACAGGGTGCCAACATACCCGGCATGGGATCTCGATGCGGCCTGAATCAGGCCGC
>NZ_JBFELV010000080.1:0-15684 GCF_041551955.1 Desulfosarcina sp.
CGGCGCAGGGCAAGTCGAGCGCAGCGGCGATCATCGGACCGGTGATGCCGTGCATGTCGTCTTCGGAGATGGCGCCGGTTAAAATCAGATCGTATTTTCTCGTCCTGGCAAAGTGAGCAATCGACGGGGCGACGGTCGACGGGGCTATCCGCCCGACGTTGTTCATGACCAGGTGGATTCCCGTGTCCGCACCCATGGCAACGGCTCGTCGAATCGTGTCCCTGACCCGATCGGGTCCCACCGACAGGGCGTCTACCGTGACATCGTCGGCCGCATCCCTGATGGCCAGGGCCGCTTCCAGGGCGTGGGCGTCGTAATGATTCATGCACCAGGAGACGGCCGTTTCATCGACCCAGGGGCCGGCAAAGACCAGCGGGCTTCCGGAGGTGAGAGTGGGTACCGTTTTGACGCAAACCAAAATCGAAAATGCCATGAATTCCCCATCTTTTTTGACTGGGGAGCCTATACGCATGAAATGCAGTTCAAGGCAATAAAAAAATCGAGCGTTCGCTATATTTTTATTGACACCGGATGGCCGCCGCCATATAGCAGGGACATACAGACCCCGGATTGGACAAATTCGCCGAGAAGCCCGTGAACGGCGTTGCGCTTTATCCTTCGTCCCTGCGGATGTTGAGGTTCCGAGGATGCTATTTTGAACATAACGAAGATATGGGATCAACAAAACCCTTTCGGGATAGGCACAAACCTGGCGTATCCGGGAGACCATTTCCATGAGCATCTTGTATCTGATCCGACACGGCCAGGCTTCCTTCGGCGCATCGGACTACGACGCGCTGTCGGAAGGGGGGAGGCACCAGGCCCGTGTCCTGGGCGATTTTTTTCTCAGCGCCGGCACCCATTTCGATGCCTGTTGGTCCGGTACCCTGAAACGGCAGAAACAGACTCTCGGTCAAGTCCGTGAACGCTTTCTGGAAGCCGGCGTTGACCTGCCGCTTCCGACCGACACCCCCGCCCTGGATGAATACGATTACGAAGCCGTTCTGCGGGCGCTGGTGCCGCTCATCGAAAGAGAGGATCCGGCATTCATCAAGGATGTCAGCACCATGCTGTCGGACCGGCGGGCATTTCAAAAGGTATTCGGACGCGTGATGACCCGCTGGGCCTCCGGTTCGGACCGCGTGGACGGTCTGCCCGAATGGTCCGCTTTTGCTGCAGTCGTGACCGCCGGTATTCACGAGATCATCGCACACAGCGACCGCGGCAGCCGGATCGTCGCTTTTACTTCAGGCGGCCCGATCGCTGCAACGGTCGGCAGTGTGATGGGTCTCGCCGCAGAAAAAACCATCGCCCTCTCATGGCAGCTGGCCAATGCCTCCATCACCCGCTTCAAATTCAGCGATGGGCGGATCAGCCTGGACACATTCAACGAATATGGTCACCTGGAGGGGCAGGCCGGAAACAGATTGGTGACCTATCGATAAGCGCAGGCAACAGGTTTCCAGCGGATGATGGCTGGGTAAAACCATCGACATTCAGACGAAAAAGGACAGCGAACATGGATTTTCAAATCTCTGAAAAAATGCAGGTGATCCTGGAGATGATCAACGCGTTTGTCGACAAGGAACTGATCCCCCTGGAGCCGGAATTCCTGAATCGTGAATTTGTGGATCTGCTTCCGGTGTTGGCGGAAAAGCGCAGGATGGTCAAGCAGATGGAGCTGTGGGCACCCAACCACCCGAAAGAACTCGGTGGCATGGGTCTGGATCTGGTCGAGCACGGCCTGGTGTCCGAAGTGCTGGGACGCACGCCCATCGGCCACTATGTGTTCAACTGCCAGGCGCCCGATGCCGGCAACATCGAAATCCTGCACAAGTATGGCAGCGAATCCCAACAGGAGAAATATTTGAAACCCCTGGTGGACGGAACGATCCGCAGCTGCTTCTCCATGACCGAGGTGGACATGCCGGGCTCCAATCCGACCATGCTGGAAACCACGGCCGTCAAGGACGGCGACGATTACGTGATCAACGGCCAGAAATGGTACACCACGTCGGCGGATGGTGCCGCTTTTGCCATTGTCATGGCCGTTACCAACCCTGACGCCTCGCCCTACATGCAGGCCAGCATGATCATGGTGCCCACCGACAACCCCGGTTTCAACCTGGTGCGCAACATTCCGGTCATGGGGCATCGGGGGACCGATTACGCCTCCCACGCGGAGATTCTCTACCATAACTGCCGGGTGCCTCGGGCGAACCTGCTGGGGCCCGAAGGGCACGGGTTCGTCATCGCCCAGGAGCGACTGGGACCCGGCCGGATCCACCATTGCATGCGATGGATCGGCATTGCCCAGCGCGCCTTCGACCTCATGTGCCGAAGGGCCAACACGCGTAAGATGTCGCCGGACGGAAGGACCCTGGGATCAAAGCAAATCGTCAAGTCCTGGATAGCTGAAAGTGCGTCAGAAATCCAGGCTGCCCGCCTGATGACCCTGCACGCCGCCTGGAAAATCGAAAAAGAGGGGGCCAAGGCCGCGCGCCACGAGATATCCTTTATCAAGTTTGTGGTGGCCAACATTCTCCAGCGGGTTGTCGATCGGGCGCTCCAGGTGCATGGCTGCCTGGGCATGACTTACGACACTGTGCTGGCCTATTTCTTCCGCCATGAACGGGCGGCCAGAATTTATGACGGGGCCGACGAAGTTCACAAGATGTCCGTGGCTCGGCATATCCTTCGCGCTCATGGGGAGGGCGGTTTGAAAGCAGCCTTGAATCTGCCGGGTTAAGGATGGTTCTGGGTTATGGGTTCGGGGTTCTGGGTTCTGGGTTCAGAGTTCCTGGTTTCCGGCTTTGAGCTTCGACCTTTCATCTTAACAGCTATTTCGTTCCGGATTCAAAGTAGGAGCGGCTTCCCGCCGCGATCAATATTGCAATCAATGACCCCTTTATCGAGAAACGGCCATGGATCTGAAGTCATTTGAAAAACAGGTCGCGGTATCGACCACGGATATCTGCAGGCAAATTTTCGAGAGCCGATCCCACTCGATTCAAATCAAAAAGGAACAGGTGGCGGTCAAAAACCTGGTGAGAATTTTCAAGGCGACGCTCAAGCTGGCCAACCAAAAGGGGTTTCACGCCATGAGCCTGCGGGACTTGTGTGCCGAAAGCGGCATGTCCATGGGCGGGCTGTATGCCTATTTTAAAAACAAGGAGGAACTGCTGACCCTGATCCAGGAGCAGGGCAGGGCCATTGTGGCCCGGGTGATGGGTGATCAGCTTGCCGGCATCAAGGATGCCGGACAGGCTCTGGATAGGGCCATTCGCAGCCACCTCTATCTGTCCGAAGTGCTGCAGCCCTGGTTTTTTTTCTCATATATGGAGACTCGCTTTTTTCATGCCGAAGAAGGCAAACGGGCCATTGCCGGGGAACTGCAGACAGAAGCCATTTTTTCCGGCATTCTGGAACGCGGGGTGGCTGCTGGCGCCTTAGCCATCAAGGACCCGTTGCTGGTTGCCGCTGCCATCAAGGCCCTGCTCCAGGATTGGTACCTGAAGCGCTGGAAATACAAACGGCGCCAGATTTCGGTCGAAGCCTATGCGGATTTTGTTATTTCCATGGTCAGGGACTATGGCGCCAGTAAAACCATGAAGGGAGTGTAAAATGACGTCTCTTGATCAGGCCAGGGCGGTTCGTCCGGGAGAGTCGCTGGATGCCAGGAAGATTTCAACCTACCTGATGGCGAATCTGCCCGACATGGTCGGCCCGGCAACGGTCCGCCAGTTTCACAGCGGTTTTTCAAACCTGACCTACCTGATCGGTATGGGTGATACCGAGCTGGTGCTGCGCCGGCCGCCCTTTGGACGCAAAGCCAAAACGGCCCATGACATGGGCCGGGAATACCGCCTGCTCAGCGCCCTGAAGCCTGTCTTCCCATTTGTCCCGGAACCATTGGCCTACTGCGAGGATCCCGCGGTCATGGACGTTCCCTTCTATGTGATGGAACGCATGCGCGGCGTGATCCTGAGAAAAGAACCGCCCGAATCACTGGTTCTCGGTGCATCGGAGGCCGGTCGGCTGTGTCGGCGGTGGGTGGATGTGCTGGGTGATCTACACGGCCTGGACTACCGGGGATGCGGCCTGGCGGATCTGGGCAACCCGGATGGTTATGTGGCCCGGCAGGTCCACGGTTGGTCCAAACGATACCGCGACGCGCGCACCGATGACGTCCCGGATTTCGAGAAGGTCATGGCCTGGCTGAGCGCCGGCATGCCGCCGGATTTTGCGAAGCCCGCTCTGGTCCACAACGACTACAAGTTCGACAACGTGATTCTGGACCCCGCCGATCTCACCCGGATTATCGGTGTGCTGGACTGGGAGATGGCCACCATCGGCGATCCGATTATGGATCTGGGCGCTTCACTGGGGTACTGGGTCGAGCCGGATGACAGCGACGAACTGAAGCTGATCCGGACGCTGCCGACCCTGTGCCCCGGAATGCTGAGCCGACGCCAGATCGTCGCGCTGTACGAGAAAAAATCCGGATCGGTCATAGAGAATTTTGCCTGGTATTACTGCTTCGGCCTGTTCCGGTTGGCGGTGATCGCCCAGCAGATTTACTATCGCTTTTACCACGGCCAGACAACCGACAAGCGCTTCGGTATGCTGGGGTTCGCCGTGGGGATATTGGAGAAGACGGCGGTGCGGGTGATGGAGACGGGAGAATTCTGAGAGGAGAAGACATGGCATCGTTTGACTTGAAAGGCCGTATCGCCTTGGTCACCGGCGCCAGCCGGGGCATCGGCCGGGCGATTGCAGAGACGCTGGCATACCACGGTGCAGAGCTGATTGTGGTCAGCCGGAAGCTGGAGCGCCTGGAAGTCGTCGCGGCAGGGATTCGCGAAAAAGGCGGCAAGGCGGTCTGTTTTGCCTGCAACATGGGCAGCCTTGAAGGCATCGATTTGCTTTACGACAACATTCGAGAGCAATACGGACGGCTGGACATCCTGGTGAACAATGCCGCCACCAATCCATTTTTCGGCGAGATGGCCGCGGTCGATGAAAACGTGTGGGAGAAAACCCTGGGTGTGAACCTGAAAGGTCCCTTTTTCATGATCCAAAAGGCGATTCCCCTCATGCAGGCGGCCGGCAAAGGCGCGGTAGTGAATGTCTCGTCGGTCAACGGCATCCGGCCGGCGGCGTTTCAAGGCGTCTATTCGATCACCAAGGGGGCGCTGATCACCATGACCCAGGCCTTCGCCAAGGAGCTTGCACCCCATGGTATCCGCGTCAATGCGCTGCTTCCGGGATTCACGGACACCCAATTTTCCTCGGTGCTCATGCAGAATAAAGAGATTTACGACATGGTGGTCGCTCAGATTCCCTTGAAGCGCCATGCGGAACCCAAGGAGATGGCCGGTGCGGTGCTTTACCTGGTTTCGGATACGGCATCCTACACCACCGGTGCCTGCATTCCTTGTGATGGCGGGCTGCTGGCATAGCAGCGGGCTTCCAGCAGAGCGGAGGGTCAAGTGAAAGCATCCCGATGTCTTTTTGTGGATGCAATTGGCCCGGTCGGTATCTGAGCCTGTTCCGTCATCCCTTGATTACCGCATTCAGCAGCTGGCTCAAATCCTGAATCAGATACGGCTTCTTAACGGCACCGCAGAACCCGTAACGGGCGTGGTTGGCCATCACCGGGTCATTTGAGTATCCGCTGGAGACAACGGCCCGTACATTAGGGTCCAGCGCGCGAAGGTGGCGAACGGTCTCTTTTCCGCCCATGCCGCCGGGTACGGTCAGGTCCAGTATGACTGCATCGAAGGGATCGCCGGCGGACAGCGCCGCTTTGTACCTATCTACGGCGGCCTGGCCATCCTGGGCCAACACCACGTCGTACCCCATTTTGGGAAGCATGACCGAAACCAACTCCCGGATGAAATCCTCGTCATCCATTACCAGTATGCGTCCCTGGCCGGTTACCAGCCCCTTGGTTTGCCTGTTGTCGATCTCATGCGCGCCTTCAGAAGCGGGCAGCAGGATGGTAAACGTGGCGCCCTGACCCAATTTTGAATCCACGGTCAATTGGCCATCGTGTTTGGCGATAATGCTGTAGGCCACGGCCAGGCCCAGCCCGCTGCCTTTTTGCTTGGTGGTGAAATACGGGTCGAATATTTTTTTTAGGTGCTCCGGGTGGATGCCGATGCCCTCGTCCTGGATGGACAATTGAATATGATTGCCGGCTTCGAGGGCATATGGGTTGTCGGCTGGCAAGTTCACATTGGCGCCCTTTATCGACACGGTGCCGCCGTTGGGCATGGCCTGATCGGCATTGATGATGAGGTTGTGCACGACCTGGGTGATTTGACCGTCATCGACATCGGCGGGCAGCAGCCCTTCGTCAATACTGAACTGGCAGCGGACGTTGGACCCGCGCAGGACAAATTGCGCGGATTCACGAGCCAAGTCGCCCACGTTGGTGGTGTGCCTTACGGGTTCACCCCCCTTGGAAAAGGTCAGCAATTGTTGGGTCAGGTCTTTGGCCCGGACCGCCGCTTTTTCCATTTCGTGCAGCGCTCGCGACACCGGATGGGCGGGCTGAACATCCAATTTGGCCATCGACAGATTGCCGATGATGCCGGTTAAAAAATTATTGAAATCATGGGCAATACCACCCGCCAGCACCCCCAGGGATTTCAACTTCTCCATCTTCAGCAACTCTTCTTCGATGCGCTGCTGACCGGTAATGTCGCGAAATACCAGCACCACGCCGATGATTTCGCCTTGAAGGTCCAGTATCGGTGCGCCGCTGTCGGCAATCATACGTTCCCGGCCGTCCCTGGCCACCAGGATGGTGTGGTTGGTCCGACCGACGATCTGCCCGGTGGAGAGCACGCGCTCCACCGGGTTGGCGCAGGGTTCTCCGGTCCGCTGGTCAACAATCCGGAACCCATCCATCAACGGTCGACCGATCGCATCCGCTTCACGCCATCCGGTCAGATCCTCTGCAATCGGGTTCATGAGGGTAATTCGACCTCCACGATCCGTGGTGATCACGGCATCGCCGATGCTGCGAACGGTAACCGCCAGGCGTTCCTTCTCTGCGGCTAACTGGTTGGCTGCCTGGCGTTCCTCCGTGATGTCCCGTATGGTGCCTAAGATACAACGTTCACCGCTTATTTCGATCATCGCACCGCATACGGAGCCCAGACGCAAACTTCCGTTTTTAATTCGAAAATTAAGCTCCATATCGCGGGCAGCCCCTTTTCGAAGAACCTCGCCAACGTATTGGCGGCGCTCCTTCGGATTCGTCCACAGGCGGAGCTCCGCCACGCTGTCGCGACCGATAACCTCCTCCCTCGAATAGCCGGTGGCTCTGCTGAAACTGTCGTTAACGTCGAGGATCACCCCATCTGCCAGACGGGTGATGATGACCGTGTCTGGATTCAACTGGAATACCCGTGAAAACTTGGCCTCGGATTCCCGAAGGGCCTGCTCGGCGACCACGCGGGTCGTAATGTCTTCTAAGATTCCCTGAAAATGCGTGATTTCACCGGTAGGGTCACGGCGGATGAATGTCTGGTCGTTGACCCAGCGTACGGACCCATCCGCCGCTACAATTCGATAGGGTTCATGGACGAAGCCCGCTCGACCCGGTTCCTGGCTGTAGGTGGCGACTTCACGGGCAACCCGTTTTATGTCGTCCGGGTGAACCACCTTACTGAAAAGGATGCGGCCCGATAAAAAATCGGTATCCGCGTACCCGAAAATACGACCGACGTTCCGCGTGACGAATTCTACCGGCCATTCCGTCTCGTTGCGCCACAGGAAGGCAACCACGGGACTCTTCTCGATGATGGCAAAGGTTTCCCGACGGGCCTGCTCAGCCAGTTTTCGTTCGCGGATATCCCGGACGATACCCTGGATCACTTTCTTGCCATTGATATCAAAAATACTTGAGGTCACTTCGGTGGGAATGACGTCGCCATTTTTATTGATGAAATCTATTTCGAACCTGACGTGCCCGTCCCGGAGAATAACCTCGAAAGCCGATTTTGATTGTTCTTGTGCTTCTGGCGGGTGCAGCAGCGGTATCTTGATGGATAACAGCTCCGGTTTGCCGTATCCAAACAAGGCCAACGCTTTTTGATTGGCGTCGATGATGGTACCGTCCAGATCATGAATGAAAATGGCGTCGCCGGCATTTTCGAAAAGATTGCGATATTTTTCATCGATGGTCCTCAAGGCGTGGTCGGCATCGACCACTTCGCGTTTGAGCGCCTCTTCGTCACGTATCAACTGGGTGACGTCATGCATGATGGCCAAGACATGCGGTTTTCCGTCACCATGATCCAGCACGGACGTGGAAATCCGCAGGCTGCATGTGGTTCCATCGGCGCGGGTAATCTCCCACGTTTCTGCTTCCAGGTGGACCCCGTCGCGCATGGCCGCCATGCGCGCAATGGCTTTGGCCTGCGTGTCAGGATCCGGGTAGACGCTCTGGTACCAGCCCTTGCGGTTGATTGCTTCAAGGCCGTAACCGGTTAATTCGACCATCCGCCGGTTCCAGAAGGTAAATTTTACATAAGGGAAGGTGTCGACCGCGTGGCATATGCACACGCCGTCGGCGGCGTGGTCAATGTCTGCCAAACTGAAGGCATCGCAGGCGGAGGCGAGCTCCAGACGGTTTCGGTAAACACGTAACTCCGCCTCCAAATCGGCAATGCGCTGGATCAATGCCTCTCGGGTGGGCTGCGTCTCCATTCCGAATATATCCTGTAAGGTCACCTGGGGTGGGATAAGTCTTATTGATTAATACAAAATGATTGTGGCCATGTCAATGTGCGCGGGAAAGCAGACCAGCCAAAACCTTGCGTTGCGTGGGGGTTTTTCACCTTCTCAAGTAGCGGATGGATCATTATTCCCGGGCAAGGGGCCTGGATAATTCAAGACTTGAAAAAAGATAAAATTTATGAACAGTGTTCAACAAGAGTTGCTTAAATGAAAGCACGCCGCCATCCGACCCACCCACCATTCGTCTGTCAGTCAACCGTTGGCGAATGGCACGCTTTTCAAAAACTGAAATGATAGAGAGCGCTTTCTGTATCGGTGTTAATCCTGCCCTGGAGAGAAAACCATGGAAATAGATCAGTTGGTCGATGAAAAATATCTGCGGGGGGTTCTGGATGCCTTCCCCATTCCTGTTCTTATTGTAGACAAAGGCCTGACCATCCACGACGCGAACCATGCTTCCAAAAAATTGCTTGGAGACGATATCAGCGCAAAGCTAAGGGAATTGTGCGGAGATACGCTGGGCTGCATCCATGCGATCAGTAGGCCCGGTGGATGTGGAACAACCGATTTTTGCCCAGAATGCGTGCTTCGACAAACGTCGGCGGCCGTTGCCAAGGGTGAGTCTTCGTTTCGGCGCTTATCTAAAATGAAAATCCAATCTGATGGCCGGGTCCAGGAAAAAACCTTTCTTGTGAGCGGTGCGCCGTTGCAGCATGCAGGACGAAGCTATGTGATCCTTACCCTGGAGGACATTACCGAATTGACAGAGCTGCGCAAAATTGTACCGATTTGCTCGTTTTGCCGTAAAGTCAGAGATGACGATGACTATTGGCAGGAAGTTGAACACTACTTCGCCAAATACTCCACGATCCGATTCAGTCATGGCGTCTGCCCCGATTGTAGAAAACAGCATTACTCGGAATTTTTAAAAGATCAATAAATACTGAAAATACGGATACTCAGCAACAGCGCGGGTGCTGAGCCGAAAAGCTTGTTCGAAAAAGGACTGCATGATCCCAGACCCACCATGTAGGTCAGGCGTCGCGCTTCAAGCGTACTATACACGTCTCTATCGCAGGCATTTCCAGGGTGCCCTGGTGCGATCCGGTGCCAGCCTGATCATGTGGCTGTTCGCCTGGGCCGCATACGCTATCGATGTCATCAGCTCCGGTCACTTCATCGGAGTGAGCCTGGCCGTGCTCTACCTGATCGCCATCAACCCGCCGACCCTCTGGGTTCTCAAGCGTATCGAGCATCCCCACCGGCATGCCAATTTTTCGACTTTCATCAATCTGCTGGAGATCTTGGGATACACGGCGGTGATATATTTTTTAGGCGGGATCGAAGCCACGTATCTCACTCCCATCTATGCGGCGCTGATCACCTACGTGGGTGCAATGACCGAGCGGTGGCGAACCTTTTTGATCGCGGCCGCCTGCGCGACGGTCTACACCGTGATGGTTCTCATGGAAGGATCCGGTATGATTCCCTGGCATCGGGTCAACCCCAACTTCACCGTTACGTGGACGGCCCGGCTGGTATACTTGTCCGTCGTCGTTACCCTGCTGTTTGTCATCGCTTACATCGCCTCGTACACAGCCGCCCTGCGAAAAAAAAACCGGGACGAGCTGCGTGAAAAAAACAAGGAACTCGAACGCCAGACCCAACGGTTGCTGCTGGCCGAGCAGAAACTGCGCATTGCCCATCACGATCTGGAAAAGCGGGTGGCGGAGAGAACCGCCGAGCTCAGCCGCATCAACAAGGAACTTCGCCAGGAGATTCGGGAACGCGTATCCGCCGAGAAGTCGTTGACAGAATCCCATGAGACATTTCTGACGGTGCTGGACAGCATCGATGCCACCATATACGTAGCCGACATGCAGACACACCAAATCCTTTTCATGAACCGGCACATGAAGAACCTTTTCGGCGGCGACGCCGTCGGTTCCCGTTGCTGGAATGTGTTTCGCGGTGCAGCGGAGCCCTGCCCACATTGTACCATGAAAGGCTTGCTGGATGGCGACGACAACCCTACCGGTGTGCACGTCTGGGAAACCGAAAACCCAATTACCCTGCGCTGGTACATCAATTACGACCGGGCAATCAAATGGGTGGACGGCCGCTGGGTGTTCCTCCAGATCGCCACCGACGTCACCCGGCTGAAGGCCCTGGAAAAGGAGCGCAGTGATGCCGAGGCCAAGCTTCACCGCGCCCAGAAGATGGAAGCCCTGGGATTGCTTGCCGGCGGGGTAGCCCACGACCTTAACAACATCCTTTCGGGTGTCGTGAGCTACCCGCAACTGCTGCTGCTGGACCTGCCCGACGACAGTCCCCTACGCGAACCCCTATCGGTGATCAAAAAGTCAGGTGACAAGGCGGCCGCCATCGTTCAGGATCTGCTCAACCTGGCTCGACGGGGGGTGGTGACCACTGAGATTGTCAACCTGAATACCATCGTGCAAGAATATGTCGACAGCCCCGAACACGAAAAGCTCAATCAGCATCACCGCGGCTGTGTCCTGCAGGTCAACTGCCAACCCGACCTGATGAACCTTTCAGGTGCACCAACGCAGTTGGCAAAATCCATCATGAACCTGATTTCCAACGCATTCGAAGCCATGCCGGAAGGGGGTCGGGCAGTCCTGTCGACCGCGAACGGATATATCGACAGGGACACGGGTGGGTTCGAGAACGTCGCCGAGGGCGAGTACGTCATACTCACGGTGACCGATGCGGGCTTGGGAATCTTACCCGAGGACAAAGAGCGGATTTTCGAGCCCTTCTTCACGAAGAAGGTTTTAGGGCGCAGCGGCACCGGACTGGGTATGGCCGTGGTCTGGGGGGTTGTCAAGGATCACCAGGGCTTTGTCGACGTCCAGAGTCGGTTGGGCGAAGGAACCACCTTTAGGCTCTACTTCCCGGCTTCCCGCCAAGTCGTGCCCAAACAGGCCGCCCTGCCGCACCTGGATGAATTGCAGGGCCGGGGCCAGTCGGTCCTCGTGGTGGACGATGTCAAGGATCAGCGCGAAATTGCCTGCGGGATACTCAGCAAGCTGGGGTATACACCAACCGCGGTCGTCAGCGGCGAAGAAGCGCTGGCCTATGTTCAAGACAACTCGGTAGATTTGATGGTGATCGACATGATCATGGATCCGGGCATGAACGGCCTGGAGACTTTTCAGGCGGTCCGGAAAATCCGGCCGCACCAGAAGGCCATCATCGCCAGCGGTTTCGCCGAAACCGGGAGTATCGAAAGCGCCCTGCAGATAGGCGTGGGTGCATACGTGTGCAAACCCTATTCCATCGAACAGATCGGCCGGCCGGTGAAAGAGATGTTGGGCTGATCCTGGTGGCCATCCGCGGTCAAATGTGCTGAATCCTGACCTTGAGCATCATGTCGCCCCGGGAGCCGTCGGACTTGGCTTTGCCCACGTTCTTTAAGCGCAGTACCTGGCCGTCGGCAATCCCTTGGGGCACGACGACACGGTACAGGCGATTCTGCAGCCCCCTGGGGACGGTGATCAGTTTGCGTGCGCCGACCATGGCTTCGTACTGGGTGATGGTGAGGGTCCCGTAAAGGTTGGCCTCCTCCTCACCGCCGGCGGTTTTAACCACTTGAAACCGGTGGGACCGCTTCTTTTCGGTGGCGTGGCGCAGCCGGTCGGTGACGCCGGTGGCCGGAATCCGGTCGAACAGCTTGAGAAAGAGCACGCCGAAGACGAACCCGCCGATGTGCGCCCACCAAGCGATACCGCCGGCCTGCCCGGAGCTTCCCGCTGCATTGAAAATCTGCAGGAGCAGCCAGACTCCCAGAAAGAAGAAAGCCGGGATTTCTACGAACCAGGGGATGAAGATGATCGGGATCAGGGTCAGTATGCGGGAACGGGGATAGAGGATGAAATAGGCGCCCATGATGCCGGCGATGGCTCCGCTGGCGCCGATGGTGGGTATGTTGGAGTGGGCATTGAAGAGCAACTGGGTCATGCCCGACGCCAGACCGCACAGTAGGTAGAAGACGATGTATCGCGCCGGTCCCAGACGATCTTCGACATTGTCGCCGAAAATGTAAAGGGACCACATGTTTCCGATCAAATGCAAGAATCCGCCGTGCAGGAACATGAAGGTGAACAGGGAGATGACCCGCTGGCCGAGTGAGAAGTAGGCCGCCACCTGGGGGACGGTGAACTTGGCGGGGACCAACCCGTAAAGATAGACGAAATGGTCCTGGGCCGGCCCCTGGGCCAATTGCACCAGAAAAAACACCACATTGATGCCGATGAGGGTGTTGTTGACCACCGGGACGGTTTTGATCGGTGTCGTGTCGCGAATGGGGATCATACGTTGCCATGCCGGCGCCGTAAAAAGCCCAATATCTGCGTTACGCTTATCCTTCGTCATTGCGGATAATCGTCAATACGCTGCCTACGGCACCCGCGACAGCTGTATTCTCAGGATTCGCAGGCCTTGATCTCGGTCTTTTTACGGCACCTACCAGTATATAGCGATGGTTAATGAGCTAAATGATTGTGAGAATTTTGGATTGTGACTTTGAGAGCGATCATTCCCCAATCCCGAATTCCTCAATTCGCTTCAATTCTCATACTCAGATCCACGGCCACGGCCGAGTGGGTCAGGGCGCCGATGGAGATGAGATCCACCCCGGTTTGGGCCAGCTTCTTCAGTCGTCCCCGGGTGACGTTGCCGGAGGCTTCCACCAGGGCTTTTTTGTCTATCAGACGAACGGCATGGCGGATCTGATCCAGATCCATGTTGTCGAGCATGATGACGTCCGCACCGGCGGCCAGGGCCTCTTTTACTTCTTCAACGGTGGCCGCCTCCACCTCGACCTTTACCAGGTGGGAGGCCTGCTGCCGGACTTTTTTTACCGCATTGATGATGCCACCGGCCACGGCGATGTGATTGTCCTTGATCAGTACGCCGTCGTACAGGCCCATGCGATGGTTATGGGCGCCTCCCATGCGAACGGCGTATTTTTCCAGCACCCGCCAGCCCGGGGTGGTCTTGCGGGTATCCACCAGTTTCACGCCTGTTCCGGCGACCTCCCCGACAAAGGTGCGCGCCTGGGTGGCGATGCCGGACAACCGCTGAAGGAAGTTCAAGGCGGTGCGCTCGCCCTTTAACAGGGTGCCCAGTGTGCCGTCGATTCTGACCAGCGTGCTGCCGGCAGGAATTCGGTCGCCATCCGCGTAAAGAGCGTTGAAATCGATTTTCGGATCGAGCGCCTGGAAGACCTTCTCAGCCACCTGCAGGCCGGCGACCACCAGATCCTGCTTGGCGATGATCGCACCTTTCCCGCGTGTATCCGGGCCCACCAGGTTGTCGGTGGTGATGTCCCCGGGGCCGATGTCTTCTTCCAAGGCCAGTTGGATCAACTCGTCAGTGGTGTGCATGTTCTTAATCCATCATATCCTTGACTCGCTCCAAGGTTGCCTCCAGGGCGTGCTGTTTTTCCAGCAGGGCGGCGTGCTTTTCGCGGACACCGTCCACCACATCGGCGGGCGCCTTTTTGAGGAAGTCCTCGTTGCCCAGTTTTTTGTTCATACCGGACAATTCTTTGGATAGCTTGCCGATTTCCTTTTCCAGGCGCGTCTGCTCCTGGGCAAAATCGATGATGCCTTCCAGCAGCACATATACCGTTGCCCCGTTGACCAGGACCGTTGCCGCCGCTTTGGGACGTTTCATGGCAGCCTCAACGCTGATGGTGTTCAGGCGTGCCAGGTTCATGATCAGGTCTCGGTTGCTCTCCACCACCGCGCCAGTTTCTGAGTTCTCGGCGTGGACGGCTGCGGACAGGGCGGTGGAAGGAGAAATGTTCATTTCACCGCGCACGTTGCGGATGCCGGTGATGACGGCCACGACCGTTTCCATTTGCGCTTCGGCCGCCGGATCGTCGCCGGGCTGAACATGGTCCGGCCAGATCGCCTGCATGATCGAGCCGTCGGTGCCGGGCAGCGAGTGCCAAATCTCCTCGGTGACGAAGGGGGCAAAGGGGTGCATCAGGATCAGGGCTTCCTTGAACACATGCCACAGCACCGACAAGGTGGCGGCTTTTTCCTCGTTGCCGGCCTTGTCATATAAGGTTGGTTTGATGGCCTCTATATACCAGTCGCACAGTTCATGCCAGACAAACTGGTAAACGGCGCCGGCGGCTTCGTTGAACTTGTAGCCATCCAGGGCTTCCTCGGTCTGCCGTGCCACCCGACTCAGTCTGGAAAGGATCCAGCGGTCCTGCAGGGAGATGTGTTTCTCATCGATGGCATCGTATCCCTTCTCCAGGTGCATGAGGGAAAACCGTGCGGCGTTCCAGAGCTTGTTGATGAAGTGGCGGTAACCTTCGACCCTTTTTTCGCTCATCTTTACATCCCGTCCCTGGGCGGCAAATGCGGCCAGGGTGAAGCGGAAGGCGTCGGTTCCGTATTGGTCGATGACGTTGAGCGGGTCAATGACGTTGCCCTTGGATTTGCTCATTTTCTTGCCTTCCTCGTCTCGCACCAGGGCGTGTACGTAGACATCATGAAAGGGGACCTCTTTCATGAAATGGATGCCCATCATCATCATGCGGGCCACCCAGAAAAAGAGGATGTCGAACCCGGTGACCAGCACCGATGTGGGGTAGTAGGCCTTGAGCAGTTGGGTCTGATCCGGCCACCCCATGGTGGAAAAAGGCCACAGGGCCGAACTGAACCAGGTGTCCAGCACGTCGGTTTCCTGGACCAGGTCGATCGAACTGCAGTCCGGGCATACATCGGGTGCCTCCATGGCAACGATCAGCCTGCGGCAACTCTGGCAGGTCCAGGCCGGAATTTGGTGGCCCCACCAGATCTGTCGGGAAATGCACCAGTCGCGGATATTAACCATCCAATCGTAGTAGGTCTTGGTCCACGATTCGGGGATAATGCGCGTCCTGCC
>NZ_JBFELV010000081.1:0-15650 GCF_041551955.1 Desulfosarcina sp.
CCAACATCAAGACGGTCCGAAAAAGTTTCCAGTTGTCCCTGGAGCCGTCAACCGCCCCCCATCTTTACCGCCTCAAGCTGTTGCCCAACACATCTTCGGTTGAGCTGATGGCGGTCGAGCTGGATATCGTCAAAAAGACTTACGACCTGGTGCGGATCACCACCTTTAACGTATATGGGGATGAAACCCGCATCGAACTGAAAAACGTCAGCTTCGACAATCCGCCGCCGGCAGCGCTTTTCCGCTTCGACGTGCCGGAGGGGGCAGATGTGCTGCAAATGAATCCGTGAGGAAATGATCATGCGAGACGCCATTAAAAAGCTGCTCAAGGCAAAAAATGCCATCATGCTGGCCCACAACTACCAGCCTCCCGAGATTCAGGACCTGGCGGACATGTGTGGGGATTCGCTGGAACTGAGCATCCGGGCCGGCAACACCGATGCGGACGTGATCGTCTTTTGCGGGGTCCACTTCATGGCCGAAACAGCCTCCATCATCTCGCCGGACAAGACCGTGCTGCTGCCGCGTGCCGATGCCGGCTGCCTGATGGCCGACATGATCGATGCCGAATCGCTGGAAGCCAAGAAAGCCAGCATGGCCCCTATGCCCGTAGTCACCTACGTGAACTCCACGGCTGAAGTCAAGGCCTTGTCGACCATCTGCTGCACCTCGGCCAACGTGGTCAAGGTGGTCAACAGCCTGCCGGAAAAGGAGATGCTGCTGGCTCCCGACCGCAATCTGGCCATGTACGCAGCTTCGAAAACCAACAAGACCATCCACGTGTGGGACGGGTACTGCCCCACACACGAGTGGCTGACGGCCGCCGATGCAGCCAAGGCCAAGGCCGACCATCCCGAAGCCGTCTTCATGGCCCATCCGGAATGCCGCCCGGATGTGCTGGCCCTGGCGGATGTGGTGGAAAGCACGTCGGGCATGCTGCGCTTCGCCAGGAATTCGGCGCACCAGGCCTTCATCGTCGGTACGGAAACCGGCCTGCTGCACCCCATGCAAAAGCAGAATCCGGACAAAACGTTCTACCCGGCCTCAAAGAAGATGGTTTGCCGTAACATGAAACGGATCGGCCTCGCGGACGTGGCCGCCTGCCTGGAGAACCTATCTGGCCAGGTGAAGGTCCCCGAGGATATCCGTATCCCAGCCCTGGCCGCGGTAACCCGGATGCTCGATCTTTCGCGTTAATAGAGGGATCGGGTCTGAAGGACAGGTGTCCGCCGGTGACCGACCAGCGTTATCGGCTCCCGTTGTCGCCGCAAGGAACCGCCTCTCATCAGAAAAAACGGCCGGCTACCGCATCGTCAGCGGGGCCGGCCGTTTTTGTTGGGATTCTGTTAATGGGTTACATGGCATCGACCATGTCGTCGGGAATGTCGGCGTTGGTGTAGACTTTCTGAACATCGTCGCAGTCGTCCATGGCCTCCATCAGTTTGAGCATGCGTTCGGCCTCGTTTCCCTCCAGCGGGCTCATATTCTGGGGCAGCATGGTCACCTCGGCGTCGCTGAAAGGGATGGCCGCCGCCTCGAGGGCTTCCTTGACGGCATCGAAGTCTTCGGGTGCGGTGATGACCTCGAAGCAGTCGGCCTCTTCGCGCACATCCTCGGCGCCGGCTTCCAGGGCCACTTCCATCAGCTTCTCCTCGTTGACGGCGGCCTTGTCCACATTGAAATAGCCCTTGTTGTCGAACATCCAGGCCACGCAGCCATTTTCGCCCATATTGCCGCCGTATTTATTGAAGATGTGGCGGATTTCGGCCACGGCACGGTTTTTGTTGTCCGTCAACGACTCGACCAGGATGGCGGCACCGCCGGGGCCATAGCCTTCGTAGGAGTTCTCCTCGTAGTTGACCCCTTCCAGTTCGCCGGTGCCTTTTTTGATGGCCCTTTCGATGTTGTCCTTGGGCATGTTTTCAACCTTGGCCGCGGCCACGGCAGTGCGCAGCCTGGGGTTGGCGTCCAGATCACCCCCGCCCGTGCGGGCGGCCACCGTAATTTCTTTGATCAATTTGGTGAAGATCTTCCCCCTTTTGGCGTCCTGAGCGCCTTTGCGGTGCTTGATGGAAGACCATTTGTTATGTCCTGACATGTAAACCTCCTGTTATTTTTTTCTTAATCCGATGACAAACACCTCTCGGCTGGCTTTTCGCGTGCTCTGGGGCCTGAAGGCCGCCTGCCGGTCAAAACGGCTTTTTACGGCCTCCGTAAAGGCCTTGAAATCAGTCCCCTGGAAGATCTTGCAGACGAAGCCGCCGCCGGGGACCAGGGCCTTTTCGGCAATGCCCAGGGCCGCTTCGCACAGACCCATGGATCGGGCTTCGTCAACGTGCCGGTTGCCGGTGGTGGCCGGCGCCATGTCACTGAGCACCACATCGAAGCGGGTTTGTCCCAGATCGGCCAGGTGCCCCTCGAGATCGGCCACGTCACCCGTGATCACGGTTACGTGGTCCGGCAACCCGATGGTGACCGGCGTCAGGTCAATGCCAACCAGTCGGCCGTCTGGACCGGTCGTCTGGGCGGCAAACTGCAGCCACGACCCCGGCGCACATCCCAAGTCAAGAACCCGCGCGCCCCGTTTGAGAATCCGGTACTTTTTCTGGATTTCCTGGAGTTTGTAAACCGAACGGGCCGCGAAGTTATCCTTTTGGGCCTGGCGGGTGTAGTGATCCGCCCACGGGTTCTTTTTTCGATTGGTTCGCTTCATATCTTTTCGCCCATTTCAAGTCAAGTCAAACCATGGGGGTGAGGTGAACTCAATACCCAATATAATGAGTGTGTTGTCATCCCGCCCAGGTTGGTGGATGCCATCCTGGGGGCCAGGCGGTGGTGAGTCAGCCGACGTCGGCCTGGCCTGGGGGTGAGGAGGCGTCAGAACAACAGTTCGACGGCCGCGCTGACGGTGTCCACGCCTTCGAGGGTGACGTCCTTGGGTCGCCGCAGCCGCTTCAGGCTGCCCGCAGGGGCGACGATGCGGGTGAAGCCCATTTTGCGCGCTTCGGAGATGCGGATGTCCACGTTGCCCACGGCCCGGACCTCACCGGTCAGCCCGACTTCGCCGACTACCATGGTGTCCTTGCGAATAGGCCGGTCCAAAAAACTGGAGGCGATGGCAGACACGATGCCCATGTCTACGGCCGGCTCCATAATCTTCACGCCGCCGGCGACGTTCATGAAGATGTCGTGGCCCATCAGATGCATGCCCAGCTGCTTTTCCATCACGGCCACCAGCAGGGCCACCCGGTTATGGTCCAGGCCCAGAATTGTCCGCCGGGGAGTGCCGAAGCTGGTGCTCGACACCAGGGCCTGAAGCTCCACCAGGATGGGGCGGGTGCCTTCCATGCTGGCCGCCACCACGGACCCCGGGGCGTTTTCCGGCCGTTCTGACAGGAACACGGCCGACGGGTTGGTTACCTCGCACAGGCCGCTCTCCTTCATCTCGAAGACGCCGATTTCGTTGGTCGAGCCGAAGCGGTTCTTCACTGCCCGCAGGATGCGGAACACATGGTTGCGGTCCCCTTCGAAGTAGAGCACCGTATCCACCATGTGCTCCAGCAGACGCGGACCGGCAATGGTGCCTTCCTTGGTCACGTGGCCCACCAGGAAGGTGGGGATGCCCGTGCGCTTGGCCATGAGCATCAGCCGCATGGTGGACTCGCGCACCTGGCTCACACTGCCCGGTGCCGATGTGATCTCCGGGCTGAACACCGTCTGGATCGAATCCACCACGAGCACGTCCGGCCGTTCGCTTTCCACCATGGCCATGATCGCGTCGATGTCGATTTCCGATACCACCAGCAGGCCGGACGATAGGGTTTTCAGCCGCCGACTGCGCAGGCGCAGTTGGCGCACCGACTCTTCACCGGAAACATACAGCACCCGGCGGCCGCTGCTGGCGATGCCGTGCAGGACCTGGAGCATGATCGTGGATTTGCCGATGCCCGGGTCTCCGCCGATCAACACCAGGGTGCCGGCCACCAATCCGCCGCCCAACACCCGGTCGAATTCGTCGATGCCGGTGGACATCCGTTCCTCATCGAGAATTTCAACGGCGTCGATGGGAACCGGGCGGTTGCCTTTTTCGGCCATGATTTTGCTTCCGGCCGCAGCTGTCCGCCGCACCTCTTCGGCAAAGCTGTCCCAGGCGCCGCATTCGGTGCACCGGCCCATCCACTTGGCCGACTCATAGCCGCAGGACTGGCAGACAAAAAGGGTTTTTGCAGATTTTCGTGCCATGTTAATTTCCAGTGCCTGTCTTGGAGGAATTAAAGACTGCAAGGCTATTGATTTGACATGGCAGCAAGCCCATGTCAATTGAACCCTTATCCGGAACGTTGCCAACTATGATAATGGCCTGAAAAGCCGAATATCCGAAGGATTCGTAGGACGCTCGAGATCAAGGCTCGCGAGTCCCGGGAATACCGCTATCACGGGTGCCGTAGGCTGCGTACATACAGGTACGCCGCAGTGACGAGGGGCGAAGCGCAACGCAGAAATCGAACGTATTACGAATCCTCAAGCCATGATCGATTACCATGTCCATACGAGCCTTTGCAACCACGCCACCGGCACCATGGAGCAGTATGTCCGGGCGGCTGTGGGAAAAGAGCTTGCCACCATCTGTTTTCTGGACCATCTGACATTCCAGGCAGCGGGGCGCGCCAACGCCATGTTTTCCAGGGAAGGGCCCATGTACGTGAATGCGGCCCGTCGGCTGGCGCAACATTTCCGAGCGCGGATCAGCGTCCGGGTGGGGCTGGAAATTGACTTTTCACCCCGCCAGGTAGACCGGTGCATCGAGATCGTCGACACCTTCGACCTCGATGTAGTGGGAGGCGGTGTTCACTTCCTCGACGGTGACGGCGTGGTGTCCCAGCGCTCAGCATGGGCCCGGGGAGAACTCAGCCCCGACGGCGTCTACCCGAAATACCTCGGCGTGCTGGAATCAATGCTGGATTATGATCGCTTTGATGTGATATGTCATTTGGATCTGCCTTAAAAGTTCCAATAGCGTCCATCGCAGTCCGTTGTGAACGGATTTTTTGGTATTCTGCGAAAGATCCGCGTGAAAGACCTGGCCCTGGCACGCTAAAACATCTGGCCGGTTTTTCCCATCGCCGGCGGGAAACCGTGCCACTTTGGGAAAGCCGGATCCTGCCCCTATTTTCCATACCATCGAGGGAAAAGGGGGAAGGGAACACACCTGATCATACTTGAGGAGACTAGTGCTCATGCTCAACGATAGACTGAAATGTGAAAACGGATGGTGTACGCTGTGCGGCATGGCCATCCTGATCACATTGCTGGCAGGGTCGTTTTTCTCGGCGGTTGCCGCCGATGCGGCGGAGCCTTTCGATGCGCTCGAAAAAAGGCTGGTCGCGGATGGCTTCGACAACGCTCGCATCAAAGCCATCTTTGCCAGTCCCGATGTGTCCTTCGAAGCGGGAGGCGTCAGCGCCTATTTCATGCACAACGAATCCAAGCTGAACTACAAGCAGTTCACCCGCATATGGAATATCGCATCGGCCAAGAAGTACATGAAGGAACACCAAGAGGCACTGGCATTCGCGGAGGAGACATTCGCGGTCGACAAGGAGGTGATCACGGCCATCATACTCGTGGAGACCAAACTGGGCACCTATGTGGGCAACAAATCGGTGATCAACACCCTGGCCACCCTTTCTGTCATGACCGAGGATCAACCCCGCCAGGCGATCTGGGACGACTTGCCGGATGACCACAGAAGAATGTCGCGCGAAAAATTTGAAAAAAAAGCGGATCAGAAATCCAGCTGGGCCTATCGGGAGCTCAAAGCCTTTCTGACCTACACGGAAAAGGAAGGTATGGACCCTACCATCATCAAGGGGTCATACGCCGGCGCCATGGGGATCTCCCAGTTCATGCCCAGCAACATCGCCCCCTATGGCAAAGACGGCAACGCCGACGGACAGGTGGACCTGTTCGTACATGCCGACGCCATCTCCAGCATTGCCAGCTACCTGAAGCATTTTGGATGGAAACCGGGGCTCACCCGGGACGAGGCGTTCAAAGTGGTTTACCACTACAACCACAGCAAGTATTACGTGGACACCATCCTCGACATCGCGGATAAATTGAAAGGTTGACCCTCCATGAGCACCGGCATGTTCGTCGTTCTCACCGGCGTTGTGTTTTTCCTGATCACGTGCGTTGCTCTTTTAGACATCGCCCGCAAGGATTTCGGGTCAATCCAGATGAAAGCCCTCTGGGCATTTGTAACAGCCCTGGTTCCGTTCATCGGCGTGACGGTCTATTTTCTCTTCGGCTTCAGAAAGGGCAAACGGCCCGCTATCGATGCGCCGGTGGATTGACGATTAAAATACTGTTTGACAAAAATGGGTCTTTTCTATAAGCAAGCCACTGTTTTTTTAATGGTCCCATCGTCTAGTGGTTAGGACGTCGGCCTCTCACGCCGGTAACGCGGGTTCGAATCCCGCTGGGATCACCACATAAAAACTAAGGGTTAGCAAACTTCGCTAACCCTTTTTCTGTCCGTTTATTTCACCCACCGCTCTTCAAAATGAATATCATCGGCCCACGTGCATCAAAGAACTTTGCTTGTTCTGGTGCCGGTAACCGGTCGTCTCCCGACTTCATTCACGGCATGAACCAATTGATCGTTAACCCAAGCTCGCGGGTGTCTAATTCTTCTTTTGTGGCAATACGCTTCGGATGCCCTTAAAGCTGTTGCAACACCTCGATAACGATATCGTCCGGCCCCTTGAAAAATGCAACTCGGAGGTTGTCGGGCGTATTTCGGGGAGGGACGCTACATTCAATTTTCTTATCTCTGAGCTCCCTATAGGCGGCATCCAGGTTGTCGACCTCGACGCACATATGATGATAGCCGTAAATAGGCAGTGGTGCGTCCGCATTGACGGTTTCGTCCTCCGCGGCTACCCTGAGGTTGATGGTGGTTCCGTTCAGACTCAAGGAGGCACCATTTGCCTGGCCGAACTGCTTGCGAGCCACAAGTTCGGCTCCAAACGCCTGGGTAAAGAAATCGATGGTGTTTTCAAGATTGGTGCACAGCAGATGGATGTGGTGGAACCGATAGGTCATGCCATATTCCTTTCTCATTCAGATATGATTGGTTCATGGGCGTCTGTCCATAAGACCCACGACGGCCAGTTGGGCGGCACCGGAAAAAACAACAACCGACATACCCAGCGCCTCGAGTTCGTTCAAGCCCCTATTGATAGACGATATGCCGGCGATTAGGTCGAACGGGGTCACTCCCCAAAAGATCGGGGAAAGGGCTTTGATGCCACCGAAAAAAGCATCTTTCCTACCTGTCATCTCTACTGCTTCTCTACCATCTACGCAACATCATTAAAAATACACTGCCATTGCTATAGTATCATCCGGTAAGCCGGGACCGGACCTCCAAGCTATGATCGAATTTCCCATGCCAACCTCGCTTACCCTGTCACCGCAACTGTGTCAGCTGACCAATATCCCCGTCCTCCGGTTAACGACCGGCTTCCTTCTCCCAAAGGCATTTCCACGGCCTGGAGTTCGTCCTTCTGCCGCTTGAAATCATTCTGGTTGGGTGCTTAGGGATTTTGCTCAAAGGTGAGGGACATGGATCTGTGCATTGATGAAAAAAAATATTGTCTGCATTAAGCTATCGGGCCCGTTGAGCAGTAAAGCAATTCTTAGCGCACTTGATTCAGCTGTAGCCGACAAAAGGTATAAGGAAGGGATGGGAGGCTATGGAATTTCAGAGATGCCAACCGGTCTTCTATAAAATCAGAGGCTGTCATGGAGATGGCTCAATACTCCTTAAGATTTCCTCCAGGGATAAATGACGCTATAGTGGCTTTTCTGGTAAGCCGTGATATACAATATGAGCCAAGCCGCATGTTCCAATGACATCAGAATCGAGGACACCAATCCATGTTTTTCGTGCGGTGGACGAAGCCGTAAAGTGGGTGGCAATGTATTCGGAAGACAATCTTACTCGATTGAAAACCTAACCCTAAAAGGCCACACATCCGTATATCGAACAAAATTAGCCACGCTCACGCATGTCGTTAATTCTTGTCGCGCCGGTTTCGGCAAAGTAAAATATGGGCGTCCCGATTTTTCCCCCTATTGTCGGCCATGGATCGTCTATGCTGCAGATCGGCAAGCTCGCCCATCCTGTGTGTAGAATGATACTTCGTAACGATTGGAGTGGCGATGAAAAACGGATTCGGACCGGATTATGCGTCTGTTGAGGACAAGCATTTTAAATCCAAATACCGTGCGCGGTGCCATTGCGGTAAGGTTCAATACGACGTGTGTGCGGATCCTTTGGATGCCAAAATCTGCCATTGCCTGTCCTGCCAGAAACTTCACGGAGCGCCCATGCAGTGGGCAGCCATCTTTCGAAAGCGCGACATTAGAATAACGGCAGGAACCGATCACGTTAGATTCTTCAACAGTGAACGCCTCAAGTACGAGCGAATCCTGCCATGCAAAGTCAGCTGCGGCTGCTGTGGCACCCTGATTGCCGACGAGGGGCGCCGGATGTGGCTCGCGTTTCCGTCCCTTTTCGAGTTTGGGCATGTTTCAAAAGTCCCGACTTCATTCAAACCAACCTGCCACATTTTTTACAGCCTGCGGGTTGTCGACATAAACGACGACTTGCCCAAGTGGTCCGGTCACAAGGGTAGCTCCAAACTACTATAGTATCGTATCCTACCATTGGTATCGTCAATTTTGACAGATGTGGTCGGCGGGAGCTGCTCACAACCGGCCACCACCAAACTAAATACCTTAATATATACTTTTATACCTTGCCTGGTAGATCTGGTCCATAAGGTGAGGTGGGTTAATCGAATCAAGCGCCTTGGGTAGAATTAAGATTGATTTCGTTCGCAGTGATAGGTGCAGGCCTTCCAAAGAAAAAACCCTGCCCCAGATCAAATCCAAGCTGATTGCATACCTCTGCTTCTTCAGCGCATTCAATGCCTTCTGCGAGGGTGAGTATGCCAAGGTCGTGGGATGCTTTGATAAACGTCGAAATCATCTGATGCAGTCGCTTTGGCGCTAAGTGAACTTGGCGGATCAAGGAGATGTCGAACTTGAGATAATCCGGAGATATGGTTGAAAGATCGACCAACCGAGTCTGTCCGACACCGAAATCATCGAAAGCCAGCCTCATATCCATTTTTCCCAAGGCATCGCGTAGTCGGGGGAACTGATTGGTATCGGCGGCCGCTTTTTCATTTATTTCCAACACGATCTTGCTGAACGGGGCGATTTCACGAATCCGCCGCAGAGATGCCAAAAGGGCATCTATTTCGTAGATTTCAAGCTGAGTTGTATTTACGAACAGCAAGGGTGATCCAGGCAAGTTTTTCCCCATCTCCACCCCTACTTCACGGAAAAGGGAGCTCAGGTCGGAGGCCAAACCCAAACACGCCGCCATGTCTAACAGTTCAGATGGGTTCGATGGCAATTCTTCATCGTCAACACGCCCCAGGATCTCGTACCCGACCTCAGTCAGATCAGAAAATCTTGCTACCGGTTGAAAATGAGGAACGACCTTTCGACGTTGAATCAACTTCTGCAACTTTGGCTCAAAAAAAGAAAGGTCGCTGATGTCTTTAGTAATCGTCGAGTGTATGGTCTCGTCCGATGCAGCAGCGGTTGAAACGCTGAATCGCTTTACCTTAAACTCATATTTTTCAATTGAGATGATGTCGTCTGGTTCGAGCAATTCGGCATGCTTGATTCTCTTTTCATTGACATGAGTGCCATTTGTGCTCTCTAGATCCCGAATCCACAGCAGATCACTGCTTATGCGAATTTCGCAGTGATGTCTGGAGATTCGATCGTCGATTAGCTTAAGATCGCAGTCATCTGCGCGGCCAATCACAAAAGGAACTGACTCGATGCAAACCAGCCATTTCCTACCTGCATCCGCCACAGCCTCTAAGCACCATTGCATGTTGTCTCTTTATTGCAATCAATCATAATTAAAATTGTGTCTTCACCATAATGGTCTTCGGTATTAAGGGTTTTTTCTTAAGTTAATTAATTCAGTGTCCATTGTGGACCGCGATAGCGAATGCATTCTCTGCCGCTTGTCGGAGCGAAGCCGCGACCCCGCTCATCGGGGTCGCGGGGAGGGCTCAATTTTGAAGTCACTTGATCCTATTGCAATATAGTATTTAGTTTGCCTGCTGTAACACCAGCATCAGATCCCCGCCTCATCAGTATTTTCAAAATGGCTTCTTTAAAATTTATTTTAATTGCAGTCGACCTTCATATTGACAACCGACAGTTGGTCGATATACTTCGGCGTCATTGGAGACGCTTTCCCCCAACCCGATTTTGGAAGGAGACCTGCCTTGACACACCAATGGATGATGAAGGGAGTCTGGGTCGTTGTCATCGCCATACTGATCTTTACTGGATGCGGTGGCGGCGGCGGTGGTACGAATGCAGTCAGTCCCACATCGTTATCGTACACAGGGTCAACTGACCGGGCGATCATCACCGATTCAAACGCGGCTGAAATTGCCGTCGGGGCAGTAAACGGAGGAACCAGCGGTAACCCGCTAACCGGGTTTGCCGCGTTAAGCGAGGGCGGTGGCACTTCTGATACCCAGCGGTTGAGGGTGTATGCTCCGGCGACCATCATGCAAAACGCGGTCGCTGACCTGAAGACGGTTTCACTGCATGAGATGGGCGCAGAACGGACGCTGGTGACCGAGCAAGAAACAATCTATGGCCCCTGCGGTGGGCAAGCCACCGGTATTATTCAAGTCGATGATGTGACTGGTGCTTTCTCCGGCAGTCTGACATTTTCAAGCTACTGCGAATCCAATGTGTCGCTGAACGGCAGCACCGATTTTTCCGGAAAGATCAATCTGTCAACGGACGAAATCGTGAATGCAAGCTTCGGTTTCAGCTACCTGACATGCACAGAATCATCTGAAACATACATCATTGATGGCACCTTGGTGATCGTCAATCACCCCGCCAACATGGCCATCACCGTCGACATGCTGTTCCAGGATGGCATCGGCGGCGACGTATTCTGGATCAAGGACTATCAGATGGACGTCGTGGAAACCGGTCCCACCATGTCGATGACGATTTTCGGCAACTTCTATAGTCCCCAATACGGTTATGTCGTGCTGTCTACTCAGCAGGCGCTCGTCGTTGATACGACCGACCAGGTTCCATCGGCGGGCATACTGATTGCGGAAGGAGAGAACGGTTCGGCAGGCGGCCCAACCATGGCAAGATTGACGTGCCTCTCAGCGGGTCTGTTCAAGGTGGAAACAGATACCGATGGGGATGGCGACTATGATACGGTTTCCGTGGATTTGTTCTGGGATGATTTTTAGCGAGGAGGGTACAGACAGCCGTCAGGTTTAATGCCGGTTTGGCAGGCTCTATCCTCAGGTTCCATGCCGTTGGTGGAGGCGTCAACGCGCATGAGCTTGAAGTTGTATGGATCGATAACGCTCAATTTCTATTCCAGGGTCCTGACCGGTCCGGCAAATTTTCTCTTCAATCGGATGGTCAAATATTACTGCAAACCCTTTGTCCTGAGAGCGCATCACCGTTCCCATGACACCGGGCTTATTGTCGAAATCAGAAACCAGGAACTGCAGGCTGATCCGCTGGCCATCCGTGATCGCTCTCCAGTTGCCAATATAGATGCCTCCCACGCTGACGTTTCTGACCAGATCCCGATACGTCACCGAGTCGACGGTGTATTTCACGGCAAAGGCTGCGGCATTGCGGGGATATCGGCGTCGATCTGACCTTGGTTTCATGGGGAAGTTCATCTTTTCGCGCAACTTGCCGGAGCACCTGAATGTCACCACCCGTCTTGCCGGAAGGACGATATGCTCACCGGTGATCAGGTTGCGGCCCTTGCGTTCCTTCTTGTCCCGGATGCAGAACTTGCCGAACCCGCTTACCAGCAGATCGTCCCCGGACCCCAACGCTGCCTTGATGATCTCAAGGAGGGATTCTACGATCTCAACGGATTGATTCTTGGGAAACCCGAGTTCATTATGTACTTGTTTGATGATGCGCTGTTTGGTCAGTGCCATGGTTTCTCCTACCTGATCCAGGCGATCATTACGGTTGGAAAGATGATGCCAATGATGCCGAGCAGTCGGTGCGTCCGATCAATTACGTCACTTTGATCGTCAGTGACCCTTCCGGCAGACAGGCGTGGTTCTGCCCGTTGGAATTACTCCACATTTACAAAAATTCTGTTTCTTGTCAAGGAGTTGGTGCCTATCTTATCTAACCGGGGGATTGCTTCTGGAGATGGATTTCAGACCACTGTCCCGAATAGAGATGACTGCGTTGCATGACGGACAGGTTCCACTGAAGATAAACTCTTTATCGATCAGTCGGGGATTGAAGGCGCGGGAGATTTCATTTAAATTGACAAAATGTTTACAGCTGGGGCAGGCGCTGCCGACTTGGGTGGGCGATTTGAACACGTTGCGTTTATGGGCCAGGACCAATAGAAACAGCAGCTTGAATCCGATCAAGCCGGCCAATGCCCCCTTTACCACCCAACCGGGTAACTGTTTGCTCGCCGAGAGGGACGCCGCTTGTTTGACCATGGCAGCGCCGGTGGCTTTGGATGTCCCCGCTTTTCCGGCCATGAGAGCCAGTTTGGCCAGAGGTAACAGATGAATCGCCATGATGGATTCCTTTATTCTATCGATATAAATGAAAGTACTTTATCATCCTATACAATCGCCACTATAGTGTAAACATGGACTACACCGCATCGGTGTCCGCCTCACCCGCGGTCCCCCGCAACAGCTCAGCGCGTTGGTCAGGGTCAAGGTAGGCTGAGGTCCAGTCGAGCGGGGTTATACCCGCAGTTGACGGCTGGGTGAGATCCGCGCCATTTTCGATGAGCAATCGGGCGATCTCGACATGACCGTTTCGTACGGCAAAATGAAGCGGCGTCAAACCGAAGTTGGGATCCACGGCATTTACCGGATGCCCCTCTTCAAGGAGCCTGCGCGCTTTCACTATTTTTCCGGTCTTGGCTGCTTCATGAAGTTTGCAATACTTCACATACCTGTAAAATGAGAGCCCTTCCCTGATGAGAAAAACAACCAGGACGACTACGATAATGGGCAAGATTTTAATAACGTTTTCCATGGACCAATTTCCAAAACAGACCCTACGATTTGACGTGTCGAGAGAAAAGTAAAAGGTGACACCGCTGAATAAACCGCGTCAGCTTTTTTTCAGGAACGTCGAGGATGCGACGCGATTGAATATATATTGGATGGCCTCGATTTTAAAGATCCAACCCCACAACCCGGTTAGCACAACGAAAACCCCTGAGACGATGCTGATCACGGCCAGGTTGGCGATCAGGGTTTGGCTTTCAATGCGCATAACAAGCGCCCCGTGCACCGACCAGAGGATTGCCCCGATGACCAGTGTGCCAATGGCGCTGTTCAGATAGGCGCGATACACACCAATGGCGGCCGTATTGTTGCTGCGCCGATTCCAGATGGAAAAAAGAAAAACGGTCTGGATTAGGGCGGACGCGGAAATGGCCAGCCCCACCCCGGCAACGCCGAAAAGCTTTAGCCCCATCCAGTATATCGGCAGGCTCAGAACTACGGCAATGGTGCCGAAAACCGCCGGCACAAGGGTGTTCTGAGTCGCATAAAAACCTCGGTTGACGACGGTTTGGGAGATAAAGGCAACTGCCCCGATCATCAAACAGGACAACGTCAAGGCCGTCATTTTCGTATCTTCGGGAGTAAATCGGCCCCGTTCAAAAAGCACGTGGACAATTTCATGCCGCAGCACGGCGATCAGAACGGAAACAGGGATAACGATGGATAGATAGCGCAAGATGGAGTTGATGAGATCATTCAATTCCGACAGGCGCCCTTGAACGGCCAGCTGAGCCATATAGGGATAGGAGGCGACCCCCACGGCCTGTCCGAAGAAACCAACCAACATGAGCATGACACGCATGGCATAATCAATCCACGCAATGGCCCCCGCTGACAGGAAGCTGCCGAAGAATTTTGAGAACAGTTCTGTCGAAAAAACCATGGTCAGCCCGATCATCAGGGGCAATGTCAACAGGATATAACGCCTGAGGTCTGGGTGGGTGAAGTCGATAATGGGACGAAATTTTATTCCGATTCGGACGGCACCGAGAATTTGGAACGCAAAGCTGCCAACGGCTGCGCCCGCCAGCGCCCCCCAGCAGAAACCCTCCACGCCCAACCGGCGGCCGAGCAACCACCCGCCGGAAATGATCCCGAGATTGTAGATCAAAGGCGCCATGGCCGGAAACAAAAAGCGTTTCTTTGCGTATTGAACTGCCATCAGCATCCCTCCGGCGAAAAAGAAGAATTGGGCCGGCAGGGTAATCCGTGTCATTCTTACCGCCAGAGCGATAAATTGAGGGTCCTGTCGCCCAGGTGCCAATAGGGGGACCACGATGGGAGCCACCATCATGCCCGTCACAATGAGCACAATCAGCAGGGCGCCAAATACCGTCGAAATATTTGAAAAGGTTTGCCATCCTTCTTTTTCCTTTTCTTCGGCCAGGTAGCGCGAGAAAATGGGAATGAAGGTCACCGATAAAAATCCGCTGGCCAGAATGTGATTGAGTATCTCGGGAAGCACGAAAGCGACGCGATAGGCATCGACTTCCGTTCCGGCGCCAGCCAGCGCGGCGAGCACCATCTCTCTGGCGATGCCGGTGACGCGGCTGAGGAAAATACTGGCCATCATGATAAGGGTGGCCACACCCATGTTGCTGAACGTACCTGACGCTTTGAGGTGATTCATTTGAACCCTTTGGCTGGAGGATCCACCGATCAAGAAGGGATACGCAACCGTTGATTAAAGGGACGTGGGGACGAGGATAAAACTATGCGTTCCGGTCATGAACGTCAAACGAAATAAGTTGAAACGATTGCGGCATCCGACCGCATCGATGTCGTGGCCGCACATGATTGGTATGCATGGGATGCCGTTGGAACGGGGGGCCGCTCAACCCCGCAGCACAACCACGGCAGTGATCACTCCGACGGGTGAATCCCCGATTCGCTTCAGGGGTTTCGATCGATCTCGTGAACGATGTCAGGGAGCTGGCCATTTTTTGATTCCAACGCATCCAGAAGTTCATCGAAGGCCACGGCGAACCCATCGGAATCCATTCGAACCACCCGTCCGGCTACCCGAATGGTGTTGTCAAACCGAAACAATGGAAATTCGAGTACGATGGGTTGCCCTTCGGCAACCTTTCTCGAAGTCCGGATGTACAGGCCACCCGCACCAATGTTCTTGATTACATCCCGATGCGTTCCCTCTTTGACGGTGTACTCGGCGATGATGTAGGAGGTGCGGCGCGAGCGTTTTTGGCGATTCGGCTTGGGCTTCATTGCGTTTGATCCATTTTTTTGGGCAACCGACCGGAACGCTTCAACGCCGCCACGCGTCCTGCCGGCAAGATGGCAGGTTTGCCCGCAGACGGATTCCTAATTTGCCTTGCCTGATTGCCTTTTACACATGACCTGCCGACGGTGGGTGCCGGGGTGTCGTCACCGGATTCCAGGGGTGTACTGATCAAAAGAACCTGC